>CAMTVV010000166.1:0-3977 GCA_947085305.1 uncultured Nitrospiraceae bacterium
GCCGGCCTGCTTGTCAGGACAAGCTACGGCACAGGTTTCCGGGCGCCGTCGTTGAACGACCTCTTTTACCCATTTTACGGAAACCCTTCACTTCAGCCTGAAGAATCAAAGTCCTTTGAGGCTGGAGCGGCGAAAACCCTGTTCGGAGAGAAGATGTCTCTTTCCCTGACCTATTTCAAACAGAACTATAGGAATTTGATACAGGCAGACCCCCTCACCTTCACCGCGGCCAACATCGCGCGGGCATCTGTGGAGGGTGTGGAGGCAATTGCGTCCCTTAAACTGAACGATGCCCTGGACGTAAGAACCGGGTACACGCATCTCGATACAGAGAATAAAGACACCGGGAAAAGTCTGATCAGGAGGCCGAAGAATAAAGTCAGCCTCGGCGTTGGATACGTGAAGCGTGATGTATCATTGCTGGCAGACTACATTTATGTCGGCAACCGCCTTAACTCAGCATCAGGGAATGAACTCTCCGCATATTCCGTGGTCGGCCTGAGCGGGAACTACCGTGTCACAAAGAACATTACGCTGTTCGGCAGAATAGAGAATCTCTTCAACGCGCATTATGAAGAGGTTGGAGGGTATAGCACAAAAGGGGCATCTGTTTACGGAGGGATGAGGGTGTCGCTGTAGGGGGATGAACATCAGAAATACCATAGTATTCTCTTTTTTTCTCCATACGCTCTTTCTCTATGCCGCATTGCTGTCCGCAAGGCATATTGTCTCCGGAGAAAGGATATTCGTTGTCGAGCTGCAGGATGACCACGTGACCGAAACAGCGAAGGCGGGAAATCATATTCCGGAGCTGAAAGAAGAGGTGAAAAAAAAGCTCGGGGGTACTCTTCCCAGGAAGGGGAAAAGTGTTGTAGCGCTCCAGCCCCCTGGAAAGGGCATTGAGAAGACGAGGGAGAATGACGCTATGGAGGTTCATCTGGAGCGGTCCCCGGATGAAGAGAAAAAGGGAGAGGCTGCCTTCCCGGGAGGAACTGTCACAGCGCGTGCCGGCCCAGGGGAAAGCGGTCCTTCTTCCACATTCGAGCAGGGCGGTGGTGGAGGCTCCGGAAGCAGCGCCTCCATCACTGTGGAGTTCCATGGTTCAGGAACAGGCGATCATTCATTTATACCACGGATTAAGGAGGCCATTGAGCGGGCCAAGATATATCCTGCTCTTGCAAGGAAGAGAAAACAGGAGGGCATTGTCGTTACTGAATTCTCGATAAATCCCAAAGGGATGCCTGAGAACATAATGGTTACAAGAAGCTCGGGTTTCAGTCTGCTGGATTCGGCGGCCAAGGACACCATTGTCAGAGCTGCGCCCTTTCCCGTGGTGGTGGGGAGGATAGAGGCGCCGATCAACTTTGTCCTGAAATAACGGCTGTTGGCTGAGCCACAAAAGGCCGGTAATCAGTTACAATAGACATACAGCGTCAGCACGGGGCTGACCGGAAGGGAGCTCGATGCGCAGGGGATATATACAGGTTTACACAGGCAACGGCAAGGGAAAAACCACCGCTGCCCTGGGTCTTGCGCTAAGGGCTGCGGGAGCGGGACTCAAGGTCTTTATTGTGCAGTTCATTAAAAAGAGACGGTGCAGCGAGCATAAAATGCTGGAACGGTTCGGGGGATTGATAACCATACGCCAGTATGGTAAAGGCTTTCTTCTGAAGCGGAAGGCGAACCGGTTGGATATCAAAGAGGCACGGTCCGGCCTTGAAGAGGTGAAGGATGCCCTTGCATCAAGGCATTATGATGTGGTGGTCCTCGACGAGGCGAATGTTGCGGTGAACTGCAAGCTCATCAGCGTTAACGACCTTCTTGAGCTTATAGCTGCAAAGCCCAAGAGGATCGAGCTGGTTATCACAGGCAGATACGCGGACAAAAAGGTGGTACAGATGGCAGACCTCGTGACAGAAATGAAGGAGATCAGGCACTACCGGAAAAAAGGCGTAAAAGCCAGGGCCGGTATTGAGTATTAGGAACAAGCTGAAGTATTTGCTCTTATTTTAGCACGGCGGCAACCCTATACGGAGGCGTACAATGCTTGAGATTATCAGACAGAGAAGGAGCGTAAGGTCGTATCTGAAAAAGGATATCGAGAAGGAGAAGCTGAATGAGGTCCTGAAGGCAGCCATGTTCTCACCTACGGCAAGGAACCTGCGCCCGTGGGAATTCATCGTAGTCACGGAAGAAGAAACAAAAAGGCTGCTTTCCGTAGCTACTCCTTATGCGTCCTTTGCCAGGGACGCCCCTGTGGTAATAGTGATCTGCTACGACATGAAGAAGGGCAGGAGATTTAAGGAGGACTGTTCCCTCTGCGCTGAGAATATCTATCTTGAGGCCACGAATCAGGGACTGGGAACATGCTTTATACAGATCGCTGACGGAACCGAGGCTGATGCAGGAAATCCTGAGGACTATGTGAAGAGAGTCCTTTCGATTCCGGAAAATTACCGGGTGCAGTGCCTCCTCCCCATGGGATACCCGGCAGAACTTCCGGGACCGCATAAGGACGAGGAATTCGAAGTGAGCAGGATACATTATGAGAGGTTTTAGCTGCCTTGTCTCATCGTCTTTATGCTAAAATAAAAAAAAGAAATAGAGGATACATAAGCATGTCAGAGAAAGAAAAACCATTGCCGAGGCCGCCGAAGACGCCATTTGGAAAGAGGCGTTTTGAGGAAAACGAAGGGGATGTTCCCCTGATGGCTGACAGGATTGCTGCGGCTATGGCAGAGGGAAAACTGGAAGAGTTCATGAAGGAGGAGCTGCCGGATAACGACTATGCCAGAACCCTTGCCGCAATGATGATGGGAATGACCGGCATGATGCCGGGGGCCGTTCCTTCTCTGTCAGGGAAAGAAGCGGAGGAGCATTTTGAGAAGGTCGAAGAAGTAAAGCCGGCAGAAGAAATACCTTCCGGAGTTCAGCCTCCCGAGGATGTGATGAATGCTGTTCACTCAGGTGATGTGAAAGGCGTGATGGACATGCTTGCGAGGGAACATAAGAAGAGAATGCCCGATACAGGACCAGAGCCTGCCGGAGAGGAGAAGACAGAAGAGACATCCGGTCTGAGCGACATCGAAAAGGAGACCCTGAACCGGCTCATCAAAATCGCCTCTGAAAACAATGTGAGCATGGATTGGATGGTGTTGCGGGCGCTGAAGCTCTATATCCAGGAATATCAAAAAACAGGGCGGCTCTAAAAAATCTGTTTTGGTAGAAAAACATTTCTCCCTTTTGTTAAAATACTACAGTTGCTAAACATCTGATATGTGAGGTTATACAATGGGACTGATGAAGAGTGTAATGAGTTTCCTTAATCCTGAAGACGAGAAGCGTCCGGTACGAAACCTCGGACGGAATGATCCCTGCTGGTGCGGAAGCGGCAAAAAATACAAGCTTTGCCATCTCCATGAGGATCAGAAGAGGCTGAAGAATTACGCGGCAAACTGCGTGGGCGGCTGAAGGACCCGCTGAGTTGAGTTCAACTCAAGGAGGCCAGGTATCTTTGCCGGCAGTCTGTTTTTAAATCGTGAAGCCTCTGTCACCGGCCTCTTCCTGAGGTCTGCATTCCTACCATGTCAATGAGAGCAGGCACCCCATGTCTGACTGCAGACGGTTGAACTTGCATTTGACCACCATGCAGCGCTCTGCGCGGTAGCAGGCGCCATCTTTAATAATCACATGAACATTGATGCCCGTGATTTCGCGGTGAGGGCAGGGGATATGAAGTTTCCCGGTGGCCTCGGAATAATGCTTGTCCGGATACGCGCCCTTCATGCCTTATTATACAACGAATGCGCTCTTGTAAAGGACTGTCATAGTCTACTTTCAGCTTCATGAATGCCACAGTGAAAAAAGTCACTGATTTCAAACGATGAAGGAGAGGAATAATTTCATCATCCTTTATTCCTTTACGTTATTATACGACAAAATTTCGCCTAATGTTCTTGGCGGAAAAGAAGCCTGTA
>CAMTVV010000167.1:0-4539 GCA_947085305.1 uncultured Nitrospiraceae bacterium
GAAGGATTATGAGCGGGACATGTCTTTTTTTGACTGGAAAAATTTGCTGCGCCGGGTAATCGAAGCTCATGCGACTATTCTAAAACCAGGCGCATTTCTCGCAATCAATATTGCGGACATCCTCTGCTTTAAAGATCCGGATATGCCCCGGATAATGGCCGAGAATATCTCGCGAAGAAAACGCGATGATATAACACGCGAAAAGGTGCTTGAAGTATGGACACAGCACCCGGATTACAATCGAAGGCAAATTGCCGAAATACTCGGTTGCAGTGAACAAACAGTTGACCGGCGGATGAAAGGAAACAACATCCGTGGCGGAAAATACGAAACTCAGACCCGTGTCCATTTAGTCGGTGGCATGCTTGAACAATACGCTCTGGACTGCGGTCTTTATTTATACGACCGCAGGGCTTGGGTTAAAGATGCCGCATGGGAAAACTCCCGCTGGCATACCATGAGTTATAGGGCAGTTGATGAATTTGAGTATATATACATTTTTTGGAAACCGGGCGCTACAAAAGTTGATAAAGATCGGCTGACGCAGGACGAGTGGACAGCCTGGGGCTCTCGGGGCGTGTGGTACATCCCGTCTGTGCGTGCTAACGATAACCATGAGGCAAAGTTCCCGCTTGAACTACCGCGCCGAATAATACAGTTGCTTACCGAGCCAAATGACCTGGTGCTTGACTGCTTCGTTGGAAGCGGCACATCAGCAACGGCAGCAATTCGCGAGAAGCGCAGGTTCATCGGCGTTGACAACTCTCCCGCATCTGTCGCTTTAGCCAGCAAAGCTCTTAAGTTAGCACTTGAGGATCGCAAGCAGGAAAAACTGAGCCTATTTCGTCAAATACAAAAAGCAAGCTGATAAAACGCACAACCAGTCATTCAATCCAAAGCCGGCCGGCACCTTCATGTGCAGCTTTCGCTTCCGCCGACAGTTTTTAGCCGGTTAAGAAACGGGAGGTTCCTGTTTTTGATTTTGCTGAAGCTTGTTAGTGCTGGTTACCAACGGCGCATAACACCAGATTGCCATCTCCCCTGAGTTTATGGTAGTTTGGCTAATATTTTCCGTCCGCGAATCGTAGAGGAGGAGAGTGACATTGGAAGAGAGATACAACCCGCAGAGTGTTGAACTGAAGTGGCAGAAATACTGGGCTGAGAAAGGACTTTACCGGACCGATACGGGTACCGCGAGGAAAAAATTTTACTGCCTGGAGATGTTTCCCTATCCCTCGGGAAAGATCCATATGGGGCATGTGCGCAATTATGCCATAGGGGATGTCATTGCGAGGTATAAGCTTATGCGTGGTTTTAACGTGCTCCATCCTATGGGATGGGATGCCTTTGGCCTGCCGGCAGAAAACGCAGCCATAAAACAGGGGGTTCACCCAGTCCGATGGACATATGAGAATATCGACTACATGAAAAAACAGTTGCAGCGTATGGGGCTCAGCTATGACTGGGACAGGGAGGTGGCGACGTGCAGTCCCGATTACTACCGGTGGAACCAGTGGTTTTTCCTGAATATGCTCAAAAGGAACCTGGCTTACAAGAAATCCTCCTTTGTGAACTGGTGCCGGTCGTGCATGACGGTCCTCGCCAATGAACAGGTGATTGACGGCAAATGCTGGAGGTGCGACAGCGAGGTGCTCCAGAAGGAGCTTGAACAGTGGTTCTTCAGGATAACCCATTATGCAGAGGAACTCCTTGAGGGGTGTGAAAAGCTTGCGGGATGGCCGGAGAATGTGGTGGCGATGCAGAGAAACTGGATCGGCAGAAGCGAGGGAGTCGAGATGGATTTCCCCGTTGATGGGATAGGGGAGAAGATACGGATATTCACCACGCGGCCTGATACCCTCTGGGGCGCTACCTTTATTTGCATTGCGCCGGGACATGCCCTTTCAGAAAGGCTCGTGGCCGACAAAGAAAAACTGAATGCAGTGAAAGCAAAGTATGGGGAAATGGAAGAGAAAGAGGGGTTGTTTACCGGTCATTATGCCGTCAATCCCATGAATCACGAGAAAATCCCGATCTATGCGGCAAACTTTGTCCTGATGGAGTACGGCACCGGCGCCATCATGTCTGTCCCTGCCCATGATCAGAGGGACTTTGAGTTTGCAAAGAAATACGGGCTGCCGATAAGAACTGTGATCGTGCCGGACGAAAAGATTGTAGGGGCAGGGCTTGTCCCTGCCCAGGAGAGTGGGCAACCACAAGGGTTGCCCCTACAAGAGGCCTATGAAGGAGAGGGCATTCTTGTCAATTCCGGGAAATTCAGCGGCCTGAATAGCGAGGTCGCGAAGAGAGAGATCGGGGTGTTCATTGAAGAGAAGGCGCTCGGCAGAAGAGTGATTAATTACAAGCTCCGTGACTGGGGCATATCGCGCCAGAGGTACTGGGGGACCCCGATCCCTGTGGTCTATTGCAGAAAATGCGGCATCGTCCCGGTGGATGAGGAGGATCTTCCCGTAATACTCCCCGAAGACGTGAAGTTCACCGGCAAGGGAGGTTCTCCCCTCCTTGATTCAGAGGACTTTCTGAAAACCGGATGTCCCCGGTGCGGCGGAGAGGCGAGGCGTGAGACCGATACCATGGACACCTTTGTGGATTCCTCCTGGTATTTTGTGGCTTATTGTTTTGGCAAAGGCAATATCGACTTTAAATCAGCAATCACCAATCAGCAATCACCAATCAGTTACTGGATGCCGGTGGATCAGTACGTAGGTGGAGTTGAACACGCGGTTCTCCATCTGCTCTACTCCCGGTTCTTCACCCGGGTTATGCGGGATATCGGCATCCTGAAGTTCGATGAGCCCTTCACGAACCTCCTCACCCAGGGGATGGTATGCATGGAAACCCTTAAATGCCCGGAACACGGATGGCTTTTTCCGGAGGAGGCAAAGGATGAAAAGTGTCTGCGCTGCGGCAGGGAGATAGTCAGGGGCAGGGTCGAAAAGATGTCGAAATCGAAAAAGAATGTGGTGGACCCTGACCATCTCATTAACCGTTACGGGGCTGACACATCCCGGTTGTTTTCCCTTTTTGCTGCGCCCCCTGAAAAGGACCTGGAGTGGTCGGATAAGGGAGTTGAGGGGGCCTACAGGTTTCTGAACAGGATATGGGGAATCGTGTATAAAAACCGTGACGCGTTACGCGTAATGCGTGACAGGTTGGAATACGCGGACTCATCACGTGTCACGGGTCACGCATCACGGTTATTACGGAAAACCCATCAGACTATAAAGCGGGTGAGCACGGATATCGAAAGGGAGTATCATTTCAATACCGCCATCGCTGCCCTCATGGAGCTGGTGAATGAGATCTCAGTCTTTCAACCCCAAAGCGCTGAGGACCGTGCAGTCCTGAAGCATTCCATCGAGACAGCCCTCCTGCTCCTCTCTCCTTTTTCCCCTCACCTTGCTGAGGAACTGTGGGAGGCTCTGGGCAATGAACCGAGCATATTCGGTCAGAAGTGGCCGGAATGGGATGAGGAGACCGCGAAGGAAGAAGAGATTGAACTTGTTATTCAGGTGAACGGAAAGGTGAGGGCAAAGGTTATGATTCCACAAGGTCTCTCGGATGAGGATATTAAGCAAAGGACCATGAACGAGCCGAGGATTAAAGAGATCCTCGGGGACAAAGCCATCAGAAAGATTTTTGTCGTCAAAGGCAAACTCGTGAACATCGTAACTAGTAACGAGTGACAAGAGTTGAATAAATAAGAATGGACCGGAGAAAAGAATTTGAACAATTTTCTAAATAATCCTCATATCCCGATATCATCATATCTCCGTATCATGAACTTGCTGCTTGCTGCTTGCTGCTTGCTACTTGTTGTCGGTTGCGGGTATACCCTCTACGGCAAAGCGAACCTCCCCTTTCAATCCATAGCCATCAGCAAAATCGTGAATAAGACCTTTGAACCGGGACTGGAAGACAGGATGCAGATAGCCCTCACGGATGAGTTAATGAGGAGCGGCTTTCTCATTGATGCCGGTTCAGGCTACAGCATAATCGGGAGCCTCACTGCCTTTGAATTGAAAACCCTTTCGGAAAAGGAAGGGGTTGCGGTGGAATATGAAGTAACTATTAAGGGTGATTTCAAACTCGTTGGTCCATCGGGCAGGGCCAGGGAGCTGAAGAAGCGCGGGGTTTTTATCGTCTCCTTCCCCAGTACCGGCAGTCTTCAGAATGTTATTGCCCTGAAAGAAAGGGCTACCGAGAAGGCGTTGAAGGATTTTTCCTCAGAAATAGTCGCTTCCATAATTTACGACAGACCAGAGGTGCAAAGCGGGGTTCCCCCGGGGACGCAAAATGAGCATTAAGCATTTTATCCGGGAGCTATAATTATTTATGCTGAAAGCCTATTTAAAGCAGATAGCAGATACGAGCAATCGTAGCGATGCACGGGAAGAAAGCTACTATCCTGTCCTTAAAGACCTGCTTGATGAGTATTGCAGTTCAATTGGCAAAAAGCATATCCATATTACACCGCAACCCAAACAAACCGAAGCAGGAAACCCCGATTTCAGGGTA
>CAMTVV010000168.1:0-6122 GCA_947085305.1 uncultured Nitrospiraceae bacterium
AAAAAGGCAGATACAGCAGGGTTACTTTTCACAGCAAACCGTAACTTTTTTGCTGTATCTGCCGATTTTATTGTGTAGTGGTTATCTTATACTTTTCTTATAAAAAAATGAGGATTACAAGGTCTTCCCTATGGCAATAAATAAAGCCAATGACTTTTTTGTTCAGTGGCATCTCACCGAGAGGTGCAATCTGAGATGCACGCACTGTTATCAGACGGGCAAGGGGACAGACGAGATGCGCCTGGGGGAGATAAAGGCGGCGATCTCCGAAATAGAGGAGATGCTCAGGGCATGGTCCGAAGCATATGGCATCGAGTTTTCGCCGAGTTTTAACATAACAGGCGGCGAGCCATTATTACACGGGGATATCTTTGAGATACTGGAAGAGCTGAGAAGGCGGCGCTTTGACGTCTATTTTCTTTCCAACGGCGCTCTCATGAACGAGGAAAAGGCGAAACTTCTCTCATGGCTCGGAGTGAGAGGTGTCCAGGTGAGTATCGAAGGCCCTGAAAAAATCCATGATTCAATAAGGGGCAAGGGGAGTTTCTCGTCATCTCTTAAAGGGATAGGATATCTTCTGGACGCCGACGTAAAGGTGAGCCTGAACATTACCTTGTCCGATATCAATGCAGACCATTTCATGGATGTGATCTCCCTTTCATCTTCTCTCGGTGTTCAAAAGCTCGGCTTCTCACGTCTTGTCCCCTCAGGAAGAGGAACAGTCCTCTTGAACAGGATGCTGGATAAAGAGAGGGTAAGAGAGCTTTACAGAACGATATTCTCTCAAAATACCAATGGGCTTGAGATAGTCACCGGCGACCCTGTGGCGTCCCGGATGACGGCGATAGATGATGCCGCCGATTCAGGCTCCTTTCCTGCAGGGGGATGTGCTGCAGGCGTTTCGGGGTTCACAATTCTAGCTGACGGGACAATAACACCCTGCAGAAGATTGCCGATACCTGTTGGGAATGTAAGAAAGGATGACTTAAGAGAGGTTTGGGCAACTTCCGGGGTGCTGGAAGCTCTGAGAGACAGGTCCCGATACAATGGGAAGTGTCAAACATGCAAGAAATGGGCTGATTGCAGGGGCTGCAGGGCAATAGCCTATGCATATTCCCGGTCAAAAGGTGAAGATGACTATCTTGCCGAAGACCCCCAGTGCTTTTATCGAGACGAAAGCGAAGACGCACTTATGAATAAACTTTAATCGGGCATAACTGGGAAGTTCTGCCTATAAAATTCAGGGGAGGCAACTATGGATGTGATCCAGGCTATTAAGGAAAGGCGATCAATCAATTTCTTTGATTCGGGTAAAGAACTGTCTGATGAAAAGATCATGGAATTGCTTGAGATAGCAAACCTGTCGCCTTCCTCTTTTAATCTCCAGCCGTGGAAGGTGGTGGTTGTAAAGGATCCTGAGAGGAAGAAGGCATTGAGGCAATGTGCATTTGACCAGCCGAAGGTCGAGGAGGCATCTGCGGCTCTGATTATGATTGCCGACCCTAAGGCCATGGAAGAGAACATCGATAGAATGCTCGATAGCTGGCTGGAACTCGGATATATGAAAGCCGGGATGCGAGAGACATATAAAGGCATGGCGCAGAACCTCTATGGAACAGTTGACAGCCTGAAGAGAAAGTTTTTTGCAATAAAGAATACAGCCTTATTTGCAATGAACCTGATGTTAGCGGCAAAAGGACTCGGCCTCGAGACACATCCAATAGACGGGTTTGACGAGGAATGCGTAAAAAGAGAGTTCAACATCCCTGAGGATAAAGCTATCCCGATGCTTATAACTGTCGGCTATCTCAAATCCGGGATAACCCTTCTTCCGAGGGCGTTCAGGAGGAAGGTAGATGAGTTTGTTAAATACGAGCGTTACTGAAGTTATAAACCAGCCTGATTATGAGAGGGCAAGGAGGATTTCGCCATGGCTTACACAGCAAAAGACTATTCAAAACTCATTGGAATGAGGGCGGATTATATCGAGACATTCTTCAAGAATATAAACTGGAATGCAGCGGAAGCAAGGCTTAAATAGATGTTGACAGGGAAAGAGGATCTGCTTCAGGCGCTCATAGAGGCCTACTTAATGGAGAAAGGCACAAAGGAGTTTTATTCCAATGCCGCTGAAAAAGCGATGAGTCCTGAAGCGAAAAAGGTATTCACTGAACTCTCAGGGTGGGAAGAGCAGCACATGGGTTTTATCCAGTTCCTTTACCAGTCAATACTGGACAACAGGGATATAAAGACCTTTGAGGAGTTCAGAAGTAAAGCCGATGCGCCCATTACAGAGTCAGGGATTCCTGTAAGGGAGCTTGAGACAAGAATGGAAAAACACAAGTTTATGGATGACAAAGACGCATTGAATCTGGCGCTGGAGATAGAGGGGAAAGCATACAATCTCTATCGAAAGCTCTCAAAGGATGCCCCGGACACCAATGCAAAGGTCATTTTTAAGGAAATGATGGAGCAGGAGGCAAAACATATTGATTATCTGAAAAGACTCAAAACAATGCTTGTTTAAAAAAAATATTCAGGAGGATTTATGGGCTATACACTTATTGCATTAAAGGACAAGATAGTGGAGATGTATCCTGAGATCACAAAGCATGGTATATCTGTGGGACTTGAATTCAGCGAAGAGAAGAATGCCTACATTGTCAGATTTAAGAAAGACAATCATGAACTTACAACACATATTGAGAAAAAGGATGCTGATGAATGCATGGATGGTATAAAATGCGTATATCTCGGGGTTCAGGTCGGACAATTTATAAAAAACTTTGAGGAAGGAAAATAAAACCCGTCATGGGTAGGTGAAGGGCGTTCAAAGGACGCTATTGACATGAACATAAGCGAGATTAAGGAGATTGCAAAGAGGTTTACACCTGAACAGATAGAGGGCTGTATTACGCAGCAGATTGAGACAGGCAAAAATATATGCCTGATAAATGAATCCAGCGAAAAGATAATAGATGAGCTTTCCAAGGCAGAGTTTGTAAAGAATCTGATGGAAAAGGGAATGAGCCTTGCCGATGCCCTGAGAGAACTAGCAGGACGGATGAGACTCATGCAACAAGGTTTCAATGCTAGATAGAGAGATAATATCTTATCTCAAACCGGCGCATGGCTCTTATAACATGCTCATTGCGCTTCTTTTTGTTTATCAAGGGATTCTCGGCCTGAAGATAAGAAGACAGAGGCTTAAAGGGCAACAACAGTTCAATATAATTAAGAGGCATAGAAGGCTTGGGCCGTTTCTTGTTCTATTGGGGTTATCAGGGTTCTTTGCAGGGTTAATCCTTGTCTATATAGACTGGGGCGAGTTTATAAAATATCCCCTTCATTTTGCCACAGGCTCGGCTATAGCGCTTTCAATAATAATTGCCTTTTTTATCTCAAGGAAGATAAAGGGCCAGGATTCCCTCTGGAGGGACGTTCATTTCATGCTCGGCATATTTATATTATGCCTTTATATCACACAGGTATTTCTCGGATTGGGAATACTCCTGTGACAGACTTTATAGCTATTATTACGATAATGGTCTGGCCTGTGGTGCCGTTGTTCTGGATCCCTGTCCATGGTCTTTCAAGGATATTCAAGAGGCTTGGCCTTTTTACCTATATAATGCCTCTGCTTACATGGCTTCCTTTGGCATATCTCATTTATCAGAACAGGCTCTTTTTACTCCAGTTTAAGATTAACCTTCCGCTTCCGGTTGAGATTTTAGGGGTAATTCTTTTGGTCATCGGCACACTTTTACATATATGGACAGGAAAGCTCCTCGGTCTGTGGGGACTTATAGGACTGCCGGAGGTATCGGGAAAGGCAAAAGAAAGACTTGTGACAGAAGGGCCTTTTTCTCTCGTGAGGCATCCAACCTATTTGGCTCATTCAATTATGTTCTCCGGGATTTTTCTCATGACAGAGGTGATGGCAGTCGGGATTCTTACATTTGCAGACTTCATCATAGTGAATGCCGTTATTATCCCACTTGAGGAAAAGGAACTATTAAGCCGTTTTGGTAGGGACTATGAAGCATATATGAAGAGAATGCCGTACAGATTTTTCCCATATCTACGAGGATAATTTTATGGATAAGTTAATTGAGGATATTACATTCCAGCAGCATCATGCTGTTTAAATAACATCATTAATGCTCAAGAAGTCTTTTTTTAATATCTATTGCCGCAACAGCGCCTTCGCCTGCTGCAATAACAACCTGGTCATTTCCCTGATTCAAAGGCCCTACGATATAAAGACCGCTTAGAGAAGATTCGTAATTCGGGTTTACGATATACTTAAAATCTTTGTTATCTTTTTTAAGTTCAAGTTCTGATAAGAACGCATCATTGAGCTTGTATCCGAAGTGAAGCATTATCACCTCGCACTTTATTATCCTTTTGTCATCGAGTTCAACTGCTTCAATCTTCTCATCCCCGATAATCTTTAGCGGCTTCCCTATTATGAGAGGGATATTTTCATCTTCAAGCTCCTGCTTATACTCTTCCGGGGCCTTATCAGTATAAAGGAGCAGGGTTATATCTTTCGTAAACATCTCCTTCATGGCTATTGCCAGATGAACACTCTTTATATGATTTCCTATCACTACGAGTTTTTTGTTTGTTGTCCTGTACCCGTCGCAGTCAATGCAGGTAAAAAGGCTTGTCCCGAGAAATTTATGAAGGTTTTCTATGCTCGGCATATTATCATATACGCCGGAGGAGACAACGACAAACTTTGCAAGATATGAACTGTCTTTTGTCGAAACCTCAAAGTATTCTTTTTTAAGCACTTTGGTTACAAGCCCTTTTTCAATCTTTACATTAAAGCTCTTCGCTTGCTCAATGCCTATTTTGATAATCTCTTTACCAGAGATTGTCTTTTGGGTAAGAAAATTCTCAATATATCTTGCATGGTGTGTTCTTCCGCCGCCTCTGTCTATAAGCAAAACATCTCTATTGTACCTTCCAAGATAAATTGCAGCTTGAAGGCCTCCAGGTCCTGCGCCTATTATGATACAGTCATATATCTTTTCTTCTGTCATAAACTTCTCCTTCCATGGTGCTGAATTATATCAGATATCTGGAATTACACACAAAAAATAAGAAGAGAATGATATCTGTTTTTGCAACATTTAGGTTTACATAAAAGGTCTTGACTTTTTCTTTATTACTGTTATCATTTTCTTATGAGTAAAAATTTTTTGTGAAGAAGGGAGGTGATTAAATGAAAAAACTACTGGAGAATTCGGAGGAGTTCTTGAGCATTATCAGGGAATGGCAGGCTTTGGAGGAGAAAACAATCAGGAGCGCAGAGGAGCTGATGAGCAAGACCAACAATCCCCTTGTGAAGATGACCATGGAGATGATCAAGCATGATTCGGAAAAGCACAAGGTGATGCAGCAGATGATAATCGACAACATAACAAAAGAGGCCATACACCTGAGCCCTGATGAGCTTGCTCCCCTCTCTGATATGTTGAACAAGCATATGGAGGCAGAGGCTAAATCCCTTTCCCTTGCGGATGCTGCGCTCGAAAAAAGCGAGCTTTTCATCACACGGTATATCCTGTCCTATCTGATTGCGGATGAGACAAAGCACCATAATCTTATTAACAAGTTGAATGAGCTAAAGAGGGCGACAATATTTGTAACGTAGCGCCCTGGCTGAAAAAGGCTTATGGCCGGAACATAAGTTTACAAAAATGGTGAGGAGGAGCTATGGCGCGCAGGAACTGCAAGATTCTCGATACAGGGGATATTTTCCCCGGGATTATATTGAATGCTACAGACGGAGGCGCTATTGTCCTTCCAAGGGATTTTGAGGGGAAATGGGGCGTCCTTCTCCTTTATCGCGGAAACTGGTGAATATTCTGCCGCCAGCAGTTGCTGGACTTCCAGAGGAGCATTGAGGAATTCGAAAAGAACAATATCAAGGTTATCGCTGCATCTGCTGATACCCTCGAAGATGCTATGAAACCCATTGAAAAATATAAACTAACATTCAGAGTTGGATACGGACTAAATCCGGAAGAGATATCCGCAATTACCGGCGCTTTCTATAACAAGGAAAAGGGATACATTCAAGCAACAGGCTTTATAGTGGGCCCTGAGGG
>CAMTVV010000169.1:0-3977 GCA_947085305.1 uncultured Nitrospiraceae bacterium
ACCAATTTTCATGCAGCAACCAATTCTTGTTCATTCTGAATAATAATTTTCGGGTTAGGATTTGGTGAAGGAATTGGGAGTCCTTGTTCTTTCAATAAATTGATATGCTCTATCATCCCCCACTTTGCTTTGTACAGGCAATCCTCTACTGAATGTCCAATGCCTGTAAAGCCTAGCAAATCTGGAGAGTAAAATCCAAAATAGTCGGGTTCTTCGGTTGCTTCAATTATCAATGAATATTGTAATTCTATCATTGCATTTACCTCCGTTTTTATTTCTTTAGGCCCGCATCTTTTAAAATGGCATGGCACGTGCCCTTCGGAACTTCCTTTGAACCGTGATAATCCAATCGAACCAAATTGGGCCAGCCAGGCTTTCCGTAATACCTTATAGAACCCTTTTCTTTGACGATTCTAAAACCACTTTCTTCCAATAATCTTACAAGTTCGCTGAATTTCATCCGGCCCCATCTGTTATAGAAATATTATACCCCTTCCTTTTGAAAATTGGTTATATGTCCGCTAACTTGTTTGTATCCGAAACAAGTTCGGATATACCCCCAAAATTGGGGTGCTATCCGAAGTATTTCGGATATACCAACTCTGGCTGAATTACCAGATAACCTTAACTTTGACAAATATTGTCAGTCATTACCTCCCTTTTTTAAATTTAATCCGTCCAAAGGACTCTTTATTTTTCCCAAGCTTTGTGTGCTGACATGAGTATATATTTCTGTAGTTTTACTGCTTTGGTGGCCTAATAATTCTTGAATATATCTGAGATCAGTTCCTCCCTCCAATAGATGGGTGGCAAAGCTGTGTCTTAAGGTATGAACAGAAACATCCTTGTTTATATCGGCTTTTGTACATGCATGTTCCATAACTTTATCTACAGTCCTTGTTGTTATGTACCTGTCTTTCCTTGCACCTTCAAAGAGCCATTTTTGAGGTTTATACTGCCTCCAATATTCCCTAAGAATTCCCAGTGCTATTTCAGATAATAATGTGTATCTATCCTTTCTCCCCTTAGCTCCTTTGATGTGTATAAGCATTCTCTTGCTGTCTATATCATCTGATTTCAATTTTACAACTTCGCCAACTCTTAATCCAGCAGAATATACAAGCATCAAAATTGCTTTATGCTTTACATTATCCACTGAATTAAGGATTTTTGCAATTTCTTCTTTGCTCAGGACTACAGGGAGTTTTTTATCCTTGCGTGGTCTTTTAATTTCATACAAAAACTTTTTCTTCAACATGCCCCCATAGTAAAACTTCAGGGCATTGATTGCCTGATTCAAAGTGGAGGTTGCCGACTCTTTTTCTTCGGCAAGGTAAACAAGGTAATCTTTGATGTCGGAATCTCTTACATCTTGAGGATTCTTTTTGACGTAATTCAGGAAGTCTCGATTGTAATAGAGATAGCCTTTGACCGTTCTGCGGCTGTATTTTCTGGAAAGGAGTTCTCTGCGGAGGTCTTCAATGCCCCCCTCACCCTCGCCCTCTCCCACAAGGGGAGAGGGGATAACCGGAAACCCTGTGGCAAGACCACAGGGAATTACAAGTTCAATGATACCAGCGAATATGAGGGAAAATAAGTAACCTTTGAAAGGATTCTCTTAGGTATTAGCCGGCTTTTACGGCGCTATATATGGTTGCGATGCCCAGGGACAGGGAGCGGGCCTTTACTTCGGAAAAACCGCATGAGCTCATGATCCGCTGAAATTCCCCCGGCGGATAAAATGCCTCTATGGATTTAGGGAGATAGGTGTAGGGGAGGGAATTCTTTGTGATGATCTTTGCGATGAAAGGCATTATCCTGAACGTATAGAACTTATAGAACGGCAGGATCCAGCGCTTCTCAGGGCTGGTCAGCTCAAGACAGAAGAACCTCCCCCCGGGCTTCAAGACCCGCTTTACCTCGTTGAGGGCAGCCTCGGTATCAGGGACATTCCTCATGCCGAAGGATACGGTCACTGCATCGAAGGTATTGTCGGGAAAGGCAAGCTCCCTTGCATCAGAGACAATGAGAGAAAGGTTCTTTGGCATGGGGCTCATCTTTTTCCTCGCGATTTTGAGCATCTCCTCGCAGAAGTCGGCTCCGGTGAGCGAGCCTTCGGGACCGACCTTTTTCAGAAGCAATTTCGCCAGTTCCCCTGTGCCGGTGCATATATCAAGAACATTTTCTCCTTTACTGATCTGAGCGCTTACCTTTCTCCTCCACAGATGACAGAGTCCGAAGCTGAATGCGGTGTCCAGGGGATCGATATAGGGCGCCACAATCGAGAAGATGTCCTTTACAAGGTTCGCTCTTTTCTCATGGGGCATATCAGACAGTTGTGGCGTTGACTGGCGGCTGTTCATATATTTCAGATGTGAATGTGCTTCTTCAACCTTCTTAACTTTGTCGAATTCGTCTCTTTTTTGTCAAGGAATACGCATTGAATCGTCAGGACTTTTCGATCCTGATCTTTGCCGCACCCTTTGCCTTCCTAAGAAGCGAAGAATCACCTGTAATCCTTCCCACAAGGTTCACTTCGCTTGCAGGGACAGGCTCCGGGCCACGGCTCATGGGTGTCGGGCCAAAGAAAATCGCCAATGCTTTTCCGGGAGGCCAGTATCCAATGTCACCGACGGAGACCTTTGTGGTCGCAGTCTCATCAAGGGGCATTTTAACCGGGACCTCAAAATAAAATTCATCCCCCCATTCATTCGGTCTCGCTTCAATGGGAAGGGCATCTGCAATCGCCTTTGCACACGGAGTATCGAAGAGCTCCGCATCCAGGGTAATATCAGCACTGGTTATCTTTATCCGAGGCGGCATCAAACTTCCCGAGGCAAAAGTTTGAAATGTTTCTTGTCTTTCGTCCGATAAACCCTGAAATCCCTGTCCAGCGTAAAGATAGTGAGGATATTTTCCTTGTCGGCCACAGCAACAAGGGAGGCATCTGCAAGGTCCATAGGAAGGTCGCGATATTGCCTCATTAAATCCCTGCATATCCTGCGCAGTGTCCTATCAAGGTCATAGATGGTTACACTCCCGCGCTCTATGAACTCCCAAAGATCATCCTGTACCGTACTTGAAAAACTGAGGAGATGAAATGCCTCCGTCACAACAGGCCATGTGGTAATCAACGGCTGCCGGATTTCTTTAAAGGTCTCCCGGCAAATGCGGTAATTGTCATCCTCTTTGTCAAAGAGGGCGACGATTGGTCCGGTATCAAGAGCGATCACGATGCTTCTTCCGGAGCATTTCCCTGAGTATCTCTTCTCCCCTGACGGAAAGATCGCCCCTGCCGCTGCCCTCCCTCCCTATAAGGTCTTTAGAGAGTTCGTAAGGGGTCTTTTTCTCCCGTTCAACAATCTTCAGACAGTAGTTCCTGATGGATTCCTTCATCACTTTGCTCCGGGGCTTGCTCATTATCCTTGCAGCTTTTTCCAGCAGTTCCTCGGTTTCCTTGTCTAACCTGACACTCACCGGCATATCATACTCCTTATTTGTGTATTACATAAGTGTATCACATCATGGCGGCAAGCGTCAAGAAACTCACAGTATTGCGTCACTTTTATTATCCTTTAGGGACAAAATATGTGAGTGTCGTTATGGTATTCCCGGATCACCTCACCCTTGTGCTCTTTCAGGATCGCTTTGACTTCTTCGACACTTCTCACTGCCTGTTTCATGCCCTTATTTTATCAATTTTGCCTTGAGTTTGTTCCCAAATTTCAGGAGCAGTTGTTTCATAATGGGCAAGATGATTATCCAGATTTTCAAATTGATTCACCCACCAAAACTGAGCAGGATTTTCTTGGGCCAGTTTTCTGGCCGTATGATAAAAATGTTTTTCATCGGCAAACGGGCAAGGAGGAACAAGTATCAGTTTCGCGCCATAAAACTCAATGAGCTTTTCTTTTTCTTTGGCCTGATTATTAGGCATCACAATCACCACTTCTAAACCCAGGGCCCTTCCTACAATC
>CAMTVV010000170.1:0-3509 GCA_947085305.1 uncultured Nitrospiraceae bacterium
ACCTGAACCCCTCGGACCTCGTGAACAACATATGGATCAACTACGATGACATGCCGACCCCGGTCGCCATACCACCCGAACCACCGATCACCCCTGTTGACGATGACGGCAACGGCAAGGTTGATGACTGGAGAGGATGGGATTTTACGACCTGCGCTAAGTACAACCAAAATCCTCCACCACTGAATTGTGAGACCCCTAAATCAGAGGATAATGATCCCTCTGATAACAATGGTCATGGAACACATGTCTCCGGGATCATCGGCGCAGTGGGGAATAACGGCATAGGCACCAGCGGAGTAATGTGGAGTGTGAAAATTATGGCATTGAAGATGCTCAATGCCGACGGGGACGGGTCCATAGGAGATGAGCTCGCGGCCATTGACTAT
Source organism: uncultured Nitrospiraceae bacterium (assembly GCA_947085305.1). Classification (GTDB taxonomy): domain Bacteria; phylum Nitrospirota; class Thermodesulfovibrionia; order Thermodesulfovibrionales; family UBA9159; genus JAMCQB01. The sequence continues at coordinate 390 of CAMTVV010000170.1, forward strand.
GCCGTGATGATGAAAAACAGGGGAGTGAATATCAAGGCGATAAACGCAAGCTTCGGAGGCAGTGCTTTTGCGAATTCTGAAAGAGATGCCATAATAAGGGCAAATACCGCCGGGATTCTCTTTATTGCTGCTGCGGGGAATGAGCAGACGGACAATGATCTGGCGCCTGTTTTCCCTGCAAGCTATAGCAATCCGATTTTTGGCGGCCTTGCAAATGTCATTTCCGTAGCCGCCACTGACCAGAACGACAGGAGGGCATCCTTCAGCGGCTTTGGTCTTGCTTCGGTTCAGGTTGCTGCTCCCGGGGTATATATACTGAGCACGGTTCCCATAACCATATTCCCCACAGGATATAACTTTGAGTCAGGCACGTCCATGGCAGCTCCCCATGTGGCTGGGCTTACGGGACTGCTCTATTCCTACTACACGAACTTTACCTACGGCCAGATTCGCTCAACCATTCTGCGCTATATAGATGTGTTGCCGACCCTCGCCGGCTGGATACAGACAGGCGGCAGGATCAACGCATACCGGGCATTGTCTTCCCTGCTGACCCCGACGGGTCTCGCTCCTGTTGTAGATTCGTCTTCACAAATTACTCTTAGGTGGACCGGCAACGCCACCGGTGAGGACGGATATAAGATCGAACGGAAAACGGGAGCAGGGTCATTTACGCAGATAACCACTATACCGAGGATATCGCGGCCTGATGCCATCCCGATGCCGCCGGTGACGTATACCTTTACGAATACGGGCCTTGTTGACGGCACAGCCTATGCATACCAGGTGAGGGCATTTAACACCATACCTGCTGATTCTTTCTACTCCAATGTGGCATCTGCTGTTACACCCCTTAATCATCCCACAGGACTTACTGCCACAGGGATCTCGACTACGCAGATAACTCTTTCATGGACCGACAACTCTCAGACTGAAGACGGCTATGCGATAGAAAGGAAAGAGGCAAGTGGTTTTGTCCAGATAGCAACTGTAGGGCCGAATACCACCACGTTCACGCAGTCAGGGCTCGCCTCCAATACTTCATATACTTACAGAGTCAAGGCATTCAATGCTGCTGCGGGCAGTTCCCTTTACTCCAATGAAGCCTCTGCAAAGACCCTTGCCGAGCCAGGGCAGGATACTACCGGCGGTGGCGGCGGCTGCTCCATAGGCGCACGGCAGAACACACCCACGGCGGTGGCCGATTTTGCGGTCCTGCTGTTGCCGCTGGTCTTTATTGCGATAGTGAGATGGAGGAGACGGGTTTAGTTGGAGACGCACAAATGCATGTCATTCCCGCAAGCGAAGCGCGTCGGGAATCTTTCTTGTGAAGAAAGATTCCCGACAAGCCGGAATGACAGAAAACAATTACTATCGAATTCATAACAGACTTATAGGCAGCAAGGATTAGGCTGAATATCCGAAAAGCAAAGGCATTTTACACATACCCGGCGCTGTTTGTCCTCGTCACAGCATACCATGCCTTTTCCCTCTCTTTTATTAAATATCTCATTCCCGTATTTCTCCTCCTCGTCCCCTCCCTCATGCAGGGGAAGATCAACCTAAGATTCCGGGTGAAGGACTTTGTTGCCGGCATTATGGCGTCCATTGTCATACTGGCGCCCTTCTCATACTATGCCGCATCTACAGGAAAGGTCTTCGCTATGTTACCGGTCAGCGCTGCGCTCTTCCAACTGGCGGCTATCTCTTTCCCCGAGGAGGTCTATTTCAGGGGGTTCCTTCAGGAAAGGCTCGGCAATAACCTGAGGGGACTCTTCGTGGCGAGTTTCCTTTTTGCGTTAATGCACATCCCGAAATTTATTTTCTACGGCGACCCTGCTGCATTGCTGACCTTCTTCCCTTCTTTGGTAATGGGCTATCTTTATTGGCGGACATCCAACATACTGCCCTCAGTAATCTTTCACTTTCTGTCAAATACCGTGTTCCTCGGCTTTTATGATATACTTTAGCATGTCGCGTCTCAGGTTTTTTACATCTGGTGAATCCCATGGAAAGGCCCTCACCGGGATTCTGGAAGGCATTCCGGCAAACTTTGCCCTTTCCTCCGCCGACATCGACGTCGAGCTGAAAAGAAGACAGGCGGGCTTCGGGAGGGGAGGAAGAATGAAGATAGAGTCTGACCATGCCGAGATCCTCTCCGGAGTCCGCTGGGGCAGGACCATCGGTTCTCCCATCGCCCTTTTCATAGAAAACATGGACCACAAAAACTGGGCAGAAGGCATGTCGGAAGATGCTCAGTTCAGAGGCTCCATCCCTGCGGTGACGAAGCCAAGGCCAGGGCATGCAGACCTGCCAGGCGCAATAAAGTATCACCAGAGTGATATAAGAAACATCCTGGAGCGCTCCAGCGCAAGGGAAACAGCCATGAGAGTTGCCCTCGGAGCTGTTGCAAAGAGGTTCCTCTCGGAATTCGGCATTAAGGTCGGAAGTTATGTGATACAGATAGGGACAGTTCACAGTTCACAGTTCACAGTTCACAGTTCGGACAAGGACCTTTTAGAAATTTTTGAGAAGGCAGAGAGGTCTCCGGTAAGGTGTGCTGATGAAAAGGCTTCCGGAGAAATGGTTGCGCTCATTGAAGGAGCCATAAAAGAGGGCAATTCTCTTGGCGGTGTTTTCGAGGTATTCGTGCTCGGAGTTCCTGTTGGACTGGGAAGCCATATCCAGTGGGACAGGAAACTGGATGGAAGGCTCGCCCAGGCGTTGATGTCCATTCAGGCGATAAAGGCAGTGGAGATAGGCCTCGGATTTGAGATATCGGGCCGGTTCGGTTCTGAGGTGATGGATGAGATCTTTTATAGGAGTGAAAGCACAGTTACCCCTCCCCCTCACCCCCTCCCGCAAGGGGAGGGGGAAGCTCTAAAAATACCCTCCCCCTTGACGGGGGAGGGTAAGGGTGGGGGTGAGAGTCCATCCCCTGGTTTTTACCGGAAGACCAACAATGCCGGGGGGATTGAGGGGGGTATGACAAATGGAATGCCGATTATAATCAGGGCAGGGATGAAACCCATACCGACACTGAGAAGACCTCTTAACTCCGTGGATATTGTGAGCAAAGAGCCCTTCGAGGCTGCCTATGAGCGTTCGGATGTCTGCGCG
>CAMTVV010000171.1:0-5551 GCA_947085305.1 uncultured Nitrospiraceae bacterium
ACGACGCTCTTCCGATCTCCTCAGGTGCGTGGCAAAGGCTGCCGAACTGAAGCCCTCTGACATCGAAGTCCTCAGGATGATGGGCGATATCCATCTCGTGATGGGAGACAGGGAGAAGGCGTGGGAATCGTATAAAACAGTGGTGGATTCCCTCGCAGCAGACAACAGAACAGACGATGCCATAGATATTGCAGCGCAGTTCAAGGATATCAGCCCGGTGGAGATAGGGAAACTCCTGATCTCCCTGTTCCGGCAGAAGGGCGACAGCGAGGCTGCCTTTGAAGAGAATCTCTTTGTTGCAGACCTGCTCATGGACAGCGGGATGCCGGAAGAAGCCGTTGAATATTACCGTGAGGCGCTCAGGATACACCCGGACGACATGCAGCTCAAGAAAATCCTTGCTGAACAGGAAATGGCTATGGGCATGGAACCTTCTGCAATGGAGAAGGAGAAATCAACGGAAGACCTGCTCACTGATGCCGACATATTCATAAAGTACGGCTTGTTTGATGAGGCGCGGGCGGTGCTTGAAGACCTCAAATTAAAAGATTCGGACAATGTGGATGTGCACACAAAACTGAAAGCCCTCTATCTTGAGACGAATGACAGGGAACAGGCCGTGACGGAATGCCTCATCCTCTATGAACTTTACAACAGGAACGGGAATGCCGAAATGAGGGAGGCGGAGCTTAGAAAGGCTGCTGAGATAAATCCAGAGGACCCGAGGGTGCAGGAACGCCTCGCTGCTTTAGTCGAAGAACCTGTCGAGGCTCCTGCGCCGGAAGCTGGGATAACGGCAAGCTTCGACGACTATGTCGAGGATCTTGCCGAGGCAGAGTTCTATCTTAGGCAGGGACTGAAAGATGACGCCTTGAGGATATATCATAAACTTCTAAAACTCTTTCCCGACAGCGGGGATTTACTCAATAGGGTATCTTCTCTGGAGGGTGCACTCCCTGAATCGGTGACCATGGGACAAGAGGGCGCCGCTGCGGGCGCCATGGGAATGGAAGCGCAGGAATTCACACTACCGGAGATAGTGGAGGCGCATGCGGCAGAGGAGGTGGTGGAGCCCCAGTTTGATACCGATGTCTTTGATATATTCGAAGAATTCAAGAAGGGTCTCGAAAAGGAGCTTGAGGCAGAGGATTCGGAGACTCATTACAATCTCGGCATCGCCTATAAGGAGATGGGTCTTATCGATGACGCTATAAAGGAATTCCAGACCTCAAGGAACGACCCGAAGTCTGCCGTCCGGTCCACGACCATGCTCGGCATATGTTATATGGAAAAAGGTCTCTATCCCCTTGCCATTGAGGCCTTCAGGGGTGCGAAGAATAACATCGAGACCCGTGACGATGCGTACTGGAGTGCGAACTATGACCTCGCATGCGCCTACGAAAAGAACGGCAACCTCAAGGAGGCCTTTGGCATCTTCAGCGAGATCTACGGCTGGGATTCGAAATTCAGGCAGGTTGCGGAAAAGCTCAACGCTCTCAAGCCCGCACTGCCCAAGGAAGAGACAGTGACAAAGCAGAAAGACAGGGTTTCTTACATCTAAGGCATGGATTACCTCGAATATTACGGCCTGAAAGAACATCCCTTCACCAACGTTGTGGACAACAGGTTTTATTACAACAGCCCTCATTACAGGGATGCGTTGATAAAGCTCAGGTATGCCATTGACACCAGGAAAGGGCTTGCAGTGGTCATCGGCGATATCGGCGCAGGAAAGACCACCCTTGCGAGAAAGCTTCTGGAAGAACTGGATGAGAGCCGTTATGAGGCAACCTTGCTGGTGATCATCCACTCATCAGTAAGTTCGGAATGGCTTCTCAGGAAATTTGCCATTCAGCTCGGGGTTGATGACACGAAGAATGAGAGCAAGGTGGAGATGCTCAGCCGGATCTACAAGAGATTGCTGGAGATCAACGAGAGCGGGAAAACCGCAGTGCTCCTCATGGATGAGGTTCAGATGCTGAAGTCCAGGGAGATCATGGAGGAGTTCAGGGGGCTCCTTAATATGGAAATGCCCGGGGGGAAGATGATCAACCTTATCTTCTTCGGCCTTCCCGACCTTGAAGAAGTCCTTTCCCTTGATGAACCGCTCAAGCAGAGGGTGGCCATGAAGATCGCCATTAAACCTTTTTTTGAAGAGGATACGAGGGACTATATCAGGCACAGGATGAAGGTTGCAGGGTCTGCCGACGAAATCTTCACTGATCGCGCCATCGCCGAGGTGTACCGGTACTCCACCGGCGTGCCGAGGCTCATAAACACCATCTGTGATAACGCCCTTCTCGAAGGCTACTTGTTTAAGACAAAGTCCATCGATGAATCGGTCATCAGGGCCGTAGCCATTGACCTCGGGTTCAACGGAGAACAGAAAAAATAATCACCTTTCCACTTACTCTTGCAAGGAAAGGGATTTGATCCTCAGGTTCACCGACTGGTTCGAAAGTTCAATCCTCATCTTCGATGGAAACCATCCCCCCTCCAGCAGAGCCGGTTCGCTATAGAGAACGGTAAGCCGGCGCCCGTCCTCAAGTTCTATGATCTGTTTTTCAGGCATCAGTGTCTTCCTGTTGAGGAGAAGTCTCCTCCACGAATTCCATACGCGGTAAGCGTTTTCGTCTTCTTTTATCTCGGGGTTCTTTATGGACCACCAGAAGAAACTGTTCCTGATTCCGTCCACAAGCATCAGGAGTCTGTTTCGGTCAATAGGCGGATTACTTCGCGTTACCGTGTCATTTGACATGACCTCTGCCACAAGAAACCCGAGGGAATAGACCTGCAGGTCCAGGGTTTCAGGGGTGAGTTTAAGCACGGCTTCGCCCTTCATGGCGCTGCCGTCCTTTTCGAATTCAATGGAGAAATTTGAATCAATGGCCTTTACGGTTTCTTTTCCGGACAATACCGAGAGTACGTCTACCCCTTCGTAGGTGGGGATGTGGACTCTTTTCGCGGCACATGACGCCAGAAGGAAGAAGAGAGAAGACAGAAGAAGACAGAAGAAGACAGCCACCCCACCCGTCCCTCCCCCTCGAGCTCGAGGGGGGAGGGCAAGGGAGGGGGTGGAAATCTCGTCTTTTGATTCTTTTCCTTTACCCTCAGCCAAGGATCACCTCAAGAAAATCTTCAACGTTATTCACCCCGATGATCTCCAGTCCGGGGTTGTCCTTTAACCGGGCATTGTTTGTTCTCGGCAAAATTGCTCTTTCAAACCCTATCTTCGCAGCCTCTTTTATCCGTGCCTCCACCTGGTTTACCGCCCGTATCTCCCCTGACAGGCCGACCTCGCCAAAGAGCACTGTCCTGGACTGAATAGGAACTTCCCTGAGGGATGACGCAATGGCTGCGATAATCCCTATGTCAACCGCGGGCTCCACAATCTTCATGCCGCCCACTACGTTAACGAATATATCCATGCCCCCGAGATGAAGGCCGGCGATCTTCTCCAGCACTGCTACAAGGAGATTGACCCTGTTGAAATCAACCCCTATGCATGTCCTCCTCGGCATGCCGAAGGTGGTGGGGGATACGAGCGCCTGGAGTTCGATCAGAAGGGGTCTCGTGCCCTCCACGCTCGCCACCACAGTGGAACCCGAGACATTCTGCGGTCTTTCAGAGAGGAACAACTCCGACGGATTTTCTATAGACATCAGACCGGAATCGGTCATCTCGAAGACCCCTATCTCATTGGTTGAACCGAACCTGTTCTTTACTGTGCGCAATATCCGGTACGCATGGCCTCTATCGCCTTCGAAATAGAGGACGGTATCAACAATATGTTCGAGAACACGGGGTCCCGCGATAGCGCCATCCTTTGTCACATGTCCTATGATGAAAAGCGGTATCCTGGACCTCTTGGCGAAATACATGAGTTTTGCGGCGCATTCCCTCACCTGGCCCACTGAACCGGGGGCAGAGGTGAGCTCTTCCGTATACATGGTCTGAATAGAATCGATAATAATGGCGCCCGGAGACATGTCTGCCGCAGCGCCGATAATCCCCTCAAGGTGTGTCTCGGAAAGGAGGAGGATGCTGTCCGAATTGATCCCGAGCCTTTCGGCCCTGAGCTTGATCTGCGCGGGCGATTCTTCACCAGACACATAGAGCACTCTGCCGGACCTCTCGGAGAGCTTTGATGCCGCCTGAATAAGAAGGGTTGACTTGCCGATTCCCGGGTCGCCGCCCACTAGCGCCACAGAACCTTCTACAATACCGCCCCCAAGAACCCTGTCCAGCTCGTTAATCCCCGTTGATATCCTTTTATCTTTTCCTCCGGATATGGCGCTGAGGGGCTGGGGCTGCGGTTTTTCAAAGGAAACATGACCATGCCGGCGCACATCCGGGGTGGATTTTTCTTCCACCAGGGTATTCCATGCGCCACAGTCCGGACATTTACCAAGCCACTTCGGGCTGGTATATCCGCACGCCTGACATTGATAAAAGGTCTTCTGTTTAGACATTATCGCTTTTAGAGCCAATTCTATAGATAAAGCAGCCCCATTCCCCTGCCGGGGTGATAGGCCTTTCGTATCGCTTCAGTCACAAACTCCTTTGCCTTTCTGACGGATTCCAGGGGGGCATGGCCTGACGCAAGGCATGCGGTGATGGCTGCAGAGAATGCACAGCCTGTTCCGTGGTATTCTCCCGGGATTTTGGATGCCTTAAGATCATGAAAATCCTTCCCGTCATAGTAAATATCCAGGGTAAATCTCTCGAGATGTCCGCCGGTGATCACCACCACTTCAGGACCCATCTCCTTCAGCCTCCGGGCAGCTTCTTTCATGTCCTTTTCATCTTCAATGTTCACACCTGTGAACACAGAAGCCTCGTAGATGTTCGGGGTGATCACCCTTGCCCGAGGGAAAAGGGCGTCCTTTATTCTGTCGAGTGTCCCGTCATCAACAAGGCTTGTCCCTGTAGACGATACCGTCACCGGATCAACAACGAGATTTGAAAGGGAATGTTCTCTTATCTTTTCCGCGATAATGTCCACTGCCCAGACGCTATAGACCATGCCCGTTTTCAGGGCATCAGGCCTGATATCCTCCAGAAGGATATCCATCTCCTTAAGGAAAAAATCCCTCTCCAGGGAATAAATCTCTCCTACCCCGGAGGTGTTCTGCGCAGTAAGGGCAGCGGGAATGGACAAACCGTGGACGCCAAAGGCCCTGAATACCTTCAGGTCTGCCTGAAGCCCTGCGCCGCCAGTGGGGTCGGAACCTGCAATGGTCAAGGCTGATTTCATCACTTATTATACCTTCCTGATAAATTATACTATGCGGATATTAATAAATGTGCGATCAACTCCAGGGATTTCTGGGTATACCTCCTCTTGCCGCTCTCCAGCTGGTTTATATAGCCCTGCGAAAGAGAGATAAGATGTTACTCGTAGGTAGATTTTCCTTTAATTTTTATAAAATGTAGTATTGTTTCAAGCCGTTGTTTACCATCTAAGACATCGTAAACATCTTTTGCTTTCTCGTGAAGGAAATGCTTATGAAAAATCAATGCCGGAATGGGGATCCCATTAAATAATGAA
>CAMTVV010000172.1:0-5988 GCA_947085305.1 uncultured Nitrospiraceae bacterium
AGGTTATGGGTAACAGGCTTTTCACGATTCAATTATGCCTATGACCTATGACCTATAACCTATGACCTATGACCTATGACCTATGACCCACCCTATGAAACTTGAAGATGACAGCTATTGTTTTGTCTGTGGTAAGCAGAACCCCGCCGGTCTTAATCTCAATTTCGCATTCCTTGACGGAAAAGCATCCGCTGAATTCAAACTCGGGAAAACATTTCAGGGCTATAAGGATGTTGTCCACGGCGGGATTATCGCGGCTGTCCTTGACGAGGCAATGATAAAGGCTGTCCTTGCGCAGGGGATAAAGGCGGTCACCGCAGAGATCACCGTGAGGTTCAAGAACCCGCTCCATGCCAACGAGAAAGCCGCAGTCGAGGCAGAGGTTTTAAAGAAGGGGGAAAGGCTGATAGAAGCAAAGGCATTCATAAAGGGCCCTGATGCAAAGACAATTGCGGAAGGCAGAGGAAAGTTGGTCGTAGTTCATCAGCAGTAGCTTTGATCACGTGCTCCCGGCTTTCGCGCTATGAAACTTTGGCGCTATGAAACCGGGGGACTTGCCCTATCCTTCCCGCTGCCCTCGTACAATTCATACTCAAGGAGCCGGCTCCGTTAAAGAATGGAATCCTTCGTTGCGCTCTCAACAGCCTCTCTCCTGATATCAGCGGCGATGATCCTGCAGCCCAAAGTCTTTTTTGCCTCTTTTTTTGCCCGTGCGCGCAGATCGTTCCACAGGGATTCCTTAAAGCCCCTGAGATGCATAAACCCGCAATTGTCCCTCAATATCCCCGAGGCCCTGTTAAGAGCAATGCATGCAGCCTCTATGTCAAGGGTGCCGCTGCCGCACATAGGATTGATGAAATGGCTGCTGCCTTTCCATCCGGCAGCCAGGATAACATGCACAGGAAATCCCAGATGAAGGAGTTCTTCCTTCAAAAAAGGCGTTATCCCCTTTGCGCAGGTAACCATGATCCTGCTTTTTTACATGAGCTTATTCCAGGCTTCTCCGATTTTTCTTTTATTTTGTAGTTCTGCCCCCCTTTTCCAAAATGGGACTATATATCGCCACAATGTTCTGAAGAACCTTATTTTCTTTTCTTGTCTGGTCCATCTTTCCGGGCTGTGCGGGTGATCGCAAAATCCCCCGGCTCCAGATCAGGGTCCTTCTCAAGCTCCTCGACAAAAACGGTGATGGCCTTTCGCATGAAGGCTGAGAAGTGTACGGCCCTCGGTAATGAATGTATCCTCTGGCGTGTATCTTCGTCAATGGTCGCTGTGTATTTTGCCATATATTTACCCCCTGGACAGATGCCGGTATTTTATGCGGTGGGTCTGGTCCGCGGCAGCGCCGAGGCGGGGTGGATTTTAATCATATTCCTTCCGGAACACCCGCGTCATTTTCGTGCGCGAACCTCCCGGTCACCGTTGTTAAAGAGCCCATCGAGCATTGCCCTGAATCTCCTGAGATGGGTTCCTTCCCAGTAAACGCTCCAGCAGGCCTCACACCTCAGGAAGCGCTCGTGGTGAAGAAACACATATTCCGGAACCATATCCTTTATGGAAGCCCTGTCATCAACTTTGCATAGTATGCCATTGCACCGCGCGCACCTGCCGGGTCCGGGCATTATCACCGCAAAGGTCTTTATCACTTCCCTCACCTGTTCCATGGGCTCGTCGGAACGGACAAAAAAGAGCGTGTTCAGGTTCTTCATCTTTAGAAAGTGGGTGTCCCTCGTGATGAGAAATCTCCCTTCGCGAAGTGCGAACTTCAGAAGGTCGCTGTCGCTTATGTAGGGATAATAGAGGGTGTCGAACCCGAGGAGCCTTAACCATCGTGCAAGACGGCCAAGCATTGCATCTGCCACAAAGCGAGGCTCATGAAAAAGCTCATCGCTCATGGCTGATAGTTCATAGCAAAGGATTGAACCATGAGCCATGAGCTATGAACCATGAGCTTTTTCATGAGCTATCAGCTATGAGCTAAATTCTATTCTTCTTCAACTGCCGGTTCTGCAGCGAACAAGGGCTGCAATTCCCTCTTCACAAAGGTGTTGCGATACCGCAGCATGCCGGTGCCTGCCGGAACGATCCTGCCCATAATGACGTTCTCTTTTAATCCCCTCAGCTCGTCCACCTGGGCATTCAGAGCGGCCTCGGTAAGGACCCGCGTCGTCTCCTGGAAGGACGCAGCAGAAACCCAGCTATCCGTGGTGAGGGATGCCTTTGTTATCCCCAGTAGAAGCGGCCTGCCCTGGGCAGGCGCTCCGCCCGCAGCCTTGACCTTTTCGTTTTCCTCCTGGAAGATGGCCCTATCCGCCTGCTCTCCGATGAGGAACAAGGTATCGCCTGGATCTTCGATCCTCACCTTTCTCATCATCTGTCGAACAATGGTCTCGATGTGTTTGTCATTGATCGAGACGCCCTGAAGCCGGTAAACTTTCTGAACCTCGTCCACAAGATAGCTTTGAAGCTTGTTCGGTCCAAGGATATCCAGAATGCTATGCGGATTGACGGCGCCGTCCATGAGTGGTTCTCCTGCGCTCAGCCAGTCTCCTTCATGGACGCTCACATGCTTGCCCTTCGGGATATGGTACTCCCTTTGTTCTTCGCCGCCCTTCACCACCACAACTCTCATGCCCTTGTGAGCGCCCCGGAACTCCACAATGCCGTCGATCTCGGTGACAATGGCCTGTTCCTTGGGCCGCCGTGCTTCGAAGAGCTCCGCCACCCTCGGAAGACCTCCGGTGATGTCCTTGGTCTTTGTCGTTTCCCTTGGTATCTTTGCAAGGATGTCGCCAGGGGAAACGATGCCATTCTTGTCCACAAGGATATGTGCCCCTGACGGCAGAAGGTACCGCGCGAGGTTCGAGGAGCCCGGTATCTTCAAAGTAGCCTTGCCGTGCTCGTCCTTGATCGAGATCCTCGGTCTCATGGAGGCGGGGTAATCGATGATCACCTTATGCGAAAGGCCGGTGACCTCATCAACCTCCTCCTTCACCGATACGCCTTCCACAATATCGCCGAGGGCAATCTTTCCTCCCACCTCGGTCAGAATAGGAGTGGAGTAAGGATCCCATTCAACGATCCTCTGTCCGGCCTCAACCTTCTGGCCTTCCTCCACCTTCAGCTTGGCGCCATAGACGAGATTGTACTTCTCCCTCTCCCTTCCATGGCCGTCCACAATGGCGATGAGGGCATTCCTGTTGATCACCACCAGGGCGCCCTCTCTGTTTCTCACTGCGTTAATATTTATGAACTTTACCTTGCCGTTATTCTTCGCGTCGAGGACCGCCTGCTCTATCACCTTTGTTGCGGCGCCGCCGATATGGAAGGTTCTCATGGTCAGCTGGGTGCCGGGCTCGCCGATGGACTGCGCTGCAATGATGCCGACAGCTTCACCGATCTCAACACTTTCTCCCCGCGCCAGGTCCCTTCCGTAACACTTGCCGCAGACACCGAACTTCGTCTGGCAGGTAAGCACGGACCGTATCCTCACCCTGTCTATGCCCGCATCCACTACCTTTGCGGCAACCTCTTCGTTGATCTCGTTACTCCTTTTGATGATCACTGCTCTGGTCTCAGGATCAAGAATATCCTCCACTGAGTGCCTGCCGATGATCCTCTCTTCGAGCGGCTGAATGATCTCACCGCCCTCTATAAGGGATGTTACGGTAATCCCCTCATGGGTTCCGCAGTCTTCCTCGGTAATGATAACGTCCTGCGCGACATCCACAAGTCTCCTGGTGAGGTACCCTGAGTTGGCGGTCTTCAGCGCAGTATCAGCGAGACCTTTCCGCGCTCCGTGGGTGGAGATGAAGTACTGCAGCGGCGTAAGTCCCTCTCTGAAGTTCGCGGTGATGGGGGTTTCGATAATCTCGCCCGAAGGCTTTGCCATCAGACCTCTCATGCCTGCAAGCTGGCGTATCTGCGCGGTGCTTCCCCTTGCGCCGGAATCAGCCATCATGAAAATGTTGTTAAAGGATCTCCGCTCCTTGAGTTCTTCCTCGGAAAACTTCTTTCCATCCTCTGCTCCCAGTTCCTTCATCATCTCATCAGCGATCCGCTCGGTCACGTTCGCCCATATGTCGATCACCTTATTGTACCGCTCGCCGTGTGTGATGAGACCGTCGGCATACTGTTTCTGTATCTCCATGACCTCCTGTTCCGCTGCCCTGATGAGTTCAGGCTTCTTGGACGGTATGTGCATGTCGGCCATGCAGATGGAGATTCCTGACCTCGTAGCCATATCAAATCCCAACTTCTCGAGGTTGTCGAGGAATACCACCGTAGCGCGCTTTCCCGCTTTCTTGTAAGTATATTCGATAATCTTTGTGAGTTCTTTTTTTGTGAGATCCTTGTTGATGAACTCGAACGATACCCCTTCGGGAAGGATCTCGCTGAAGAGAACCCTTCCGCAGGTAGTCTCGATGATCCGGCCGTTTATCCTTACATTGACCCATTCATGCACATCCAGTTTGCCGGAATCATAGGCAATCCTCACCTCTTCAGGGTCAGAGAATACACTGCGTCTGCCTTTTATGACGGACTTTTTCTTCATGGCGTTGAGGACTTCTTCGCAAGTGGTCTCAACGAGGAAGCCATCCGCCCTCACGGTCACTGTCTCCTGTTTTTCGAGCTTGCCGGAATCATGGGCGGCCTTCACCTCTCCAGTGTCTGCATATATTCTGCCTCTCCCCTTTGTGAGGTAGTAGATGCCCAAAACCATATCCTGCGTGGGCACCACAATAGGCTTGCCGTTGGCAGGGGAAAGGATATTGTTCACTGACATCATCAAAACCCTTGCCTCGACCTGAGCCTCTATGGAAAGGGGGACATGCACTGCCATCTGGTCCCCATCGAAGTCTGCATTGAACGCCGTGCAGACCAGTGGGTGAAGCTTTATGGCCTTGCCTTCAACGAGCACGGGATCAAAGGCCTGAATGCCGAGCCTGTGGAGGGTCGGTGCGCGGTTCAACAAAACAGAATGCTCTGCGATCACCTCTTCCAGTGCATCCCACACCTCGGGATGTTCCTTTTCCACAAGCCTCTTGGCAGCCTTCAATGTCGTGGCAAAACCCTTTTCTTCCAGATTGTTGAAGACAAAGGGCTTGAAGAGCTCCAGGGCCATTCTCTTGGGAAGCCCGCACTGATGGAGCTTCAGATCAGGCCCTACAACAATAACCGAACGACCCGAGTAATCTACCCTTTTCCCGAGGAGGTTCTGCCTGAATCTTCCCTGTTTGCCCTTGATCATGTCGCTCAGGGACTTGAGGGGCCTCTTTGTTGCGGTCTTCAGCACCCTGCTTCTCCTGCCGTTGTCAAAGAGGGCGTCAACAGCCTCCTGGAGCATCCTCTTTTCATTCTTTATGATGACGCTGGGAGCCTTCAGCTCCATAAGCCGCTTCAGCCTGTTGTTCCTGTTGATGACCCTCCGGTAAAGATCATTGAGATCAGAAGTGGCAAAACGGCCTCCCTCAAGGGGTACGAGGGGTCTCAGATCTGGAGGAAGCACCGGCACCGCATCCATGATCATCCAGTCCGGTCTGTTCCCCGACTGTCTGAAGGCCTCGATCACCTTCACCCTTTTGGTCAGTTTCTTCTTGACCCCGATGGAAGAAGCTTCTTTGATTTTCGCCTTCAACTCCGCGGCAAGGGTATCCAGATCGAGCCCCCTGATAAGCTCCCGGATCGCCTCTGCCCCCATCCCCGCCTTAAACCGGGAACCATACTCTGAAGTTTTCTTCCTGTATTCTTCCTCGGAGAGAAGTTCTTTTTCCTTCAGCGGCGTATCTCCCGGGTCGATGACAAGGTAGTTTTCAAAATAGAGCACCTTCTCAAGATACCGCATGGTCATATCAAGCAGGATACCGATCCTGCTCGGAACCCCTTTGAGAAACCAGATGTGCGCAACAGGGGTAGCAAGCTCTATGTGCCCCATGCGTTCCCGTCTCACCTTCGCCTGAATGACCTCGACCCCGCACTTATCGCAGA
>CAMTVV010000173.1:0-7551 GCA_947085305.1 uncultured Nitrospiraceae bacterium
GGCAGATGGCCAGCCCCAGTCCCGCGCCTTCACCCACCGGTTTTGTGGTAAAGAACGGGTCAAAGATTTTGGCTGCGATTTCCCCCGGAATTCCGGGGCCCGTGTCGGAGATGGATACGGTGATCATCTCCGCATCCCTGCTGAAGGCGTCACTCTCCGCAGGGGCGTCCGACCCGGTGGTGATGATGATGCTTCCCCCTTCCGGGGTGAAGTAGAGGGAGTTGATGATGATGTTCATGAAGAGCTGCCTCAGGCTTCCGGCATCTGCAGATATCTTCGGCAGTTCCCTGTTCAGTCTGAATTCGATATTATGGTTGAGCTTTGCGGCCTTATGGTTCACGAGGAGGATAACTTCCTTTATCAGTTCATTGATATCCAGCTCGCGGAAGGTTCCCCCATGGGGTCTGGCGAATTCCAGAAGGGACCGCAGTATCCTCTTGCATCTGAATATCTCGTTGTGAATGGTTTCAAGATATTCGGGGAAATCCTCGAACTCTTCAAGGCTCAAAAGAACTCTGTCCCTTGCCCTCTCAAGAAGCGCCTCTGAATAGCCGGCGATGATCCCCAGGGGATTGTTGATCTCGTGGGCAATGCCGGCAACCAGCGTGCCAAGGGATGCGAGCTTGTCTGTCCTTATGAGCTGCTGCTCCAGGCGTTTCTGGGCGGTGACGTCCTTGAGATAGTGTACGATGGCATAGAGATGGCCTTCATCGTCGGTGAGGGGATATGCCCAGAAATGGAAGATGCTCCCTCCGCTCCCTTTCAGTTCAAGAAATGACGGCCGCTTCGTCGCCATGGTGCCGGAACAGAGACAATCCACCGGCCCTATGCCGATCCTGTCCAGGACTTCCACACACTGCTTCCCCACCATCTCCACCAGGGAGTATCCTGTTTTTGTCAGAAGGGCATGGTTTGCGCGGAGCACGCGCTGCCTGCCGTCCTCAATCCAGACCATATCGGTGATGGCGTCGAAGGTCCCCTCCCATTCTTTTTTCTCCTTTGATATCTCCTCAAAGAGGAGGGCGTTCTCAAGGGCGATGGAAATGTGTTTGGATACCGAAAGCAGCAGATGGAGATCCTTTGCCGAGTATTTTGAAGGTTCAGTGCTGTCAAGGTTGAATACCCCCAGTATTTTGTCCTGGATCAGGGGGATGCTTATGGTCGAGCGTATGCCCTCGTCTCGCAGCTTGCTGTCCAGGGGGAATTGTATCTCGCGGGCAAGGTCATCATTTATCCATGGGCGGCTATTCTTTATTACCCAGCCGGCGCTGATTCCGTCAAGCGGCGCTCTCACCCCCCTTTTCAGGGTGGTCTTCATATTGGTGTCCAGGGCATAGATGAGAAGGTTCTTCTCTTTTTCGTTGTAAAGAAGAATGCTTCCCCTGTCGTATTCGACAAGTTTTCTTATCTCTGACATCATAATCCTGAAGACCGTGCCGATGCTGAGGCTCGAATTAATCACACTGCTCAGCTCGTTGATGAGCTCGATCTCCCCCATTTTCTCCCTGAGCTGTCCGATGAGCTTTGCATTCTCGATAGCCACGCCCGGATGAGACGCCTTTCGGTGGAGTTTTTTTTGTTCGGAGATGTCCTGTATGACAACGATGTGCTGACCGTCCGCGTCATATGGGATAACCGTCACTTTTGCTGTGACTGTCTCACCGTTCTTTTTTTTTGCTGCGGTTTCAAAATGGGCCCCTTCATTGATCAATTCCTGCATCCGCAGGGAATGGACACGATCCGAAGGGGTGAAGGACTTTTTAAGGAACTCGGTATCCAAAGGCATGAGCTCGGTGATATGCCGCCCCGCGATGTCATCAGCCGTGTACTGAAAAACACTGCCGGCGGAAGCGTTAAAGGAGAGGATCCTCCGGCGGCTATCAATGACAAAAACAGGGGTATTCAAGAAATCAAAGATCTCTAAAACGGAAACCGGTCTCTCGGGAAGCGCTGCTCTCATGTATTTCGTAATATTTTATTATATCATAAGAAAGGCGGGGGGGGAGACCTCTTCATGGCGTATATCCATGGCCGACCCTTCTATGTTGCAATAAAGCAATGGCAAAAAAATCTCTTGGACAGAATTTCCTTTTCGATCCATCTATCCTGAAGCGGATTGTCAATGCGGCGCGTCTTTCCCCGGAAGATACGGTGGTGGAGATAGGTCCGGGCCACGGCAGGATGACGGTGATGCTGGCAGGCTGCGTGAAAAAGGTTGTTGCCATTGAGCTGGACAGGGAACTATATGAGAGACTGACCGGTGAACTTTCAGGATACAAGAATATCGAACTCGTATACTGTGATGTCCTGAAATTTCCTTACGGCACCCTGGATGAATTCAAGGTGGTAGCCAACATCCCCTATTACATCACCACGCCTATACTCTTCAAGCTCCTTGAACACAGGGACCGTCTGAGGTCTGTCACCATAACCCTGCAGAGAGAGGTTGCTGAGAGGATCGTTGCAAAGCCCGGGGGAAAGGAATATGGCGTCCTTTCACTGATGCTCCAGTATTACGGGAACCCGCGCCTTGAATTCATCATTCCGAGGGGCGCCTTCAGACCTGTGCCTAAAGTGGATTCCGCAGTTATCCATGTCGAAATCTGTCAGACGCCTGCGGTGTCTGTGAAGGATGAGAGGTTGTTCTTCGGGGTGATAAAGACCGCCTTTTCCCAGAGGAGAAAGATGCTTCTCAATTCTCTCAAGTCGCTAAGCGGGGATATAAAAGAAAAGCTCGTCCTTGCGGGGATCGAACCTGGCAGGAGGCCGGAGACACTGAGCATGGAGGAGTTTGCAAGGCTGGCAGCTGAACTAGTCGAAAAGACCGGTTCTGCTGGTAAGTAAGGCTGACTGCGATGCCTTAACCTTATTGCCACTGTAGCAGAAATACGAGGGCTGTCTGCCTTTTCTATGCTCTGCCCTCAAGAAAGAAATGGATGAGGAATTCTGCGTCTTTTGGGGGTAAGTCAAACTTCAAGCACGCCTCCTGAATCAATGCGGAGAGGCTTGCCCCGGGCTTATCGAGGCGCTCATCCGATATCCACTTGATCGCCCTTCTCAGTTGTTCACCCTCAGGGAGAATGCTCATTCGGTTTTCCTCCGGATTGCTGGTTGCAATCTACAACATTTATGCGATTTTTTAAAGAGACGGCTTTAGGGGTAGATGCCATGAACAACAAACGTCGGCATAGTGCGCTTCCTACTCAAAGGCATCCCTGATATGCTCGAGATCATTCCTGTCGCCGCCCGACGTAATGCTCAGGACATCAAACCGTGAAGGCGCGTCTTTCTTGTAACAGTTCTTGAGATAATAAAGCGCCACCTTTCTGAGCTTTTCCTTTTTTCTGTAATCTACCGCTTCAAAGGGGAGCCCAAAGGAATTGTCGGTCCTTGTCTTTACCTCAACAAATACAAGGGTCTCTCCGTCCTGTGCGACAATATCGATTTCTCCCAGGGGGGTCTTGAAGTTTCTCGATAGTATCCTGTACCCCTTTTTCTTCAGGAATTTTACGGCAAGGTCTTCGCCTTTAATGCCCAGCAGTCTCATCGCCTTCAAGGTTTTTCAGCAGTTTAGGCATCCCCTCGATGTCCTTGATATCCTTCCGGCAGAGGATCTTGAATATCTCCCTGAACGCGGAAAATTCCTCCCAGAGTCCCTTCAGGTGCCTGTTCAGCTCCTTGTTCAGGCTTTCGCCTTTGCTGTCCCAGTCAAGGAGTATGATCACTTTATCAAATCTCTCCGATATATCCTCACAGAATTCATAAATATTATTCCCGCTGTGGAGCGTGATAATATCACCCATGAGGCCGAGCTTTCTCAGCGCCATGGCATCCCTCTTGCCTTCAACGATAACAGGGATATTCTTATTGATTTCGTATAGCGCTTCCAGAACTTCTCTTAAGCGTGACGCCCTTTCCAGGTCGCCATTGGAGGGTAGGGCGGCCCTGACTCTCGGGGGTTTGTGAACTTTCGGTGACTTATTATGAGCTTTTGCCATTGTTAAGATTAAACAGAATTCGAGACCTTTATTATCTCCTGGAGTTTTTTCAAGGAAGCGCCGGAATCGATGGCGTCGGCTGCGATGAGCATCCCATCCTTGAAGCCATCAGCTTTGCCTGCCACCACGAGGGCTGCTGCCGAGTTTATGAGCACTACATCCCGCTTGGGACCCCGTTCACCCTTTAAGATCGAGAGGAGTATCTTTGCATTTTCGTCCTTGTCGCCCCCCACCAGACTCTTCACTTCTTCCCTGCTGATGCCGAAGTCTTCAGGGGTGATATAGAACGTCTCCACTTCCCCTTCCTTATATCTCGATACCTTTGTGCCGTCAGAGATAGTGATCTCGTCAAGCCCGTCTTCGCCGTGCACCACCATGATGTCACTTGACCCGAGGTTGCCGAGGACCCTTGCAAGGGGTTCGGTGAGCCTGTCTGCGAATACGCCCAGAATCTGCCGTTTTGCCCCTGCGGGATTGGTCAGGGGTCCGAGGATATTGAATATTGTCCTTATCCCTATTTCCTTCCTTGGGCCAACAGCGTATTTCATAGCAGGGTGGAAGAGGGGTGCGAAGAGAAAACCAAACCCTGTTTCGAACAGGCACTTCTCGACCTTTTCAGGAGGCAGGTCGATTTTCACTCCCAGGGCCTCCAGGACGTCTGCGCTTCCTGAACGGCTGGACACGGAACGGTTCCCGTGCTTTGCCACCGGGACGCCGGCTGCTGCAACAATAATGGCCGTGGTGGTGGAGATGTTGAAGGTATGGGACATGTCGCCGCCGGTCCCGCAGGTATCGAGCACCCCTTCGGGCGCCCTTATTGCCGCCACTTTTTCCCTCATTATTCTCGCGGCGCCGGTGATCTCTTCAACGGTTTCGCCCTTGATCCGCAGCGCGGTAAGGAACGCCCCGATTTGGGATTCGGCAGCTTTCCCCTCCATGATCTCCTTCATGCACTCCGCCATCTCAAGCTCAGAAAGGTGTATGCCCTGGACAAGAAGATTTATTGCCTCTTTTATCATTGTTTCCTCCCCGGAAGCAGGAAGTTCCTCAAGAGGTCCTTGCCCACCGCGGTGAGAATTGACTCGGGATGAAACTGGACCCCCTCGAGGATGAATTCTTTGTGACGGACGCCCATTATCTCGCCTGTATCAGTCCACGCGGTGATCTCGAGGCACCGGGGAAGAGTATCCTTTCTTATGAGGAGAGAGTGGTATCTCGTCGCCTCAAAGGGGTTGGGCAGCCCCTGAAAAATGGTGCGGCCGTCATGATGTATGGTCGACGTCTTTCCGTGCATGAGCCGCGGCGCCCGGATGATCTCTCCGCCAAAGGCAGCCCCGATGGCCTGATGGCCAAGGCATACGCCCAGGAGGGGGACCTTTCCCGTAAAATGGCGTATCACCTCAATGGAGATGCCCGCCTCTTTCGGTGTGCAGGGGCCGGGTGATATCACGATCCTCCCGGGGTTCATCTCTTCGATCTCACGCAGGGTGATTTTGTCATTTCTGAAGACCCTGATCTCCTCGCCCAATTCGCCAAGGTACTGGACGAGATTGTACGTGAAGGAGTCGTAGTTGTCGATCATTAAAAGCATCTATTCCAACCCTTTCTCTGTCATGTCAACCGCCTTCATCATAGCCATGGCTTTGTTCACTGTCTCTGCATATTCCCTCCCGGGATCGGAATCGGCCACTATGCCCGCCCCGGACTGGACATAGACTACGTTATCCTTTACGATGAGGGTTCTTATGGTGATGCACATGTCCATATTTCCCGAATAGCTGAAATAGCCTACTGCGCCTGCGTAGGGACCCCTTCTGGTCGGTTCAAGTTCCTCTATGATCTCCATGGCCCTGACCTTCGGGGCGCCGGAAACAGTGCCGGCTGGAAAGCTCGCCCTGAGCACGTCAAAGGCGTCAAGCCCTTCCTGCAAGTCGCCCTCCACATTGGAAACGAGGTGCATCACATGGCTGTATCTCTCGACAGTCATCAGCTCTGTCACCTTTACCGAGCCTGTTTTCGCCACCCTGCCCACGTCATTCCTGCCGAGGTCCACGAGCATGATATGCTCCGCAATCTCTTTTGGGTCTTTTTTCAGTTCCTCCTCCAGCGCTTTATCTTCAGCTCCGGTCTCGCCCCTTCTCCGTGTGCCTGCAATCGGCCTCAGGACGATGGCCTTCTCCTCCAGCCTTACCAGTATCTCCGGAGATGAGCCCACAATCCGCGCATCCCCCGTGTCAAGGTAATACATATAGGGTGATGGGTTTATCACGCGGAGCGCCCGGTACATATCAAAGGGATCTGCCGCTGATTTCCGTTCAAAACGCTGGGAAAGAACCACCTGCACCACATCTCCCGCCATGACGAACTCCTTGGCCTTTGAAACCGCATCTTCAAAGGCATCCCTCGTGACAAAGGACGATGAGAATGTTTCAGGAGAAGATTCTGTTTTCACTGATCCGCCCCCATGCTGATTTCTCTTTCCGGGAGCCGGTTCTGCTGAGCCCCTCAGCCTCACGATGATCTCTTCTATCTTTCTCTCCGCTTCCCGGTATGCCTCATCAGGAGTTATACCCTCGTTAAGATGAGCATTGGAGACGACCTTGATCTTCTGCTTCAGGCTGTCGAAGATCAGCATTGTGTCCGTGAGCATAAAAAACATATCCGGGAGGTCGAGACCCCTCCTGTTTCTGTCCGGCACGCGCTCGAAAAACCTCACCATATCGTAGCCGAGATAACCGACGAGCCCGCCGAAAAACCTCGGAAGTCCCTTAACTTCCACGGGCCTGTATTTCGAGACCTCTTTTTTCAGCGCTTCAACGGGGTCATCAGATTGCAATACCACAGTATCCAGGCCGTTTTCCCTGATCTCTATCTTCCTGCCCCAGCCCCTGATCACCTTTGACGGCCGCGAACCGAGAAAGGAATACCTCGCCCATTTCTCTCCTCCCTCCACGCTCTCAAGGAGAAAGGAGGGCGAACCACCGAGTTTGAGAAAGGCTGATACAGGAGTGTCCATGTCCGCGAGGATTTCCCGGTAAACAGGGATGAGGTTTCCCTGCGCAGATAATGTTTTAAATTCCTTCAGATCAGGATGAACCATATTGACAAAACCGGTTAATTTTCTTTACTATTCAATATCTGTTCATTATATCACAGGTTAGCGATAAAGAGTAAAAACAATGCGGGTGTAGCTCAGTTGGTAGAGCACAACCTTGCCAAGGTTGGGGTCGCGGGTTCAAATCCCGTCGCCCGCTCCAGATTCGTTATACCGTTGTGCGTTATAGTGTTATTGTGCATTGCAATAACAGTGTGTATTCTTTTCGCTATAACGATAAACGCTTTACGCAATAATGCAATCGGCGGCGTACCCAAGTGGCTAAGGGAGAGGTCTGCAAAACCTTTATCCAGCGGTTCGAATCCGCTCGCCGCCTCCATTAACCTCCTGAAATATATTTAACCACAGAGGCACAGAGAGAAAGAGCAGAGAGTAAGAAGTTGGAAGTAGGAAGTACAAAAAGTTCTTTACTTCTTACTTTCCATTTTTTACTTTTCA
>CAMTVV010000174.1:0-2997 GCA_947085305.1 uncultured Nitrospiraceae bacterium
ACAGGGCAAATGTGAAGGTCATTTTTTCTATTATGGCCTCATTTTGATATTTTTGCCTAATCCTGATTGTTCGGCTCCTGATCACCTCCTCTCATTGATTTGCCCGTGAGTTTGAGTTTGTGTGCATTATGTATCAGCCTGTCGCATATGGCATCCGCTATTGTTGGTTCTCCTATGAGATCATGCCATTTCTCTACCGGTATTTGGCTGGAGATTATTGTGGAGCGCACATTGTATCTGTCTTCCATTATTTCCAGGAAATCCCTTCTTTCTGTATCTGAAAGAGGAGAGAGGCCCCAGTCATCCACTATAAGGAGGTTTACCCTGGAGAGCTTCTGAAGCAGCTTGCCGTAACTTCCATCTGCCTTTGATATTTTCAGTTCCTGAAACAGGCGCGGCAGCCGCGCGTAGTATGTGCTTATGCCTGACCTGCAGGCGCTGTTTCCAAATGCACAGGCCATATAGGTCTTGCCTACGCCTGTTGAGCCGGTGATTATTATGTTCCGTTTGTCTTTTATCCAGCCGTTTTGGGTTAGTGCCAATACCACGTCCTTTGTTATCCCTCTCTTTACCCTGAAGTTGATATCTTCAACACTTGCCCCCGGATAACGGAATCGCGCCTTTGTAAGAAGCATCCGGAGCTTCCGGTCCTGCCTGCTGTCCATCTCCCTGTCCACAAGCATCCCCAGTCTTTCTTCAAAGCTTAGTTCTTTATACGCACGGTTTTTTATCTGCTCCTGCACCGCCTCCGACATGCCGTGCAGTTTTATCGCTATCAGCTTCTCAATTGTTGCCTCAATCATTGCACGCCTCCCTGTAATATTCTCCGCCCCTTATGTTGGGATGCTCTATCGGTTTTGCATCCCTTTGCTCTTCAAGATATGCCACTTTGTCCAGCCCGCTTTGCAGTATGGATTTAACACTCCTGTAATTGTAAGCATCTACTGCAAGGGCCCTTTTGCATGCATTCTCCACTCTCTCCGGAGTGTATTGTTTTGAAAGCCTGATTATGCCCAGACAACTCCTGAACCCCTGTTCGGGGTGTTTCCGGCCCTCCATTATCCGCTGTATCAGTATCGCTGTGTGTGGTCCGATCTTGCCTCCCCAGTTCTTTATCCTCTCCGGCGTCCATTTAAGGTACTGACGGTGTTCATTGGGCATGTGCCGGTCTTCTGTAATAAACTCCCCTTTTTTATAACTCCTTATGTGGGAGGCAATCCGTTTTTTATTGTGATATACCTCTACCACTGTGCTGTTGTATTTGACATCAACTATTTCGCCTATCAATGTGTAGGGAACGCTGTAATAACTCTTCTCCACCTCTACGTGATAGTCTATATGCAATTTTGTCGGAGTCTTGTAATTGTATATCTCGAATCTTTCCGCAGGCAGCGGCCTGAGCACGGGCTTTTCTATTTCCTCAAACATCTCCTGCCTGGATTTCCCGGTGACTGCCATCGGTCGTCTATTGAGTTTATCCACTTCCTCTATAATGGCTTCGTTCAGTTCCTGAAGGCTGAAAACCGTCCTGTTCCTTAGCGTCGCCAGTATCCTCCTCTGCGTCTGCAGTACCGCATTTTCCACTTTTGCCTTGTCCTTTGGTTTTCCCACTCTCGCAGGCACTACCGCCACATCGTAATGCTCTGCCATGTCCGCAAAGGTCCTGTTTATCTCAGGGTCATAATAACAGGCGCTCTTTACACCGCTTTTGAGGTTGTCAGGCACGAGACATTCAGGACACCCTCCATAGTATTCAAAAGCCTTTATATTGCTCCTTATGAAGTTTGCTGTCTTCTGATCATCCACCGCACAGGCAAATATGTATGATGATGCGCCAAGCACTGAGACAAACAATTCCGCCTCCATCAATTCCCCCGTCTCAGGATTGATGTAGTGCGGCCTGTCCCCTGAGAAATCCTCAAACATCTTCTGCCCAGCCTTGTGATTGAACCGCATCACAGGATCCAGCTTCTTTGCATACTTCCGGTACTTCTCATAAAACCGGCTCCTGCTGTAACCATCAGAATGATCTCTTCTGTATTCTTCATATAAAAGCTGAAGTGTTACTCCCTTCTTTTTCATCTCCTTTGTCAGATACTCAAAGTCCGGTATCGCTTTATCCGACACAGGCACCTCTGACGCTTCGGGAAATAAAAGTTTGCATACAGCATCTTCGTCCATGGAGCTTATCTCTTCATAACTTAACGATAACTCCTCTATTTTGTTTACGTATGCGCTTGCCGTGGATGTGGATATGTTACAGGCCCCGGCTATCTGGTTGACCCCTAACCCCATCTTAAGCCGCAGCCTGCACGCTTCGTGAATTTTCCTCATGCCTATCCTCCTGTTTTTTTTCTTCATTTACCCTCCTGTATTTCTTTGGAGGGCATTTTAGTACAAACTGGAGGAGTTTAATTAAAAAAGAAGGCCGGAATCCTGATTTACTCGAACACTGAATCCGATTTGCCTTGAAAAGTGTTCGGGCATTCCAGGATTTACTGTTCGGGTTCCACAGGATTGGGTGTTCGACTTACGCAGGATTTGGTGTTCGAGACGGGCCGGATTTTGCATAATATTTATCCCAGTTCCATTCTGCCCAGATGTTCTCCTTTTGACACCTCCGAGGTGTATCATGAGCCATTACTTTACTGGTCTCTGACTATCTTGGACTGTATTGGACTGTATTGGGACACTTCCCGTATTTTTTCACTAAAGAGGATAAGTGTCAAGAAAAATATGGGAAGTGTCCCGTACTATTACTATTATATCTGCCGGCTTATCAATATCCCCCTTTGTCCCCTCCTGAAATATGAGGGGAGTTTTGAGAGATTCCACGTCATCTTCCCGAACGCACGATAGGGGAAATTAGGATGTGGAGCTATTTGAATTTAGTAATGTCAAATGTCAAGACCTGACACCTAAGATGACACTTCCAACATGCAGATTTCAGAAAAGGTTATTTAACGTAAGGTTTCCAAAGGACAAGTCCATCAATCA
>CAMTVV010000175.1:0-3722 GCA_947085305.1 uncultured Nitrospiraceae bacterium
ATGGAACATGGAAAAATCGGCGCAGAAATGGGTAAGGAGTTGGGATTACCTGAAGCCATAACAGACATAATGGAAAAACATATCAGGGGCGGACTTACAGAAAGTGAGGCAAGGGAACTCGGCCTGCCTGTAAAAGACTATACATTGAGGAGGCTTGAGGAGAGAATTATCATATACGCAGACAGGCTTGTGGATATAATCACAGAAGGCATTGTGGATATTAAAGGTGATGAATTGGAGGCTGAAAGGAGATTTGAAGAGATATTAAGGGAATATCCTAAATACGGAAAGAATGAAATTACCCTTAACCGCTATTTCGGTTATCACAGGGAGATTCAGGGGTTGATGAAAGGATGATTTACTAAGGAGTTCATAAGTAAAACCACATGGTTTGTCATTCCCGCTTGTCGGGAATCCTTCTTAAAGAAAGATGCCGAACAAATCGGCATGACAGAAAATGTAACATTATTTATTGCGTTTGTATTAGTACGTGTCATTCTGAACTTGTTTCAGAATCTCCCAAGAAAATTACGTGATGCTGAAATAAATTCAGCATGACAGATTGAGAGACTTTTTGAATGAAACTAAGTCCGTTTATACTTCTTTGCACCACGGGGCTTTTCGCGATATTCAGTTCCACCATATCAAAGAGCCCTGTGCTTCCCTTGTTTGCCTCACACCTTGGGGCGGACCCGGCCGGCGTAGGTTTTGTTGCTGCTGTATCTGCTTTTACAGGTATTGTTGCAAGTATCCCTGCCGGAATTCTTTCCGACAGGTGGGGACGGAAAAGGATGTTAATCCTTTCCGCCATTGTCTTTTCGACCGCCCCTTTCCTCTATCTCCTGGTTAAAGACATATGGCAGCTCGCTATAATCAGGTTCTATCACGGCCTTGCCACTGCTGTATTCATCCCTGTTTCTATGGCCATGGTTTCAGATTTATTTCATAAAGAACGGGGGGAGAGATTGGGATGGTTTTCAACTTCAACCCTCATCGGCAGATTCATGGCGCCAATGGTCGGAGGAGGTATCATAGGCGCAATGGTATTCAACCCCGGCATCAGTTATAAAGTTGTATATCTTGTATGCGGCGTGGCAGGCGTAATTGCCCTTATACTCACATTTAAATTGCCTGATGCAAATCCCCCTCACCCTAACCCTACCTGCACCCCAAAAAGTCTGCGACTTTTCGGGGACCCCGTCCCGCAAGTCGGTATGACTCGCAACCGAGGGGAGAGGGAACTATTATACTTCCCCCTCCCTTGATGGGAGGGGGTGTGGGGGAGGGTGAAAGAGGTATTTTCAGGTGAAAAGTAAAGATATAAGAAAGGCATTCCTGGATTATTTTTCCTCCAGAGGCCATGAGATAGTAAGAAGCTCGTCTCTTATTCCCAAGAACGACCCTACGCTGCTTTTTACGAATGCAGGCATGGTGCAGTTCAAATCTGTTTTCCTTGGAGAAGAGAAAAGGCAGTATACAAGGGCAGTCTCATGCCAGAAATGTCTCAGGGCAGGCGGCAAGCACAGCGACCTTGAAAATGTAGGGCACACATCAAGGCATCACACGTTTTTTGAAATGCTCGGGAATTTCTCATTTGGAGATTACTTTAAAAAGGATGCGATACTATTCGGGTGGGAATTGCTTACAGGCATATTTAAACTCCCGAAGGACAGGCTCTGGGTCTCTGTTTATGAAAAGGATGACGAGGCTGAAAAATTATGGAAGGATTTAACCGGGATTCCTTCTGACAGGATTGTGCGCCTCGGCGCAAAGGACAACTTCTGGCAGATGGGAGATACCGGGCCCTGCGGGCCCTGCTCTGAAATAGTAATTGACCAGGGAGAGCATGTCGGATGCGGCAATTCTGAGTGCATGGCAGGATGCGGCTGCGACAGATTTCTTGAACTGTGGAATCTTGTTTTTATGCAGTACAGCAGGGATGAATCAGGAAATCTTACACCCCTCCCAAAACCAAGCATAGATACGGGAATGGGACTTGAAAGGATTTCCGCTGTTTTGCAGGGGGAGCTTAATAATTTTGACACTGATCTGTTTATGCCTCTTATATCAGCAATAACAGCGATTGCAAATACAACTTACGGAAAGAGCGCTGAGACCGATACATCCATAAGGGTTATTGCCGACCATATCAGGGCGATTTCTTTTCTACTCTCTGAGGGACTTATGCCGTCAAACGAAGGAAGGGGTTATGTCCTCAGAAGAATTGTCAGAAGGGCGTCAAGGCACGCAAAACTTCTTGGCATCAATGAGCCCATGCTCTATAAAATCATTGAGCCTGCGGCTGATTTTATGGGTGATACTTATCCTGAACTTCTTGATGAAAAGGAGAGGGCGGCAAAGGTTCTCAAATTTGAAGAGGAACGTTTTTCCAGGACGCTTGAGCAGGGCATGAAGATTCTCGATGAAGTAATTGCAGCGGCAAAGAAAGCAGGATTGAAGTCAGTTCCGGGAGATGAAATATTCAAGCTGTACGATACATTCGGGTTTCCTATAGACCTTGCAAGAGACATAGCATCTGACAACAATCTTATCTTGGATGAAGGCGGGTTCCATAGAGAAATGGAGATGCAGAGGGAAAGGGCAAGGGCTTCATGGGTAGGCGAAGAAGAGGCTGTTTCATCCATATACAGAGAACTGCTTTCCGAGACAGGCAAAACCGAGTTCGCCGGTTATGACACGATGCAGACCGAATCAGTTGTTAAGGCTATATTAAAGGAAGGGAAGGTTGTCAAGGAGGCGTCTAAGGGTGAAGAAATAGAGGTTTTTCTGGATAAAACTCCTTTTTACGGCGAATCCGGAGGCCAGGTCGGAGATACCGGAGAAATGACATCAGAGGGATTCAGGGCCTTTGTTACGGACACCAAAAATCCCCCTATACCCCCCTTTACTAAAGGGGGGATGGGGGGGTTACATTCTCATATCATAAAAATCAAAGATGGGAAATTGAGGGTCTGGGACAGGGTGACATGCAGAGTTGATACCGGGAGAAGAAAAGCTATAATGAGCAATCACACCGCAACTCATCTACTTCAGGCATCATTGCAAAATATTATCGGCGAGCATGTTAAGCAGGCAGGTTCGCTTGTTGCTGCTGACAGGCTCAGGTTTGATTTTACGCATTTCTTCCCTATCAGCCGCGATGAGATAAGGAGCATTGAGGATACTGTCAATCAGAAGATTCTTGAAAACATTAATGTTGAGATTTCAGTTATGGATATAAAAGATGCGGTCGCATCCGGAGCGACAGCTCTTTTCGGAGAGAAATACGGTGAAACAGTCAGGGTTGTGAAGGTGCCTGGATTCAGTTCTGAACTCTGCGGCGGCACTCACTGCAAGTCAACAGGAGACATAGGACCGTTTGTCATTGTCTCAGAGGGAAGCGTTGCATCGGGAATTAGAAGGATAGAGGCGCTGACAGGAATATCTGCCTTTGACTATTTCAGAAAAGAAGACGAGGAGTTAAGAAAAATTTCAGATATGCTCAAGACAGAAAAACCGTTTGAAAGAATAGAAAAGCTTCTTGCCGATATGAAAGAAATGGAAAGAGAAGCAGAGAGGCTCAAAGGCAGGGCAGCATCTGAAAGTTCTGCGGCGCTCATAGAGAAGGCAATAGATATAGACGGCGTGAAAGTTATTTCGTGCAGGTTTGACGGCCTTGAAAAAAAGGATTTAAGGATTCTTGCAGACAATTTAAAGGATAA
>CAMTVV010000176.1:0-18096 GCA_947085305.1 uncultured Nitrospiraceae bacterium
CCTATCACCCCTTGCCTATCACCCTTCGCCATCGTCTTTTTGCAGTATTCCACAATTTTGTCTTCCTCCCCCACACCCCACAGGGCATCTATCTCAGGGATCTCCTTTTTAAGCTCACCGCCGTACCTCTTTGCGAGGCATCCGAATACAAGGAGCTTCCTGCCTTCTTTCGTAATATGTTTCAACTTCAGGATCTCCTCGACAGATTCCCTCTTTGCCGCCTCGATGAAACCGCAGGTATTCACCAGCACAAGATCGGCCTCCTCTGCGTCAGGGGTGCGGAGAAACCCTTCTCTCCCGAGTTTCGTCAAGAGGGTATCGCTGTCCACCAGATTCTTCGGACAGCCGAGGCTGATCATTGATACTTTAGGGGATACTTCAGACATTTCTTCTCTTGAGGAAGCGGTAGATGATGCTGTAACTCACTACGGATGAGAGAACACCGATAAAAAGCGTTCCCACGATAAAAGGCATAAGGAGGGGACCGAGCTCCTTAATCACGGAGCTGAAGGTAGTATTGCTCCAGTCAATGTCCGGGAGTATCTTGTTGATTCCGAGAAGCTTTGCGCCCACCCACGTGCTGAACGTGTAGATGGGGATGATGGTGCACGGGTTCGTGACATACACGCCGACGATGGTCACCAGTTTATTGAGCCTGAAGAGATAGGCGACAGCGAGACCCAGAAGAGTATGGATGCCGAACAAGGGAGACATGCCTATGAAGATACCGAGGGCAAAGGCGATGGATGTCCTCTGGGGCGTGTCCTTTACGCTGAGAATTAACTGTATCTTGTCTTTTAATGCCAATGCTGATATCCTTCCGGCGACAAGGGTTTCTCCCTGCCGTTCTCATCAACGAAGACCCTTTCCGATTCCGTGATCTCGCCGATACAGAATGCGTCCACCTTTCTGCGGGGCAGAGCTGTGAAAAGGAGTTCATAATCCTCGCCTCCGGACGCAGCGAAACCGTAAGGATCAAAACCAAGGAACCGTGCCGCCTTTTTCATATGGGAAGAAAGAGGCAGATGTCTCTTATATACCCGGGCTCCCACACCGCTTTCATCGCAGAGCCTTGACAGGTCTATGAAGAGGCCGTCGCTTACGTCGATCATGGCTGTCGCGATTCTTGCTGCTTTCCCGGGTTTTCTTGCCTCAGGTAACAGATGCCTTCGGATGAGAGGCTCCATGACCGGCCATCCCAGTGGTTTTTCACTCTTCTCCCCTGTCTCTATGGAGAGAGGTTTCCTGATTATCTTTAGCAGCTCAAGCCCGCATGCAGAGTCACCCAGATTTCCCGTCACGTAGATCTTGTCCCCGGGTCTTGCCCCCGAGCGCATCACAGGCTTCTTTGCGTAGCCTGCAAGTGTTGCAGACACGGTGACCCCCCTCTTTGATGAAGAAAGATCACCGCCGATAAGTTCGACACGGTAGACAGCCATTGCGCTTTCAACCCCGTCCAGGAAGGATTCCAGAGACTTCTCGCCGGTCTTTTTGTCCATAGCAAGGTCCAGAAGGAGAAACCGGGGAATCCCCCCCATTGCATAGATATCGCTCACATTCACTGAAACGAGTTTGAAACCGATCTGGAACCATGTAGTAAACCCCAGGTCAAAGTGAACGCCCTCGGTCATCATGTCGGTGGTGAGAAGGAGCGGCTGATCATGCGGCGTCACCACGGCAGCGTCATCGCCAATGCCGGCAACCACGTCCCTTGCGCTTGTAGTGAACCTCTCTCGTATCCTCTTGAGCAGGGAAAGTTCCCCTATTTCAGACAGTTTCATAGCTACCGTGATGCGTAACGAGTTATGCGTGATGAGTTACGCGAAAAAACCTACATCTCATAACCCATCACGCATTACCCATCACGATTTATGACTTTCCCTTTGCCTTATCCTTCCTTTTCAGGGCAACCTTGAGGACATCATCCATGGTATCCGCAAAGATAAACTCCATATCCTTCTTTATGTATTTGGGGATATCTTCAAGGTCCTTCTTGTTCCTGGACGGTATAACCACCCTTTTTATGCCCATCCTCTTTGCAGCAAGGGTCTTCTCCTTCAGCCCCCCGATGGGAAGCACCCTCCCCCTGAGGGTAACCTCTCCGGTCATAGCCACACTCTTGCTCACCGGTTTCCCTGTCAGGGCAGAGGCTATAGCCGTGGCCATCGTGATCCCGGCCGACGGCCCGTCCTTTGGGATCGCGCCCGCCGGCACGTGAATGTGGAGATCGATCCGGGAAAAGAGATCATCTTTGATGCCAAGGCCTCTTGCCCTTGACCGCACATAGCTCAGCGCAGCCTGGGCAGACTCTTTCATCACATCCCCAAGCTGGCCGGTAAGGGTGAGGCCGCCCTTGCCTTTCATCGTGGTCGCTTCCACATAAATGATATCCCCGCCGCTCTCTGTCCAGGCCAGGCCTGTGGAGACGCCCACCTCGTCCTTCTCCATCTCTTCTTCAGGGAGGAATTTGGGAACCCCGAGAAAGCGGTGAAGATTTCGCGGCGTGAGGTTGAACTTCTTCTCTGCGCCCTCTGCAATCTTCTTGGCGACCTTCCGGCAGAGGTGAGCGATCTCCCTTTCAAGGTTCCTTACCCCTGCTTCCCTCGTATACTGGGAGATGATCTGGAGAAGCGCGGGGTCCGTTATCTTCAGTATCTTCTTTGTGATCCCGTGCTCTTCCAACTGTTTGGGAACAAGATAATTTATCGCGATACCCAGCTTTTCCTCTGCGGTATATCCGGAAAGGTAAATGATCTCCATCCTGTCTCTCAGGGGTCCTGGAATCGTATCCACGAGATTCCCTGTGGTGATGAACATCACGTTCGTGAGGTCAAAGGGGACGCCGAGATAATGGTCCATAAAAGAATTGTTCTGCTCGGGGTCAAGCACCTCAAGGAGCGCAGAAGAAGGATCGCCACGGAAATCCATGCCGATCTTGTCGATCTCATCCAGCATGAATACCGGATTGTTGGAGGCCGCCTGCCTGATGCCCTGGATAATCCTCCCCGGCAGGGCGCCCACATATGTTCTCCGGTGACCGCGGATCTCTGCTTCATCCCGCATGCCGCCCAGGGACATTCTCGCAAATTCCCGTCCAAGGGCCCTGGCAATGGACTTGCCAAGGGAGGTCTTTCCTACCCCGGGAGGGCCTATAAAGCAGAGTATCGGTCCCTTCATCTTCTCCTTTAACTTTCTGACGCTGAGATACTCAAGGATTCTTTCCTTCACCTTTTCGAGGTCATAGTGGTCGTTGTTGAGCACCTTTTCCGCTGCCTTGATGTCCAGTTTGTCTTTAGTGCTTTTGGACCAAGGGAGTTCCACCATCCACTCAAGATAGGTCCGAACAGTGGCAGCTTCCGCGCTGTCGGGATGCATCTTTGCCAGGCGCTTCAGTTGTTTTTCGGCCTCCTTCATCACCTTCTCCGGCATCTTGACTTCTTCTATTTTTTTTCTGAATTCGTTGATCTCTTCAGCCCGTTCATCGATCTCCCCCAGTTCCTTCTGAATAGCCTTGAGCTGTTCCCTCAGAAAGTATTCCCTCTGGGTCTTGTCGATCTCGCCCCTCGCCTCCGTCTGTATCTTCTGCTGCACAGTGAGGAGCTCTAGCTCCCTGCTCATGATATCACTCACCTTCTTCAGCCGCTGCACAGGGTCGATGAGCTCGAGGATTTCCTGGGCCTGCTCCGTCTTCAGCCCGAGATTCGACGCAACAAGGTCCGCGAGCCTTCCGGGATCATCAAGGTTCTCCACCACCACCATAATATCGGGAAGAATGGTCTTGCCGAGGGAGACGGCCTTGTCCAGTTGTTCCTTAACCGTCCTTATGATCGCCTCGGTCTCGATAGTCATCTCATCGACCTTCCGGTCCACAATTTTTTCGATGGTGGCTGTGTAGAAAGGTTCTGTCTGAACGAACCCGAGAACCCTCGCCTTGCTCACACCCTGAACCAATATTTTCACCCTCCCGTCAGGGAGCTTGAGCATCCTCATGATGAGCCCCACGGCGCCGATGGAATAGAGGTCGTCCTGCGTCGGGTTTTCAATGTTCAGATCCTTCTGGGTAACCAGCATCACCATCCTGTTGGCGTCCAGCGCATGATCAATAGCTTTTATGGACATTTCCCTGCCAACAAAAAGAGGCAGGATCATATAGGGGAAGACCACAATGTCCCTTACCGGAAGCACCGGCAAGGTATCAGGTATCTCAAGTTCCTTCTCGTCTTTCTGTTCTAGCTCAGCCATAGTGTTCACCCTCGCTGTTACGGGTTAGTCCTCCTTGTTCTCTATTTTGATCTTGATAACCCTCTCCTTTATCTTCGGCAGCGTCAGGGTTATCACTCCGTCACTGTACACTGCCCTTCCCGCTGCGGGATTTACAGGAACCGGAATCCTGATCATCCTCCTGAAACTCTCGAAACTCCTCTCCATGCAGATGTATTTATATCTCTTTTCTTCGCGGCTCTCCCTCTTTATCCCTTCTATAATAATGACATCCTCACAGAGCTTTATCAAGACGTCGTCAGGTTCAATCCCAGGAAGGTCCATCTCAAGGATAAGGTTATCGTCCGTTTCATACAGATCCACCAGCGGCAAAGAACCGGTGGATTCCTTCTGAAAAAAGAGGACATTTCTGAGAGACATGTCAGCCCTTATCTCCCGGCGGAACTTCCGAGGCCCTCGTCTCATGTCTCCGGGCCTCGGCCGCATGAATGCTTTTTACTTTCTCGAGTATGTATGCCTTGAAGTCTTCCGAGACCTCTTTGTTCTTTAACGCCAGGTCAACGGTTGCCTTGAGGAACCCAACCTTGTCTCCTGCATCGTATCTCGTCCCCCTGGTGCGGTACCCATAGATCGGTTGTTTCTTCAGCAGATCCCTCAGCGCGTCGGTGAGCTGTATCTCGCCGCCCGCGCCGGCCTTCTGTTTCTCAAGAATTCCGAAGATGTCGGGGGTGAGAATATATCGTCCGATAATGGCAAGGTTTGAGGGCGCCTCTTCATTCTTCGGCTTCTCCACCAGGGTTTGAATCCTGTAGACATCCCCTTCCCGCACCCCGTCGATGATGCCGTATTTATGGACCTCGGATCTCGGCACTTCTTCCAGCGCGATCACCGGACATTCCACCTTCTCATACACGGCAATCATCTCCTTGAGGAGAGGGTACTCAGGATCGATCACGTCATCGCTGAGGAGAACCGCAAGGGGCTCATCCTTCACAAATGGCTTCGCGCAGAGAATGGCATGGCCGAGCCCCAGGGCAACCCTCTGCCTGATATACGCGAAGTTGATATGGCTCAGCTTGTTTATCTCTTCCAGTAGCCTCTTCTTGCCGGCATTCTTCAGTTTCTCCTCCAACTCGTAAGCAGAATCAAAATGGTCCTCGATGGCGCGCTTGTGTTTTCCCGTAATGATGATGAAGTCCTCGATGCCGCAGGATATGGCCTCCTCCACCGCATACTGGATCATGGGCTTGTCAACGATAGGGAGCATCTCCTTTGGGGACGCCTTGGTAGCAGGCAGGAACCTCGTACCGAGGCCCGCAGCCGGCAATATCGCCTTCTTTATCTTCTTTTCCCTCATTTCGTGTGCGCCGGAATTCTACTGTTCTGGTGCCGAAGGCCGGACTCGAACCGGCACGCCGTTGCCGACGAGGGATTTTAAGTCCCTTGCGTCTACCAATTCCGCCACTCCGGCAATACGAGATAATTTTAAAGGATTGAGGCGCCTTTGGTCAAATGCAGGAGAACTTTCCCCTCATTATTGGGCACGAATGATTTCGATTTCCCTTATCTCTTTTTTCAGCGCTTCTATCCATGCTCTTACAAACGCACTTATTTCGCTCTTCGTTCCGGGCCTGATCTCTTCGAATGGTCTGTACGAAACCTTCTTCATCACCGGCTTGAGAATCATGTAACCGTCCCTTGTCCAGACTACGCTAATCTCCCCATCCTTCAACAGTTCAATCCTCTCCTTGATCCATCCCTGCAATTCCTGAAAACCTATCACCGAAAACCGCACCTTATCGGGGAATGCCGATGCTATCTCCTCAAAAGCCTTTCCTTCCCTTGCCTGTCCCTGCAATTCCGTTGCAAGGGTCACTTTTCCCTGCTTATCACTGACGGTATATTGCACCTCTAAAGACTCAACGACCCGTTCTTCAGGAATACTTTTAATCTTTCTGTCAATGAGGTTGCTGATGACGAGGTATCTGCCGAGATATTCGGCCTCGTCCCCGGTAAGCTTGAATTCCCCTGCAAGCTCGTTCACTTTCCCTGCATCTGCAACCACATTCACCCTTTTTGCCTCATCAAAGAGGACCTGTTCATTGATAAAATCCTCATAAATATTACCGCTCCTCCAGGGGACTTCCCTGATCCCGGACTTCACCATCGCAGAGGAAGAGTTGACCATGGAATCAATGACCTGCAGTGTCGTATATCTTTTCTCCTTAATTCTCACCCCGGATGCTTCGTATCCCCTGGGCACATCTTTGCGTTCTCTCTCCATCTCGTCCGCCATCTTCTTCCGTTCTTCTTCCTGTTTCGCAAGGAAGATCCTGGATTCTGCCGCCCCCTTCTCAAACTCAGCTATCCTTGCCCTCATATCCCCGGCCTTCTTCTTCTCTTCCTCAAAGAGGAGTCTGAGCTTATCCCGTTCCTCCACCGCCTTAGCCATCTCCCCCTCAATGAAATAAATCTTTGTTTCATCCACTGCCTTTGCCGGCTCACAAGCGTCCCTGCTTTTTGCAAGTTCACCGCCTGCGCCGGTCTTCTTGATGGCTGCTGCACCGAGAGTCTCCAGTTCTCTTTTAAGATGCGGAATAAAGTGACTTTCAGGGAATTCATCCTGCAGCCTCGAAAAGGCCTTCCTCGCCTCATCGAAAGACTTCACATGGATCAGGGACTTCCCGAGCCAGAACAGGGCAGCGTCCTTTGCAGAGCTTTCGGGAAATTCCTTAAGAAACACGGTGAATATCTCCACAGCCTTTTCAGGCTGATACGAGAGGTAATACTCATATCCCTTATCGAAGAGCTCGAATTCCTGATACGATGCATGCGTCTCCGACACCCAAAGAAGCAGAGCGGCAATGAGCGCAAGCGCTTCTCTTCCCCGGCATATTATCGAAATCAGTTTATGGTTATGGAAGATTTTTCCCATAATACCCTCACCCATTCGCTGAAAATTCTCTCCTTGTGTTGCGCATACAGATGCTTATATATTTCTTCCCTCACCTCTCCCGGGGATTTGAACTTTTCATCAGTCCTGCTGACAAGATTCAGTATATAGACCCCTTCCTTGACCCATATGGGATCGCTTATCTCCCCTGCATTCATGGAAAATGCCTTTTTATCAAGCTCGGGGATGAGGGCTCCCCTCTGGAATTCGCCCAGTTTTCCCTTTTTGCTCTTCAGTGGTTCATCACTGTAGCGGTTAACCACGGCTTCGAAATTATCACCCTTCTTCAACAGCAAGGATATCTGTAAAACCTTCCTCTTAAGGTCGGTAATCTCGGTGGCTGTGGCGCCTTCCCCCAGTCTAAGGAAGATCGCTTTTACTTCTGCAAGGGCAGGACTGATAACATATTCCCTTTTGTTTGCATTGTATGCGTTTTCAATTTCTTTATCCGTAACTACGACCTTCGAATCCACGTCCGCATCCACCAGCTTCAACACAGTCATTTTATCCTTCATAAGGGTTCGGTAACGCTGAAGATTCATGCCTTCCTTCGCAAGCTCCGCCTCAAATTCCCCCCGGGACAGGCCGCTCTCCTTCCTGACCTCTTCGATCATCTTGTCTGCTTCTGAATCGCCCGCCTCCACGCCCCTCCTTCTCGCTTCATGGAGAATTACCTTCTCCTCTATCAACTTTCTGAGCGTCCTCTCGTCCACCGTCTCTTTATCCGCCGCAATGCCAAGGCTTTTTGCAAATAAAATATAATCGGACAGCGTAACTGCCTCCTTATCAACAACGGCAAGAACCTTATCCACGGTTATTCCGTTGGAAGGAGCAGCAGCCAATAAAAGGAGGATGATACAAATTGCGATGGAGCGGTGAATGAGACAGGATTCAGCTATCATGGGTCATTTCTCATGCAGGTTTTTCATGCCGGCATCCTCTGCACCCTGTCCTACTGCCTGTTCCTCTCTCTTATCTTTTCACCCCAGTCCCTTGCTCTCGCGATGATTCCATGTTCGCTGCCGGAGCAAAGTTTACCGTCTTCCACCACAACCTTGCCGGCCACCATTACAGTCTCAACATCTGAAGCCCTCATTGAATAGACGATGTGGGAATAGATGTCATAGATCGGGGTGAGGTGGGGTTTTTCGAGGTTCATCACGACGAGGTCTGCTGCCTTTCCTTTCTCAATGCTCCCCGTGATCCGGCCGAGCCCGAGCGCCTCAGCGCCCCATCTCGTTGCCATGAGAAGGGCTGTCTTCGCATCGAGAACAGTGGGATCATTCGATAACGCCTTATGAACCTTCGCTGTAGTTGACATTTCACTCAGGATATTCAGGTCATTGTTGCTTGCAGCGCCGTCTGTGCCGAAGGTGACCTTTATTCCAGACATAAGCATCGTCACAACAGGCGCAAATCCCGACGCGAGTTTCAGGTTGCTTTCCATGCAGTGAGAAACGCCGACTTTTCTCTTTGCAAGCAGCTCGATCTCGTTGTCCTCAAGCCAAATGCAATGGACGGCTAAAACGTTCTCATCCAAAAACCCGATCGCTTCAAGATGTTCGACCGGTCTTTTATTGTATCTCACTAACATCTCTTGAACCTCCCACTCAGTCTCGGAGAGATGAATATGCAGGAGCACATTGTATTTCTCTGCCAACGTTTTTGCTTGTTTCAGCGTTTCAGGGCCGCAGGTGTATGCTGCATGAGGCGCGATACAAGGGGTAATAAGTTCGTCTCCTCTCCAGTCTTTTGCAAATCTTTCAGCATTTTCGAGGTATTCATCCGTAGTCTTTGCTGAAACAGTGGGGAAATCGAGGATGCCGACGCCGAGAACCGCTCTCATGCCCATTCTCTTTGTAGAGATTGCCGCGGCATCTTCAAAAAAATACATGTCGTTATATGTAGTGATTCCGGCCTTCAGCATCTCAAGACAGGCAAGCTCAACGGCATCAGATATGAATTCAGGACTCAACCATCTCGCTTCTGCGGGCCAGATATGATTTTCGAGCCATTCCTTCAAGGGCAGGTCGTCCGCAAGTCCCCGGAAATAGACCATTGCTGCATGGGTGTGGGTGTTGATGAGTCCAGGGATTACAACCCTGCCGCTCCCTCCGGTTATGTTCTTAGAGTCGTAGCCGGAAATTATCTCCTGGTATCCTCCGATATCTATAATCTTACCGTCCTTAACAGCAATAGCTCCGTCATTAATAACAGTGAATTTGGCATCCATTGGAAGGATATACCCGGCCCGGACTATGCAGTCAACGTTTTTCTTTTCCATATAAAACTCGGTCTGTTTTTAAGAGGGGATTTAATCCCATAAAAGAAGAACTGCAACTTACGCCATCTCGATGAGCTTTTCTGCTATCTGGACCGCATTCAGGGCCGCGCCCTTCCTGAGGTTGTCCGATACAATCCACATGTTGAGACCTTTTTCTATGGACTCATCCTCCCTGATTCGCCCCACATAGGTCTCATCCCTCCCCGCACACTCTATGGCAAGGGGATAGACATTCTTTTCAGGGGCATCGTAAACGACCACGCCCGGAGCAGAAGAGAGAATTGCCCTCGCTTCGTTGGCAGTGAGTTTCTTCTCTGTCTCGATGTTCAGGCTTTCGGAGTGTCCGCGGAACACGGGAACGCGGACGGTCGTGGCAGTCAGGCGAATGGAGTCATCACCCATGATCTTCTTCGTCTCGTTCACCATCTTCATCTCTTCCTTCGTGTATCCGTTCTCAAGGAACTTGTCGATATGGGGCAGGCAGTTAAACGCGATCTGATGGGGATAGACGTTACACTTTATCTCCCTGAAGTTGAGCAGGTCGGTTGTTTGTTGAAGAAGCTCGTCCATAGCCTTCTTGCCTGTGCCGGAGACGGACTGAAACGTCGTAACCACTACTCTCCTGATCCTGGCGGCGTCATGGATCGGTTTCAGGACAACCACCATCTGTATGGTAGAGCAGTTGGGGTTTGCAATGATTCCCTTGTGCCATTTAAGGTCAAGGGCATTCACCTCGGGGACAACAAGGGGAACTTCGGGATCCATCCTCCACTGGCTTGAATTGTCCACCACCACGCATCCCGACTTTGCGGCAACCGGAGCCCAGATCTTTGAACGTTCGGCCCCCGCAGAAAAGAGGGCGATATCAATCCCCTTAAAGGAATCCTCCATCAGGGTCTCGACCGGGAATTCACTTCCCTCAAATTCAAGGGTCTTTCCCTCTGACCTTTCGGATGCAAAGAGTCTCAGTTTCTCTATAGGAAATTTTCTCTGCTCCAGGGTGTCGATCATCTCGTTTCCCACAGCGCCCGTGGCGCCTACAACGGCTATAACATATTTTTCTTTCTTCTTAAGCACGCCTTTTCTCCTTATCTATTGAGCAATTACTAATACGGTCACACGTAAGAAGACATTTTCGGGTCTGATTCTGTCATTGCGGCTTGTCCGCAATCCTTCCGAGAAAGAAAGATTCCCGACAAGCGGGAATGACAACCATGTTGCCTTACTTATGAACTTCTCAGTTTTCAGTGTATTTTTTTCTTCGTCCACTCAATTAAGCCTCCCGCAGCTATTAGTTCCTGCATAAACGGAGGTATCGGTTTTGCCGTATATTGTTCGCTTCTTGACAGATTATTTATAATACCATTGTCAGCGTCAAGCTCAACCGTATCGCCTTCCTTAATCTTTTCCGATGCTTCGGAAGATTCAAAGATCGGAAGCCCTATATTGAAAGAGTTCCGGTAAAAAATCCTGGCAAAACTCTTCGCAATCACCGCCTGTATCCCGGCAGCCTTGATGGCGATGGGCGCATGCTCCCTTGAAGAACCGCAACCGAAGTTCTTCCCTGCCACAATGATATCTCCCTGCCTGACCTTTGCGGGAAAGTCCTTATCCGCATCCTCCATCACATGCCGCGCAAGCTCTGCATGGTCCGATGTATTCAGGTACCGCGCAGGTATAATCGCATCCGTATCAACATCATCACCGAATCTCCATATCCTGCCTTTAAGGATCATCGCTTCCTCCGGTCGGTAAAATTAAAATCTATTATAAACCCTCTTTCTCGATAAATTCCACCCTTCGCGCGCAAAAGGGTGCGCGACAAATTTATGGGTAGTGCTATCAGCAACAGGTTAGCCCTTTTTCTGCAACACACACCGCCTTATTGAAAAGGCAGCGAGTCGCTCCTCGTCCCCATATCGTGCAAGTCGGAATGCGGCATGCCTCTATTGTATTCTCCGCTGGTTTTTTTCAACTTGAATTGTTATACAGCGCGGCCTGCGCCGTAGCGGTATCGGCGGTATGGAGGATGTGAAGAAATTCACGTGGATGTACGCCCTGTCTTCTGGCGGTCTGCACGAGCGTGGGAATGATACTGTGTGTCCAGAGCACCTGCCACTACGCCAGTTCTCTACTCTACTACTTCTTCAGGATACACGAAACTTTGTCAAGAAACCGGCTTTGCGATGCTCCAATATCCCACATTCGATGTTGGGATCGAATGAAAAAGACACAAAAAATGGAACCGAAACATCTGCGCATCGTTTCACTAAAATCCCACTGCGGCGGGATCCCGGTTATCGCCGGGACGCAATTTCATGATAGAAAAATTAATGTAGCCCTGAAATAAATGCGCAACCACAAAAAACAGGGCGTGATGAATCACGCCCCTACCACGGTTGGTGAAATTGTGCGTGCGTTCAAGGCACGATGTACCCATGCCATCAACCACATCCGCAACACCCCCGGCACCTTATATCTTCCCCAGTTTCTTAGCTAACATCGTGGTTTCCTGGAGCAGTCTCTCCACCTCATCCAATCCCTGCTCCCAGAAGCCTTTGTCTGCGATATTTATTCCGAGGTTCCTGAAAATATTCCTTGGAGAATCCGACAGTCCCGCTGAGAGGAATCCTTTCACCTTCCCGATGAATGAGGGGTCTTGTTTGACGGAGTTCTGGAGGGACTTGGAGATCAGGAGGCCGCCGGCGTAGGAATAGACATAGAAAAAGGCGCGGATGTGGCTCCAGTAGACCCACCAGTTTTCAGAACCCGGTGACTGTTCCACCGCAGCTCCCATATAGGCAACCATATGCTTCCGGAACAGTTTCCCTATCTCTTCCTTTGAGAGGTATCCTTTCTGCCTGAATTCATGGTGGAGTTTCTGTTCAAAGCTGTAGCAGGCCACCTGCCTGAAAATAGTCGAAACGTCGTCACTGAGCCTCATCATCATAATCGAGAGCCGCAGCTCATCATCAGTTCTCTTCAGAATCTCCTGGAGCACGAAGTCCTCCATAAAGCTGCTGGCTACCTCGGCTGTGGAGAGGGGTGTGCCGAAATTCATGGCATTCTGATTTTCCCTGACCAGCTCATTGTTGATTCCATGGCCCAGCTCGTGGGCAAGGGTCAGGACATCGTGGAGCTTCCCGGTATGGTTCAGAAGGATATAGGTCGGATGCGTGATGAGGTGATGCATGCAGAAGGCGCCGCCGGACTTTCCCTTTTTGGGGTAAACATCCATCTGGCCATTCCGGATATATCCCTCGAGAATCTGCGCAAACTTCAGATCGAGGTTCTTACAGACCTTAAGAACCAGGGTCACTGCTTCCTTATAAGAATATTCCCTGCTGATATTCCCGTATTCCACATTTCTCTCATGGTATTTCAGTCTTTTCACCCCCATGAGCCGCGCCTTCAGTTGATAAAAACGCGAGGGGATGGAGAACCGATCAGTTACGGCTTTTATGAGGGCATCCACAATTTCACTGTCTATGTCATCGCTGATATGCCTGGCGAGATCAGGCCTCGATATACCCCTGAGTTCATCATCCACCTTCTTGTTGGCGAGGATGGAGTTAAGCTCAGCCTCGGCGACTTTCACATGCCTGTCCAATATCTCATTGAACGCCTTTGCGGCAGAAGCTCTTGTCTTCCTGTTTTTACTGTTAATGAGACTCAGGATCTCCGAGAAAGACTTGACACCCCGGGCGCCGTCTTCCAGAACCACTTTTCCCTCTTCTTCTGCAAGAAAGCCGGAGGTCATCTTTACCCAGTTGGAATAGGAGGTTGATGTCTTGAGGTTCAGTATCTTCTCTTCAGGCTCGCTCAGGAGGAACTTTGCCTCTGCGAATATCCTGCCGAGGAAATGCTTATACTTTTTCAGCGGGGGATATTCCAGGAATTTCCTCTGAGTCTTTTTGGGGATTTTACCGATCCTGAGATGAAAAAACTGGATGTCGTTCTGGATTTTTCTGCTGAATTCCTCGACCTTATTGAACTTCGCCTTAAGCGCAGGATCATTCTGGTCCTGCTGGGTCCGGAGCTGGAAGTAATAGCCGGCAGTGCCGTCAGTCCCGTAATGTCGCGACCATGACTCGTACTCATCCATGGCCTGTTTCATCACGAAAGGGTCCCTGAGATAGTCTTTGCGAGGATTCCATTTATTGATGAATTCATAGCTTTTTTGTTCAACGATCCTCAGCTTTTTCTCTATCCGCTGGTCGTCGTCGCTCTCAAAGAGAGGTTTAAGATTCCATACCGTATGTTTCATAGAAGATCCTTTCTCGTAAATGGCGCCGCTGATACCTGGACAAGTTAGATATTTTAGCATAAATCATGGGAGGCGAACGGAGACTGGAGTGAGGCGGTTTGGAATTCATGGTCCAGAAGAGGTAATATAAAAGGCCATGAAAAAGGCGGGGAAACCCTTTGTGGAGATATATGCGGACGGCGCCTGCAGCGGGAACCCGGGAGTGGGTGGGTATGGGGCCATTCTGCGGTCCGGGGAGAGGGAGAAGGAACTTTCCGGCTGCGAGGAGATGACAACGAACAATCGTATGGAAATGCTTGGGGTGATATCGGCCCTGGAAGCATTGAAAAAGCCGTGCAGGGTTAGGGTCACCACGGATTCCAATTATGTGGTCAAAGGGATGAACGAGTGGATCAATGAATGGATCCGGAAGAACTGGAAGACCGCCCAGAAAAAAGAGGTGCTCAACAGGGATTTATGGGAGAGACTCCTCAAGGTCTCTAAGCCCCATGAAATAGAATGGGCGTGGATAAAGGGACACGACGGACATCCCGAGAACGAGCGGTGCGACCGTCTTGCCAGGGAAGAGATAAAAAAATGCAAAAGAGGGATGAAAAATGAAGAAGCCTGAACTCCTTGCTCCTGCAGGGGATTTCGAGAAACTGAGGACCGCAATCCATTACGGCGCCGATGCAGTCTATCTCGGGGATTCGCGCTTCAGCCTCAGAAACAGGGCAGGGAACTTCGGCCCTCAAGAACTGGAAAAGGCTGTCTGTTATGTCCGCGAACACGGTGCGAAGGCGTATGTGACAGTCAACATATTTCCCCATAACAGGGACCTGGCCGAGATCGAGGAACACATTGAAATCTTAAAAGCCGTGAAACCCGACGCTGTCATACTTTCAGACCCCGGGGTTTTCATGATGCTCAGAAAAAAGGCCCCGGAGATAGACATCCATATAAGCACCCAGGCCAATATCACCAATGCCGAATCAGCAGTCTTCTGGGAAAATTTAGGGGCAAAACGCCTTGTGCTTTCGAGAGAGCTTTCCCTGGACGAGATAGGGGAGATCAGGAAAAGGACAGCAGCGGAACTGGAGGTCTTTGTCCACGGTTCCCTCTGCATCTCCTATTCGGGAAGGTGTTATATCAGCAGCTTCCTTACCTCAAGAAGCGCCAATGAAGGAGAGTGCGCCAACTCCTGCAGATGGAATTACACCCTTATGGAAGAGAAGAGACCGGGAGAATTTTTCCCTGTGTTCGAGGATGACAGGGGGACTTACGTGATGAGTTCCAAAGACCTCTGCATGATCGAGCGCCTGCGCCTCCTCGCTGAAGCAGGGATCGACAGTTTCAAGATCGAAGGTAGGATGAAGGGGATAAACTATGTGGCAGGCGTGGTGAAGACCTACAGGGAGGCCATTGATGCCATAGGCGGAGAATGTACCGTGAACCCCCGATGGCTCAGGGAGCTTGCAATGTCCAGCAGCAGGGGATATACCACAGGCATGTTCTTCGGAAAGCAGCCGGATGAAGATTACAATTTCGATGGAGAGAGTTACCGCATGAGCCACGAGCTGGTGGGCATTGTCCTTGAGGTCAACGGCAATGTCGCAAAGGTGGGATTGAGAAACCGGCTCGATGCAGGCGACTATGTTGAGTTCCTTTCACCTGGACTTGAGGAAAAACATTTTGAGATCGGCTCCATAAGGGATATGGACGGGGGCGCAGTACCTTCTGCGAGGAATGAGGACGAGGTCTTCATTGAAGTCCCCGAAGGCGTCAGGCCGAATGACCTTATAAGAAGAGATAAGAATTCCAGGGGAATAAGTTGAAGTCTCCGCGTTCAGACTTGATTTGAGATCGAGTTGACCGGATTCAGGGCTTGTAGTACTTCTTCTTTTTAGGAAGGTATTCCTGTTCCACATGCCCGCCGTAATCATGGGGATATTTATATCCCTTCCCGTGTCCCAGTTTCTTTGCGCCCGGATAGCTGGAATCCTTCAAATGCTCCGGTATCTCCATGGTCTGTTCCTTCCCGATGTCTTCCATGGCAGCCTCGATGGCCTCATAGCAGGTATTGCTCTTC
Source organism: uncultured Nitrospiraceae bacterium (assembly GCA_947085305.1). Taxonomy (GTDB): domain Bacteria; phylum Nitrospirota; class Thermodesulfovibrionia; order Thermodesulfovibrionales; family UBA9159; genus JAMCQB01. Next base: position 15,794 of record CAMTVV010000176.1, read on the forward strand.
GGCGCATTGGCGATATAGATAGTTGCCTGGGCAAGGGGTATTCTTGCCTCGGGCATGCCGAGGAATTCCACTGCCCTCAACGCTGATGTGGACAGTACCAGAGCCATGGGGTCGGCTTCTCCGACATCTTCGGATGCACAGATCACGATGCGCCGCGCAATGAACCTCGGGTCTTCCCCCGCATAAAGCATCTTCGCGAGGTAGTAAATAGCGGCATCCGGGTCCGAACCCCTCATGCTTTTTATGAAGGCTGAGATCGTGTCGTAATGCTGGGCTCCCTTTTTGTCGTAGACAACAACTTTTTTCTGTATGGACTCTTCTGCAATAGGGACGGTAATATTCACAATTCCCCTTTCGTCTGGAGTTGTGGTGAGGGCTGCAATTTCCAGGGCTGAGAGGGCCTTTCTCCCGTCTCCGTCAGACATCCTGGCGATATGCTTGAGAGCATCTTCTTCAGCGGCTATCCTCATATCACCCAGTCCCCGCTCCTTGTCCGCCAGTGCGCCATGCAGGATTTTCAGTATGCCTTCCTCTATCAGGGGTTTTAATTCAAAGACCTGGCTCCGGGAGAGGAGGGCGCTGTTTACATAAAAGAAGGGATTTTCCACTGTGGCGGCAATCAATATGACATTTCCCTCTTCCACGTCAGGCAGGAGAGCGTCCTGCTGGAGTTTGTTGAAACGGTGTATTTCGTCGAGAAACAGGATGGTGGGAATACCCCTTGCCTTCCTTGTCCGTGCCGCCTGTATCACTTTTCTCAGTTCATCAAGTCCTGCTGTGGCCGCGTTGAGCCATTCAAAATGGGCCTTTGTCTTTGCCGCGATCACCCTCGCCATGGCGGTCTTTCCTGTGCCCGGCGGACCGTAAAGGATGATGGAGGTAATCCGGTCCGCCTCGATTGCCCTTCTGAGAAGTTTGCCTTCACCGAGGATATGGTCCTGTCCCACATATTCATCCAGGGTTCTTGGGCACATGCGGTAGGCGAGGGGTTCCTTCAGGATCTCTTCATTGAATAAGTCCATATTGAAATGTAACCCTTTTTCGGGAGATAAGTCCAGTTTACATACCCTTAATCCTAAAGCAGGGGCACAGCGTGAGTTCGGCGAGGCAAGAAAATAGGAAGAGCCGCTCACTATTGGCAAAGCTACTTTGCTTCATGCAGATTGCTTCGATTGGCTCGAAGGCCAGGATGATAACAGTATTCATGCAGTGGTTACAGACCCTCCTTACGGCCTTCATGAATATACCCCTGAGCATAGGACATTAATTTACAGTCACCTCTAATATTTTATCCCAAGCGTTGATGATACGTCCTTAAGTCCCTTATCAAGCGTCCATAGTGGAATGTGCGTCAATATTGCAGACGCCAGCAAATGCATGTCAATATATCCTAATCCTTTTTCTTTATTTTCCGAAAAACTTCCTCTTTCGTTATCAGACCCTTTTCGATAAGGACAGCCACAAGGGCTTCGACCACAGATTTGGTGGTAATCTCCTTCTTTTCAGCAGGCGCCTCTGCAGGAGTCAGCGGTTCGATTAAAGGCGGAGATACTTCGAGAAGGTCAGTCATCAGATGCATCTCGCGGGGCGGCTCTATCGTCCCGACCGGCAAGACCTTGCTTTCGGTGATAATGCCCTCGTAATGCCGGGCAATAGCCTTTTTTATGTCAGATTCGAGGGCAAGGGCAGGCTTGATCCTCATATTGAGGACAAAGCCCAGATCGTCAAGGGTCTTCAGGTCCGTGGGGTCCGACATGGCCACAGTGAGCGTCCCCTTGTCAAAATCAATGGGAATGACGCAGTATTTCTTGGCGATATCTATCTTCATCCTTTTCAGTATATCGGCTGCTATCTCCTTCTCTCCTAAGCGAACACAGACTTGCCCGATCTGTTTTTCGAGGAGCGAGGCAATGGTCTCCTCGCTTGCAAATCCCATTTTTACGATCACGGAACCGAGCCTTCCTCCCCACTGGTTCTGCTGTCCGAGGGCTGAGTTGAGCTGCCATTCACTGATAAGCCCGGCCTCGATAAGCATCTCCCCTATTCTCTTTTTATTTTCCTTCATCGCTTCAAGAATAAAACAGCTTCTTCCTGCTTTGCAAGAGAATAAATTCCGAGGCCGCGCCTCTTCCCTATGACATTAATCATAGCAAAGAGAATCTGCTTTGATATAATGTAATTATAAATGAACCTCCCCGCTGCAGAGACGGCGGGGTATCCTAAAATCTCCCCTCCCTTGACGGGAGGGGATGAAGGGGAGGGTGCCCAATTAGTTTCAATCACCCCCACCCTCACCCTCCCCC
>CAMTVV010000177.1:0-6362 GCA_947085305.1 uncultured Nitrospiraceae bacterium
AGGCTTTTTGCATGTTGCGTTAAGTTTTTTGCCATTGATCTAATCACCCTCTCCCTACCCTCTCCCCTCTAGGGAGAGGGACTTTACCCACTTGAAGTGAGAAAGAACCAGTAATAGGATCACGCCCTCTCATCATAGTGCATAATTATGGGGCTGTATCCTTCTTCAGCCATCCCTTTTGCAAGGGTGAAAGCCTCTTCTTTCCTCTGGAACTTCCCTATTCTGACACGGTAATAAGTTGCATCCTTAACTGTAGCTTCAATGATGTATACGCCTTTGTATTTCAGCTCAAGCCCGGACTTCAGACGGAGGGCATTGTCTATCTCCCGGAAAGCGCCCACCTGGACGGTAAACGGGCCGTTTGCCGCCGCATATTTGACTTCCCTGATATAGTTTTGATCCCGTCCGACATAGGCGATTCTCACAGGAGCAGTACCGGGACCGATAAGGCCGATCTCCTTTGCAGCCGCATAAGAGAGGTCAACGTCCCTCCCCTGGATAAAGGGGCCCCTGTCATTCACCACGCACTGCACTGTTTTTTCATTAGAGATATTTGTCACCTGCAGGAGCGTGCCAAAGGGAAGATCCTTGTGGGCACAGGTCAGACCGTACATGTCGAATCTTTCCCCCGATGCCGTTGGCCTGCCGTGAAATTCCGAACCGTACCATGAAGCGACAGCGGTGCGAGGCTCCTGATAGGTTTCGTAGCGGGAAGAGGCGCAGGAGGCAATGAAGTACAATGCAAAACTTAAAATTAAAAATTCGAAATGAGTGATTGCACAATTTTTCAATTTTGAACTTTGAATTTTGATTTTTTTTAGAGGATATACCTGCTGAGGTCTTCGTCTTTCACAATGTCCGCGAGCTGTGAATGGACATAGTTTCTGTCGATGACGAGCCTGCCGTCTTTCCTCTCAGGGGCCTCGAAGGAGACATCCTCAAGGAGTTTTTCGAGAATCGTATGGAGCCTCCGCGCGCCGATGTTCTCGGTCTTCTCATTGACCACTGCCGCAATGCCAGCTATCTCGTCAACGGCATCATCCGTAAACTCTATCTCCATATTCTCAGTTGCCAGCAAGGCAACATACTGCTTTGTAAGGGCATTGTTCGGCTCTTTAAGAATACGGACAAATTCTTCCTTACCCAGGTGCTCCAGCTCCACCCTTATGGGGAACCTTCCCTGAAGCTCCGGAATGAGGTCGGAAGGTTTTGTCATATGAAACGCGCCGGCCGCAATAAACAGGATATGATCGGTGCGCACAGGACCGTGCTTTGTCGTCACGGTGGAGCCTTCCACAATGGGCAGGAGATCCCTCTGCACCCCTTCACGGGATACGTCAGGTCCATAGCTTGAACCCTTGCTCGCAATCTTGTCAATTTCATCAAGGAAGACAATTCCTGCCTGTTCCACCCTGTCGATGGCTTCCCTGGTCACCCTGTCCATATCGATTAGTTTGCCCGCTTCTTCCTGGATAAGCATTGTCAAGGCCTCGGGCACCTTGACCTTCTTCCTCTTCTGTTTCTCCGGAAGAAAGCTGCCGAGCATCTCCTTGAGATTGATCTCCAGGTCCTCAAGGCCGACGTTCGAGACCACGCCGAAGGGCATCGCCTTTTCCTTCACCTCGATGTCAATGTATCGGGAATCCAGTTTTCCCTCATGGAATTGCTGTCTCAGCCGTTCCCTCGTCTGACGGTGTTTCTCTTTCTCCTCTTCAACATCGGCTCCCCTCACAGACCGGGGAGGGAGAAGGTAATCGAGCAGCCTTTCTTCGGCCAGAATCTTTGCCCTCTCCTGGACCTTTTCCATATGTTCGGTTTTGACCATGTTCATGGATATCTCGGTGAGGTCCCTAATCATGGACTCCACGTCACGGCCAACATACCCCACTTCGGTGAACTTAGATGCCTCGATCTTCAGGAATGGCGCACCGGCAAGCCTGGCTAATCTCCGGGCGATCTCGGTCTTGCCGACACCGGTGGGTCCTATCATGATGATATTTTTGGGAAGCACCTCATCTTTGATGTCAGCGGAGAGCCGCTGCCTCCTCCACCGGTTCCTCAACGCAATGGCAACCGCCTTCTTGGCCTTATTCTGGCCGATGATATAGCGGTCCAGTTCTTCCACAATCCTCTTCGGTGTGAGGTTATCCATGTAACTCCTCTACCGTAACCACGCTATTAGTATAGATGCATATGGATGCTGCTATCTGCATCGCCGTGTCAACGATCTCCTTCGCCGTCAGGGCAGTATTCTCATAAAGGGCTGTTGCTGCTGCCTGTGCATATGGCCCCCCGGACCCGATGGCCGCAACGCCGCTTTCCGGCTCTATTACGTCCCCGTTCCCGGAAATGATAAACGTATGTTCCGTATCAGCGATGATCAGGAGCGCCTCCAGCCTGCGCAGAACCTTGTCGGTCCTCCAGTCCTTTGCCAGCTCCACCGCTGCCCTTGTTATATTGCCCCTGTACGCTTCAATCTTTGCCTCGAACTTCTCAAACAAGGTGAAAGCGTCTGCAGTCGCGCCGGAGAATCCTGCAATGATCTTATCGGTATACATCCTCCGGATCTTCTTTGCATTGTGCTTCAGCACGGTATTGCCGAAGGTAACCTGGCCGTCTCCGCCGATGGCAACCTTTCCGTCACGCCTCACGCATAATATCGTTGTCCCCTTAAACATCTCAGAGCATCCTCCCTCTTCCAACATGAATTAAGTCAGCCAATTATCTCCCCTCCCTTGACGGGAGGGGATGAAGGGGAGGGTGAAAACAAAGCTTATAACACCCTCACCCTCACCCGTCAAGGGGGAGGGACTTATTGGGAATTTCCTTTTAGCTTATTGCTTGTTACTTGTCATTCTTCCCCATCCTTCGCCAGGGGGTGCGCCTTATCATAGACATCCATCAGGTGTGTGATATCCAGATGGGTGTATTTCTGAGTTGTCGAAAGGGATGAATGACCCAGCAGCTCCTGAATTACCCTCAGATCCGCTCCGCCCTGCAGCAGGTGAGTCGCAAAAGTATGCCTGAGGGTATGGGGACCTATCCTGCCGTCAAGCAACACCGCCCTCGCATACTTTACTACTATACGTCTTACCCCCCTGTCTGTCAACCGTGTTCCGCTCCGGTTCAGGAAAAGGGCCCTGTCCTTTTTCTTCAAAAGAACCCTCTCGATCATATATGACTTCAGGGCTTCCACCGCCTTTTTCCCCATTGGAACAATCCGCTCCTTCTTCCCTTTCCCCCTCACCTTCACAAAGCCTTCCCTGATGTTCAGATCATCGCTGTTCATGCCTGCCAGTTCGCTCACCCTGAGGCCGCTCGAATAGAGCAGCTCAAGGATCGCCTTGTCCCTCGCAGGAGAAAACCCTATCCCTTCAGGCTTCTCGATTAGGGAGAAGACATCATCAACCGTGAGGAATTTCGGGAGGAGCTTCGGCAGTTTCGGCGTACTCACAAGCTTTGCAGGGTTGGATTTTACGTAGCCTTCCCTGTGCAGAAACCTAAAGAAGGACCTGATGCTCGCCAGCCTCCTGCCGGCCGTGCTCTTCTTCAGGCCGTCATTTATCTGTCCCGCGATGAACCCCCTCACGTCCAGCAGCTCGATATCCTCCGGCCGGGCCTTCGCATATTCAAAAAAGGCGCCAAGGTCTTTCCTGTACGACCTGATGGTATGCTCCGAGGCGCCCCGCTCTGTGGAAAGATATCTCAAGAACTCATCTATATAGTCCTTGAAGTCCTTCACTGCTGCACCCTTTCAAGATACCCTTCCCAGTCCTTCACAGCCCTTTCCACGAGCATCTTCTTTCTCATCTCCTTCCCTCTTTGGGAATTCACCGGAGGGAAAAGACCAAAATTGATGTTGCTGGGCTGGAAATTTTTCGCCGGTGTGGTAATATGCCGGATGAGAGAGCCATGGGCAGTGGTATCGGGTACTGCTACGGCTTTCCTGCCGAGAATTCTCCTTGCCGCATTTATCCCTGCCACAAGTCCCATTGCCGTTGACTCTATATACCCTTCAACACCGGTTATCTGCCCGGCCAGGTATATCCCCTCTTTTGCTTTGAAGGTCAGATCCCCTCTCAGAAAGAGAGGCGAATTGATGAATGTATTTCGGTGCACACTGCCGAACCTGAGGAATTCCGCCTTCTCAAGCCCCGGTATCATCCTGAAGACCCGCTGCTGCTCCGGCCGCTTTATCCTCGTCTGAAATCCGACCATATTATATGCGGAACCGTCCCTGTTTTCGGGCCGCAACTGGACCACGGCATAGGGTTCTCTCCCTCTTTTGGGGTCCCGGAGCCCCACCGGTTTCATGGGACCGAACCGTAATGTATCCTTTCCCCGGGAAGCCATTACCTCCACAGGCATGCAGCCCTCAAAAACTTTTTCGCTTTCAAAAGCCCTGGCGCTCACTCTGTCAGCTTCCAGAAGGGCGTCGAAAAATTTCTCGTATTCCTCCCGTGTCATGGGACAATTTACATAATCATCGCCGCCCTTACCGTATCTCGATGCAAAATACACTCTGTCGTAATCGATACTCCCCGCATCGATGATGGGAGAAATGGCATCATAGAAATAGAGGTACTCATTCCCTACGAGCCTTCCCAGCGCCTCAGCCATAGAAGTTGAAGTCAGAGGGCCGGTGGCGATGATGCAGGGAGACTCGGGGAGATCCTTCACCTCTTCCCTCACCACTTCGATATCGGGATTGCCTGAAATGGCATTGGTGAGAAACTCAGAGAATATGACTCTGTCTACAGCAAAGGCGCTTCCTGCAGGAACCTTTGACACCTCTGCCGCCTTCATGATAATAGAGTCAGCCGTCCGGAGTTCCTTCTTCAGCAGACCTGGCGCGCTCATGATGTCAGAGGAACGCAAAGAGTTGGAACAGACCAGCTCCCCCAGAAACCCGGTCTTATGGGCCTCGGTGAGCTTGAGCGGCCTCATCTCAAAGAGTGTCACCTTTATGCCCCGTATGGCAGCCTGCCACGCAGCCTCGGTTCCGGCAAGGCCGCCGCCAATGACAATCAATTTCTTCATTGAATTATTTTAACTTGTAATTCCCTGTAGCTTGCTGCAGGGTTTCCTTGTGTCATTCCGACTTGTTCGGAATCCTTCCTGCTTGTCAGGAATCGTAAAGAAAGATTCTGGACAAGCCAGAATGACATCTGACAATTGTTCAATTTTTTTAGATATCCTGCGGTCTCTGCCGCAGGTGGTTCATTTATTTTAAACTAAATGGAGCGATTCTTGGTCGGATTTTATTAAAGGCATTATTATTGTGTTATTATTACTGACATGAAATTCCTGAAGAGCTTATACGACTGGGTTTTACACTGGGCAAACACGCCTTATGGCATTCCGGCGCTGTTTCTGCTTGCCTTTGCAGAGTCTTCTTTTTTTCCGATCCCTCCTGATGTCCTTCTGATAGCTTTGAGCCTTTCAATACCTAAAAAGGCATTCAAATATGCAGCAGTTTGCACTATTGGCTCTGTGCTGGGAGGTGCGGGCGGCTACCTGATCGGCTGGCAGTTCTGGGGGCTTGCAAAGGGGATTTTGTTTAATTATATTGACCCGGCCGGTTTTGAATCTGTGAGAAACTATTTTATCAGGTATGAGGCATGGGCAGTAAGCATTGCGGGCTTTACACCTGTTCCCTACAAGATATTTACCATCGCAGCAGGGTTTCTGAGGGCTGATTTCATGGTCTTTATTATTGCATCTGTTCTCAGCAGGGGGGCAAGGTTTTTCCTCGTCTCTGCCCTGATATATAAGTTCGGCTCGCCAATCCGTGCCTTTATTGACAGATATTTCAATATACTCACCTACGCGTTCATGTTTTTGCTTATCAGCGGGTTTTTACTTGTGAAATATATCTTATGATATAATTCACTATGGAACTATGTCCTGTATGCGAACAGCCCTTAACCAAATGTATCTGCTGTCCTGAATGAGGGCATGTCTGCCTCCTGGACCTCGGAGAGCCCTACTGCCCTGTTTGTAAGCCTGCGCCAGCATCTGCAAAAGGCGATAGGGAGATGGATAATGACGAGCGTGAAGAAAAAAAGATTCCGAACAAGTCGGAATGACAAACCCGGCAAGCGGGAATCATCATGAGCCTTGCTCACAAAGGAGCATGAAAATGACCCTTGCCCGTCATTCCCGCAGTCTGTTGAGCGGGAATCCGGAGTCTTTTTTAAAGGAACTGGATTCCGGCTTACGACCTGCCGGAATGACAGTCTTAACTACTATTTTCGGGTCAATGACAAACTATGTTGTTTTACTTATGAACTCCTTATACTGACTCAATGAACCTCCCCAGATCGGAAGAGCACACGTCTGAACTCCAGTCACTAGCATAA
>CAMTVV010000178.1:0-10602 GCA_947085305.1 uncultured Nitrospiraceae bacterium
CGATGTCCTGAGGGGGGTGAAGATACCACTGGAGTGTCCAATGTTCGGCACAGCATGTACTCCGGAAAGCCCTGTTGGCGCATGCATGGTGAGCAACGAGGGAAGCTGCGCCGCATATTACCGATATGGAGCTTGTCGTGGATAGGATTCTCCTTGGTCACGGGAGCGGCGGCAAGCTTATGCATGATCTTATCGCGGAGCATTTCGGGCCTGCCTTTAAAATGGAGGGATTGGGTGACTCTGCTATTATTGATAGTTCAGAGTTATTAGTCCGGAGTTTTGAGTTAAATTGTGAAATTCATAAAATCTCTGAACGCCGAACTCTGAACCCGGAACTTTTTAGACTGGCATTCACTACCGATTCCTATGTTGTTTCCCCACTGTTTTTCCCTGGCGGCAACATAGGGGAGCTGGCTGTCTATGGAACGGTGAACGACCTTGCGGTTTCCGGAGCTGCGCCCCTTTTCCTCACCGCAGGATTCATCATCGAGGAAGGCTTCCCCTTTGAGCGCCTGAAGACCATTGTATCATCCATGTCCAGGGCAGCAGAAAGGGCAGGGGTAAAGATCGTTGCCGGTGACACAAAGGTAGTGAATAAGGGGAAGGGTGACGGGATATTCATTAATACGTCAGGGATCGGTCTCCTCTATGAAGGGGTGGAAATAGCAGCCTCTAAAATAAAAGGCGGCGACAAGGTTTTGATCAGCGGTGAGATGGGCAATCACGGCATTGCGGTGATGTCCGAAAGAAACGGGATAACCTTTGATCCCCCCATTATGAGCGACACCGCGCCGCTGAACGGTCTTGTGAGAGCGATGCTTGACGTCACGACGGACATCCATTTCATGAGGGACCCCACGAGGGGAGGGCTCGCAACGACCCTGAAGGAAGCTGCCCTGGAGTCGGCGAAGTGCATAAGGATCAGGGAGGTCTCTATCCCTGTTGCCCCGCAGGTGCGGGGCGCGTGTGACCTCCTCGGCCTCGATCCCCTTTACGTTGCCAATGAGGGAGCCCTTCTTGCGGTTGTGGATGCCCGTGCTGCGGATGACCTTCTTGGGGTGATGAGAACGCATCCCAACGGGACCAAGGCGAGAGTGATCGGCGAGGTGGCAGAGTCCCCTGAAGGCATGGCGCTTCTCGAAACAGCCATAGGCGGGACCCGTATCATAGAAATGATCCAGGGGGAGCAGTTGCCGAGGATTTGCTGAAATAGCTATTGAAATTTTGTCCTTACTTGATATAGTTTTAAAGCTGAGAATGATGATCAGTTATCTCTCACAGGAGGTATTGAATGGTTTCTGAAAGAAACGGATGGGGCGCCCGGAAAATCCTTCATTTTCCCGCGGCTGTTGTTCTTGCATGTATTCTTTTTACAGGCAGTGCGTACGCCTCGCCTCTCCTTGATAGGGTTGTTGCGGTGGTGAACAAGGAGGTGATCACATGGAGCGAACTTTACAAGGCCATGGAATTCGAGGTGATGAGCGGTGAGATGAAGTCCGTGAGTGATGTTGATAGGAAGAAGCTGTTCAAGGAAAGCGAGGCAGCGTTCCTCGAAGGCATGATCGACAAGAAACTGCAGTTGCAGGCCGCAAGGAGATTGGATATTGATGCCGCCAGGGAAGAGATCGCTGACGCCGTTGAGGGGATCAAGAAAAAATATTCCATGGATGACAAGGAATTTCAGGAATCCCTGAAAAAGGAGGGGTTCACTCTTGATGAATACAAGAAGCGGCTTGCTGAGCATATCATTCTGAGCAAGGTGGTGGGTCAGCAGGTAAGGAACAAGATCGTGGTGACCGATGAAGAAGTGAAGCAACACATGACAAAGAGCACGGATACTGAGTACAGGGTGAGGCAGATCTTCTTCAAGAAGCCTGAAAAGGATGCCGACAGGAGCACAGTGGAAGCCCGGGCGGAAGAGGTGTTTCAGAAGGTGAAGGGCGGAGAGGACTTTGCCATGATGGCATTGAGGTATTCGGAGGACCCCACAGGCAAGGCAGGTGGCGACCTTGGGTTCATCAAGAAAGAACATTTCGGCAAGGAGTTCCTCGAGGTGCTTTCACAGATGTCTCTGGGGGACGTGAGCAGACCATTCTGGACCATAAGGGGACTTCATATTATAAGGCTCGAAGAGAAGGTGGATGCCAGGAACATGGACGAGTTCAAGGAGAGCGTAAAGAAGAAGCTTTTCGAAAAAAAGTTTAATGAGGAGTACAGAAACTGGATCAGAAGCCTGAGGGAAAGGGCCTTTGTGGAAGTGAGGCTCTGATATGGAGAAACTGCCTCTTGGGGTTCTTGCCTCCGGCCGCGGTTCGAATTTTCAGGCAATCATCGACTCGATAGAAGAGGGCAGGCTTAACGCTGTCGTAAAACTTCTTGTGGTTGACAATCCCGGGGCCTTTGCCGTAGAACGGGCAAAAAAGCATTCCATTGAATACCTCTGCATCAATCCCGGGGATTTCCCTACAAAGGATGATTTCTTCCTGAGGATCACAGAGGAACTTAAAGCACGCAGTGTGGAGCTGGTGATCCTGGCGGGATTCATGCGCATCGTGAGAAAGCCTCTCATAGACGCCTTTCCCCACCGGATCATGAACATACACCCGGCGCTTCTCCCGTCCTTCCCCGGTCTCCACGGGCAGAAACAAGCGGTGGATTACGGGGTGAGGATCAGCGGATGCACTGTGCACTTTGTTGATGAGGGCATGGATACCGGGCCGGTGATCATACAGGCCGCTGTGCCGGTCTCCCCTGATGATACCGAAGATACCCTTTCCGAAAGGATCCTGAAGCTGGAGCACAGGATCTTCCCGGAGGCCATAAGGCTTTTTTCCGAAGGGAGGCTCCGTGTTGAGGGAAGGGTGGTGAAGATCTCAGGTTATAAACCGGATGACGGATTTTTAGTGAATCCGTCGCTGTCGTAGACTCGTGGAAGAATGAAATGAGAATTTCAGGCGGCAGCGCCAAAGGCAGGAGAATCGGTTTCAGAAAGGCGTTCCGGAAAAAAGAAGAAAGGGATGAGCTGAGGCCGACCTCTGCCAAGGTCAGGGAAGCCCTTTTCGACATCATCAGGAATGAACTGCCCGGTTCTCTCTTCCTCGACCTCTATGCAGGAACCGGAGGGGTCGGGCTCGAGGCATTGAGCAGAAGGGCGGCAAAGGCTGTCATGGTAGAGGCGAATAAACTGAGGGTGAGGATGATCCACCAGCTCTTATCCGAGTTCAATTTCACTGAAAGGGCCAGGGTCGTGAATCTGAGGGCCTATGATTTTGCGGAGAGGGAAGGGGAGAAGGGACGGCAATATGATATTATCTTTCTTGACCCCCCTTACTGTTCTGAAGAGCTGACAAAGATACTTCCCCTCCTCGGGCATGGAAAAATCATCAGGGAAGGCGGTCTTGTCATCGCGGAGCATTTTTTCAAGACGAAGCTCCCCGAGGCTGCGGGAAAGCTTAAATTTATGAAGGACTATAAATACGGCGATACTGTTTTGACGGTGTACAAATCGTCTTACGGCCTGTAGGGAGGATTAAATGAAGACAGGCATCTATCCCGGCACTTTTGATCCCATCACCAACGGACATCTCGACCTCGTGCAGCGGGGCTTGAGGATATTTGAAGAGATCATCATTGCCGTAGCCCCCAGCCCGAAGAAACAGCCCCTCTTTACCCTGGAGGAAAGGCTTACACTGATTCGTGAGTCCGTCAAGGGATACAAGAATGTGAGGGTGGAGGCGTTCAATGGACTGCTGGTGGATTATGTAGAATCAAAGGGCGGCGCTGCGATCATAAGGGGGTTAAGGGCAGTATCTGACTTTGAGTATGAACTTCAGATAGCTCTTATGAACAGAAGACTTAATATGTCCATAGAGACGGTTTTCATGATGCCGTCAGAGGAATATTCATTTCTTACCTCCACTATTGTGAAAGAGGTGGCATCCTTCGAAGGTTCTGTAAGGGGGCTTGTCCCCGAGGCAGTTGAGAAGGCCCTCAGAGAAAAGTTCAGGATGATAGAAGATATTGTAGAGTAGGAAGGCTTGTATGGCATGCAGTAAACTCTCTAAATTTGGTAAACGATGACCATCGGCGATCATTAGAAGGCGGCATCATTGCAGCTCTTGCCTTTTTTCCATTCGTTGAGCTTGCTGCTGATGAATTCTATGACCTGGTTGTGTTCCTCCATGCCGCGGTCTTTGATCCATTGCGGTTTTCCAAAGGCAAAATGCACCGGCAAGGAAGGATCCATCCTGCCGAAATCCTTGAGATAATTGCCGTTGCCCCATGCATCCGTTTTCAGCGCAACTGGGACAACAGGGACACCGGCTTTTTTCGCCAGTTTTATCCCTATGGTGTTGAACGTCGCAGGGTCAAAGCCAAGAAACCGTGTGGTCTGCGGGAATATGATTATGGAGATGCCTGCATTCAGCCTCTCTGTTCCCCCTTCCAGCACCGCCCTTAGATCCTCCCGGGGATTTGCCCGGCCAACAGTGATGGGATCTCTCGAACGCATCACATATTTAAAAACAGGGGTCTCCATCAGGTTCTCCTTGACCACGAAGGTGACAGGTTTAATTGAGGCGATGATGACGGGAAGGACAAAGGTCTCGAGGGTGCTCATATGATTAGCGAGAAACACACACGGTTCTTTCAATTCCCTGAAATGGTCGATGCCTGTTATCTCGACTGTGATGCCGATACTTTCCAAAGCCCTGAGCACAGCAAGACTGCTTTTGCACCATTCGGTAGTATCATACCTTCCCCATTTTGCCCTGGCGCCGGACCTGAGGATGATGGGGAAGACATAACTGCAAAAACCTAAGGTGGGCAGCGCCTTCCACAGCGGGAAAATACGCCGGGGGGTTGTCTTATACGAACCGTTTTTGTAATCAAGCCCTATTAATGAACGCTGCGATACAAAGGAATTCATGGCGTAATTTAATTATTTTTCAGGATGATTGTCAATGAACGGAGCACGGCCGAAAGGACAAACTTTAATGCATACCCCGCATATCCTGGCGCCGATGCCGGGCAAGGCCTTGAACTCCAGAGTTTTATTCGCACAGCGTTCGAAGGAGAGGGCTGCATCCCTGCTTTCATAGCCGTCAGCCGAAGAGATGTTTTTTATTGCCGATGCAGGGCATGCCTTCGCACATTCACAGCATGTGCCGCACCTCTGTTTCAGGGGACCATCGGAGCTTAGGGGCATATCGGTCAGCACTGTCGCAAGCCTTATCCTCGGCCCGAATTCAGGGCTGATGATAAGAAGACTTTTCCCCTGCCAACCGATTCCAGCCATTCTCGCCACAGCCTTGTGGGAGATATTTCCAAGGAGATTGACTTCGTCCACGATATGAGAAGCAGGTATCGCCTTTGCCGCAAACCCTCTTTTGGCTATCCATTGGACGATCATGGAGGCGATCCTGTCAAGGGCTGCGTTGACCGCGCGATAGAGTTCCGCATATTCGAGGGTAGGGCCGTGCTCTATTGCGTCGATGGTCTTGTCGTCAAGATGAATTGCTATGGAGACAGCAGAGATGTAAGGGTCAAGCAATTCCTGCGGGAGCGCGGTCCTTCCCTGCTTGAAGGGCTCAAGGTCTGCAATGCCCACAAGGGCTGCCCCGCTTCTTCTGCAAAAATTTTTAATGTCCGGTGTGAAATCCATGGGCGACAATCCCTCTAAAGTCACGCCCCCCACTTCTCAAAAAAAACGATTTCGTTAAGGGTTTTCCGCGCTGGGCCTGAGGTCTTCTCCTCCAACGGATAGCCGACCGGAAAAAGTCCCACCACCCGGATATTTGAAGGGATGGCAAGCATAGAGCGGACTTTTTCCTCATCAAATACCCCGACAAAAACGGTCCCAAGTCCGAGGGCGCGCGCTGCAAGCATGAGGTTTTGCGCCGCTATGCCGATATCGGTCATGTAATAAGGCTGTTCCCACAGGGTTCCCGACTGGGAGGGGTCGGCGCAGGCAACTATAAGGACCGGCGCCTCTGCAAGGCCTTTTTTGGCAGGGTTTGCCTTGTACCCCCGGGGACCGAAAAATGACTCCACATAGGATATTTCACTGAGCTCGCTCTTCACAGCCTGGTCTTTCACCACGACGAATCGCCAGCACTGGAGATTTGCCCATGAGGGCGCTTGACGAACCGCCTCGAGTATGGCTTGAATCTTTTCCTCTTCCACCGGCTTGTCCATGAATCTTCTGACGCTCCGTCTTGTTCTGATCGCTTCAAAGATATCCATAGTACCTCCTTCCTCTCAGGTCACGATTTATATCCTGGATGCGCCGTTATGCGCATCCACTGAAAAACATGGCGCGCGTGCCTGATTTTCATTATATACCATAACCGGAAAAGGTTTCACCATTGACTCGAAATGCCCCCTCCTTACAATTAAGTCATTGTGTTTACATTTTTGTAGATTCTCGGTTAGACTTTCACATGCCGCATATAAGCGATAAAACACTCGAAATCACGGCTCTTTATGAAATAAGCAAACTTCTCGGTTCTTCCCTGAATCTTAGAACGAATCTCCGTGGAGTTATGAGAGTACTTTCGGAATATCTTGATATGAGCAGGGGCACGGTGGCGCTCAGACAAAACGATGAAGTCTCGATTATAGCGGCATACGGAATGACAGAAGAAGAGATCAAGAGGGGAAGATATAAATTAGGGGAGGGAATTATTGGACGGGTTGCAAAACTTGGTTCTCCCATAGTAATACCCAATATAGGGGATGAACCCTTATTCCTAAACAAGACCGGAGCAAGGAAGACGATTAAAAAAGAAAATATCGCATTTTTATGCGTGCCTATAAAGTTCAAACATGAAGTTCTTGGCGTATTAAGCGTGGACAGGCTTTTCAGCTCCAGGAGAATATCCTTTGAGGAAGACCTAAGGCTTTTGAAGATCATAGCCTCCCTGATTGCGCAAACAGTAAAACTTCATAATGAATTAGAAAAGACGAGGGAAGAATTTATTCAGGAAAAGGAAAACCTCAAACAACAACTCAAAGGGAAATACAGAGTCGAGAATATTATTGGACAGTCAGACAAAATGCAGGATGTATTCGAAGCAGTGCACAGGGTAGCGCCCTCAAAGGCAAATGTTCTTTTACGCGGCGAAAGCGGGACCGGAAAAGAATTGATTGCTAAGGCGATACATTATATGAGCCCAAAGGCCAAAGGGCCTTTCATAAAATTCAACTGTGCTTCTATTCCGGAAGGATTGCTTGAATCAGAACTATTTGGCCATGAAAAGGGGGCTTTTACAGGGGCGATGGCAATGAGAAAGGGGCGATTTGAACTCGCTGACAGAGGAACTATTTTTCTTGATGAGATAGGAGATCTGCCATTAACCCTCCAGCCAAAGATACTGAGGGTACTGCAGGAAAGGGAATTCGAGCGGCTGGGCGGTGACAGAACCATTAAGGTTGATGTCAGGCTGATTGCAGCAACAAGCAGAGATCTGGAAGAATTCGTATCCAAGGGAAAATTCAGGGAAGACCTGTATTACCGTCTTAATGTTGTCCCCGTATTTTTGCCTTCGTTGAGGGAAAGAAAAGAAGACATACCTTTGCTCGTTGAATATTTTTTGAAGAAATACAATGAGGAGAATAAAAAGAAAAAAACCATTTCTTCGGATATTTTGAATGTCTTTAAGGACTATGACTGGCCGGGAAATGTAAGAGAACTGGAAAATACAATCGAGAGATTAGTCGTAATGTCAAACGAGAAGACCATAACAAAATCCGACCTTCCCTTAAATATACGAGACCAGTCTATTAAATCTAAATATGGCAGTAGAATGGGGGACGCTCTGCAGTCAACCATAGAAGATATAGAAAAGACGAGGATGCTTGATGCCCTTGAAAAGACCGGCTGGAACCAGGCAAAGGCTGCTATAGTTCTGGGAATCACGCCACGGCAGGTAGGATATAAGATTAAAAAGTACAATCTTCAAAAATCTTAATCTCTGCTCACATATCGTATTTTCATAAATAATAAAATTGTTAACTAAAAACAATTTTGTCCGCATTTAAATTTTATAGAATTGCATAATGTCTTATTAGGCTCTTTCTCATTTCAAGTGGGTAATTTTCTCTTTTTTATTCCCCCTTAGAAAAAGGCTTTTTGCATTTAAGATTTCCGTAAGGTAAAATAAAAAGAAAACTGATGAGTCAGCGCTGCTGATTTTTGTCCGAGGAGGTTTTAAATGTTCAAATGGAAAAATAATTTTGCAAAGAAATTCCATGTGTTTGCCGTACTTTTCCTGGTCTCGTTGATGCTTCTCCAGGGGATTGCCGCGGGAGCGGACCCTTTCTGGACTACCCTGGACCAGCCGAAGGCGAGGAAAGCCGTTCCCATAACCAATGAGACAGTGGCAAACCTCGTGGAGAAACTGAAGCCCGCTGTAGTGAATATCAGCGTGACAGAGGTCATAAAAACAGGCAGTCCCGGGGGATTTTCTGCTCCCTTTGGACACGACGACCAGTTCAAGGAGTTCTGGAAGCGGTTCTTCGGCAACCAGGAACCGAGGGAATTCAAGAGGAAAGGATTAGGATCAGGGTTTATCATAAACAGGGAAGGGTATATCGTAACCAACAACCATGTGGTTCAGAAGGCGAAAGATATTACAGTCATCCTCCATAATAAGGAGCAATACCCCGCCAAAATCATCGGCACAGACCCCAAGACCGACATTGCCCTTATTAAAATCGAGGCGAAAAAGGATTTGGTTACCGCGCCCCTTGGTGATTCATATACTTTGAGGGAGGGGGAGTCTGTCATCGCCATCGGGAATCCCTTCGGTCTTGCAGAAACAGTGACCTCGGGAATCGTGAGCGCGAAAGGCCGCACCATCGGGGCGGGACCATATGATGACTTTATCCAGACAGATGCATCCATAAATCCAGGGAACAGCGGCGGCCCATTAATTAACTATTACGGTGAGGTAATGGGCATCAATACCGCCATAGTTGCAGCAGGGCAGGGTATCGGATTTGCGGTGCCGATAAACATGGCCAAGGAAATACTTGTTCAGCTTAAAGAGAAGGGTAAGGTGACCAGGGGGTGGCTGGGTGTCTCTATCCAGGAAATTACCCCTGAACTGGCGAAATCCTTCGGGTTGCAGGAAGAGAAAGGGGCGCTTATTTCCGACGTGGTTCCGGGAGGCCCCGCTGACAAAGCAGGGTTCAAGAGAGGGGATATTATTCTTGAGCTTAATGGAAAGACTGTCAAGGATTATCAGGAATTGCCGCGGATGGTCGCCTCCATGCCGCCCGGTGAAAAAGTGACGTTCAAGGCGCTGAGGGATGGAAAAGAGCTGATGGTCCCTACGACCGTGGGTGAATTGAAGGATGAGGAAGCGGTAAAGCCTTCTGAGGAAGCGGAGAGACGGCTGGGCATCTCTTTACAGGCGGTTACCCGGGAGATTGCCTCGGAGCTTGGGATGAAGAAGGCTGAAGGTGTCGTGGTCACCAATGTGGAACCTGGAGGACTGGCAGGGGAAGCCGGCATTCAGCGGGGAGATGTAATTCTTGAGGTGGACCGGAATCCCGTGAACAGTCTGAAGGAGTTCAATGAGCTGCTCAAGAAAGCTGATAAGTCAATGCTTTTCCTTGTATACCGAAGCGGCTCAACCTTCTTTGTGACGATAAGAATTCCTTTGAAAGAGAAATGAGGTCAGGACATATTCCATAGTGAGTTGTGAAGGGTTTCTTCTTTTTGGTAGAATTGAGCATAAATTGTCTGATGAAAGGAGGTAAGTAAGGAATGAAGGCAGCAAGAATAATCATGATAGCGATGATCGCCCTCGGATTGACTTTTTCTCTTGCCTTTGCTGGGAAGCATTTGCCTGAAGAGCGCGGAAAGGCGCTTTTCAATGACGCGAAATTTGCAGGCGGGATTAAGGCATGTAACGAGTGCCATCCGGGTGGGAAGGGCGTAGAAAAGGCCGGTGAAAAGAAAGAGTTCAAGATTATGGGGAAAACCCAGAAGAGCCTTGAAGAGGCAGTGAATTTCTGTATCGAGAATGCGAACAAGGGTAAGGCTATTGATGCGAAGTCCGACCAGATGAAGGACATGGTGGCTTACATCAAAACTCTCGGCAAAAAGGCGGATGCTCCTGCAAAAGAGGCGCCGAAGGAAGCGCCGAAGAAAAAGACCGGCGGTTATTAGACCACCGAAAAGGGAGGGATACAATCTCTCCCTTTTCCTTTTCTGAATATCATTGCATTCGTAAATACCTTTTGGTGAGGATGACGCTCCCTCTCCCTTTTCAAAACCGTCCTCTTTTCCCCCAGTTGACAAGCGGAGCAAACTTGCTAAACTATGGCTATTAGCTATGACTCAGCTTCTAACCATAGCAGCAGCCTATACCTGGAAGGAGGTGAGACTGGATGAAAAAGACAGTGAGCAAGAAGGCTCTTGTCAAGGAGGCTGCCTTCTGGAGCGATTTCAGCAAAGCAGTGAAGGAGAATCCCGGCAAGGTATGCCACAAATGAAAGAGCTGAAAGAGCTAACGTTGCTGGTCAGCAGCGAAGAGAAAAAAGGCAGATACACAATGACAGATTAACAGCCTATCCTACCCACAACCCCTTCAA
>CAMTVV010000179.1:0-17408 GCA_947085305.1 uncultured Nitrospiraceae bacterium
TCATGATATTTAAGCGCCTCCTTTTTTCATTTCTCTGACAGCATCAAGCAGCATCTGGAGCTTATTATTATCAGCGTCCCTTAAGGATGCATTGGCTTCTTCATGACCTTCTTCTGCGCATAAGGCAACTGTATAGCAATCAGTCCCGCCCCTTATTATTTTTAGGGCCAAATTGGCCTGATGGCAGTGGACCCCTATGAATATGCCCACATCAATCTTGTTATGCCAGATAGTAAGATTCGGATGGTTCGGATTTATCTCCACTGCTGGATTGATCATAGGATATTTGGGTCTGTAATCAGGCATTGGGATGATTTTTGCATTGATCTCGCTTGCGATATCCCTTATGAGCTTGCCTCTTTTGAGCGCATAATCAGTTGTCTTCCAGAGAAGCAGGGGACCCGGGAAAAAAGTCGGATTTTTTGCCTCCAGGAGTTTTTTAGCTATATGCTTTACACATACATCCATGGGGACACAGCCGCCCTCAATAATTGCCTCACCTGTTTCCGGCATACATGCGCCGTGGATTGAAGCTGCCGGGGGGAGATAACTTTCCGGACCCGGTAAAACCTTGTAATTCACCATTTTTTCCTCCTTATCAATAAGTTTTTTTATTCAGCAAATCCTGTTTTTGCTGTATCACCTGCAAAATGAGTTTACGTATTTTTAACAGGCTTAAATCAATTTCAAAGTGTAAATATATAATATCGCCATACTAAAATGCAAATTTCATGCATCATTTATATCCGCATTCTTTTGCCTTATCTTTAAGTGTTTCTCCGGCATCGGATTTTTTAATTCTTACTGCCGAGACTTTATATCCAGGGGTCTTGCTTTCCGGATCAAGGGCGTTGTTCGTTACAAAATTGATGGGGGATTCGCAAAAATGAAATGGCGCAAAAACTATACCATGAGGGACGTCAGTCGTTATGTTTGTCGCAAGCATCACCTTGCCGCGGCGGGAACTCACCTCTGCGTCATCGCCTTCTGACAACCCGCACCTTGCCGCATCCTCAGGATTTATCTGGAGATATGCCCTGTCTGTTCTCTGCTTTAGATAGGGAACATGCCTTGCTTTGGTAAGCCTGACAGGATTATGAACAAAATCTATGATCTTTAACGCCTTGGGACAGAGAAAGCGGTCTCCCCCCATAAATGGCGACACTTTTATTATCCTGTTGTCCTTTACCGTGAGAACCATTAAACAACCTGCCCCGCAATATGGACATACCGTTAAAGTCTCTTTTACCACGCCATGACCTCCGATTATCTAAATCATTATTTTTTTATTATCCAAGACCCACATGCGGTTTTGCTACCCTTTCAAGTTCACGCCTTGCAGCCATATCCATAAGCACCCTTTCCTTTTTGAACCTTCCTGGTTGATATTTAACAAGCTTTAACTGTTCCCTTCTCATATCCACCCACTCTATGCCCCTCTGGAGCATCTTTTCAGGGTCAGGCTCAAAGAAAAAGGCAGCTCCCACCTTTTCCTGCCATTTGTTTTCTATTATGTCTACTACTTTCTTGCTTGCTCCAACAGGAGACTCACCCCCAAATATAACAGTTGACCCTGATGCAACAAAGTATGTCCCGATAGCGAGCGCCTTTTCACTCCACCATTCAGGGGCAAAGGCGATACTCGGCATTCTTGCCCACAAGCCTGCAAGGACCTATATGACACATCCTGCAGCATGCCCCCTTCTCCCCTATCGGACAGGACTTCATCTTCTGCGCCCTGTCAAATATGGTCTCATATCCCTCTTGTCCTGCCCACTCCACAATTTTCTGTGAAGTTTCATTCACAATTTTTATGTTTTTCCTATTGTCGCTCATTTTTTGCCTCCAATTTTTGATGCCCTTACAAAAGTCCATAAAGGCAGTTTTTCATCATTCCCATGAAAACGGGAATTTATTCTTTTCAAGTAGTTACATTAGTTCTGGATGCCCGCCGCTTAAGGCTACTACTTCTGGGTTCGCGGGTATGACAACTTTTTACGCGTCCATCATCTTTTAAATACATAATTATTAACCACTTTACTATTTTATCAGTGGCCGGCCAGCTGGCCTTAGTAATTTTGCAATTTTAGCCTGTATATCTATGCAAAAGTCATGTGCCTTTACTGCAACCGTAGGGATGTTTTTCTTATCACCAAGCCAATAGACCTGTGTTTTGTCAGTTATGTAGCCATCTAAAGTAAACCCATTGTCTATAATTAATGGTCTGTATCCCGTCCATTTGATATCAGCAGACCCCGCAGACCCCATATAAGGTGCTGATAGATGAGGCCCAACCGGGCCAATGAAGAACCCTGCAGCAGAGACTGCAGGGTATCTAAATCTCCCCTCCCTTGACGGGAGGGGACCAAGGGGAGGGTGAAATAACCGGAAACCCTGTAGCAAGACTACAGGGAATTACAAGTTAACAAATGAACCGCTGAAGTAATAAATATTTAAACGAGAGAATATTAATATCCCCTGAGATTGAGGAATAAATTTCTTCAGGAGAGTTCTGCATCGATCCCAACGGGAAAATAGTTCTTGAGAAGGAATGTTGTTATTCAAAGTAATTACAACCCCCGGAATTAGACTCGATGAATGAAGAATGTTCTATTGAAGCATAAGCATATTTTATGCCGAACAGTATTGGATGTGTCCCTTTTTTTACTATTTATTTTTTCGGCCACCTCTCCCTACAGGTATCGGAGGCAGCAACATCCCCCTCCACCCCCTTTATTAAGGGGGAACCTTCCAATAACTCATCGATATGGGAATCCTTCTTTGAGAAAGATGCCGGAGCGATCGACAACGGTGCGGGGGCAAAAGCTGATATGCCGTAAGCGATCCACTCACGTTGTCCTGCCGCGCTTACGTTCCCCGTACGACCCCGCCTGTTTTTTCGGTTATATACCTGACGAGGCCGGCATGTAGCTCTTCTATCTCGGCATCCGTAAGCGTCCTGTCCTTTGCCCGGTACCTGAGGGTAAAGGCAAGGCTCTTTTTCCCTTCGGGGATATTCTTCCCCTTATAGAAATCGAATATTGATATGTCTTCTATGAGGTCTGTTGGGTAAGCCCTCAGATGCTCCATAATGGCTGCTGCGGGGAGGGACTCATCCACCACAAGGGCGATATCCCGGTCAATAAACGGGTATTTCGGGATGGGGGTATATTTCACCCCAATGTTCACTGATGCCGGAAGCGCATCGAGATTCATCTCAAGCGCAAGTACGTCCTGCTGTGAAACCTTCAGAGAAAGTTTTTCGACGATGTCGGGATGGAGCGCCCCGAGGAAACCGATTTTCCTGCCTGACACCATGATATCACCCGATTTCCCCGGGTGCAAAAAGGGTTCAGAGGAAGGCTGAAAGAGATAATCACCGATTCTGAGGTCATCAAGCATTGCCTGAACCGCACCCTTCACAATGTAGAAGTGAGGGGCTTCCTCCTTCCAGAGAGAGGGTGTCTTCTCCCTGAAATAGATCGCCCCAAGATGGTGCTCTTCCTCGGGAAGCGATGCTCCCTTATCGATGAAGATACGGGAGACCTCAAAGAGACGGACGTCCCTGCTTCCCATGGAAACGTTATAGAGAAGATTCCGGATGAGGGACGGCGCGAGCATAGTCCTCAGGTGGGATTCCTCCTCATTGATGGGATTCCTCAGGATGAGGCTCCTGCGCCGGAAATCATTTTCTTCGATGTTGAGGGTGTCGAGCATCCCGGGATTCATGAAACTGTAGTTTATAGCCTCAGTGAATCCTGCGCTCCGAAAGGATTCCTTGACCCGTGCCATAAGGTGGTGGCGCGTATCTTTCGCCTCTTTTGAAATCGGGATCTTCGGGACCGTCACCGGAATTCTTTCGAATCCATGAAACCGCGCGAGTTCCTCAATTACATCAATTTCTTTCATTATGTCACTCCTATAAGAAGGAGGGATAACAATAAAAGAGCCCGGCACCTTTTCCGGTTTCATGCCCAGTCGCTGCACAATGTCTGTCATTTCATCATTGGGAATGGAAGCGCCGAGGATCCTGTTCACCCTGTCGTATCTCACCTCTATCCTGGATGCCTGAAAGGGCCGTGGATACACGTCCACCTTCTTCGAAATCTTTCCACCGGCATGAACAGCCATTAATGAGGCAGCCCTGTCCAGGGCCTTTTCGAGAAGTTCGATGTCCATACCCCGCTCAAAACGGTATGCGGATTCAGTCTTCAGCCCGAGGGCCTTTGAAGTCCTTCGTATGGATGACGGCAGAAAGTATGCGCTCTCAAGGAAAATATTTCTTGTTTTTTCCTTCACCTCTGTCTCAGCGCCGCCCATGACGCCTGCCACGGCGACAGGCCGCTCCCCGTCCCATATGAGGAGTGAATCCTCAGGGAGAGCGCGTTCCGTTCCGTCAAGGGTTGTTATCTTGCCGCCCCTGGCTCGCGCAACCCTGATCTTGCTTCCCCTCAACATGTCCATGTCAAAGGCGTGCAGGGGGTGCCCCAGCTCCAGGAGAACATAGTTCGTGATATCCACCACATTGTTGATGGGCCTCATGCCGCACTTTTCGATCCTCTTTTTCATCCATTCAGGTGAATTACCGATGGCCACTCCTTTGATGTCCCTCCCTGCGTACCGGTGGCAGAGATCCTCATCAGCGATCTCCACATCCACCAGAGACGGACCATTCTCTTCCTTGATCCTGTGTTCAGGGAGCTTCAGAGGGATATTCAGGAGGGCTGAAACTTCCCGGGCAATGCCCAGTATGCTGAGGCAGTCAGGCCTGTTCGGTGTGACATTCACCTCCAGGACAGTATCGTCCTCCATCCTTTCCACGCCTTCAACCTCAAGCCCGAGCATGGTCAGCTTCAGGATGAGATCCTCAGCACTTACTGAATAATCAACAAACTCTTTCAGCCATTCCAGGGGTATACGCATGTCACACCAATGAAGAATTCTTTAAACCGCAGAGAACACTGCCACGCGGAGGAAAGAACGGGCAGCGCAAAAAGACTTGAGCGTCCCTTTTGTCATTGCGGCTTGTCCGCAATCCTTCTGAAAAAGGAAGATTCCCGACAAGCGGGAATGACAGCCATGTTGCCATACCTACGCACTTCATAGTAATAATGATCTTCTCCATGTCATCTCTTTTTACTCTGTGACCTCTGTGGTAAAGAGTTTTCCGTTCACCTAAAACTGTCTCAGGAAACGTATATCATTTTCGTAGTACATCCGGATATCGTCTATGGAGTATTTGAGCATGGTGATTCTCTCTACCCCCATGCCGAAGGCAAAGCCTGTGTAAAGTTCGGGATCATACCCCACCATCTCAAATACCCTGGGATTCACCATTCCAGCTCCCAGCACCTCAAGCCATCCTGTGCCCTTGCAGACCCTGCACCCCGCGCCGCCACAGAGTATACAACCGATATCCACCTCAGCGCTGGGCTCTGTGAATGGGAAAAAGCTCGGTCGGAACCTCACCGGGGTATCTTTCGAGAACATGAGGTGGACAAAGATCTCCAGAACACCCTTAAGGTCGCTGAAGGAAATATCGGTATCCACTACCAGCCCCTCCACCTGGTAAAACATGGGGGTATGGGACACATCCGCATCGCACCGGTACACCTTTCCGGGAGCGATAAACCTCAGGGGCGGTTTCTTCCTCTCCATAGTCCTCACCTGCACCGGGGAGGTATGGGTCCTGAGGATGACGTCATCGCTGATATAAAAGGTATCCTGCATATCCCTGGCAGGATGGTCCTTCGGCATGTTCAGGGCTTCGAAATTATAGTAGTCCAGTTCAACCTCGGGGCCGACCTCGATCTCAAAGCCCATGCTCACGAATATGTCGATGATCTCCTGCAGTACCGTGCTTATGGGGTGCATCTTCCCGGGCTTTGTATATTTCCCCGGCAAGGTAATGTCAATGGACTCAGAGGTAATTTTACTACGGCGTTCTGCGTCCCTGAGCTCGGATTCTTTCCCATCGAGCTCAAGTTCGATGAACGTCTTCATCTCGTTCATCAGCTTCCCATAGGCAGGCCTCTCCTCTGCCGGGACGGTTGAGAGGAGTTTGAGCTTTACGGTGAGGATACCCTTCTTCCCCAGGTACTTTACCTTCACTAACTGGAGATCAGCGGACGTACCGGCTGAGGCTAACTCCTGGAGGAACGCGGTTTTGATATCGTTTATGTCTGCCATTATGGATTGGAGAAAACTCGTAACGCGTAACACGTAATGAGCGTAACGAATATTTTTCACTCGTCACGAATCACGCGTCACAGGTCACAGGTTTTTACGAAGCAAGTTTCTGTTTTACTGTCTCGGTGATCCGGCTGAACGCCTCAGGATCATGATAGGCCATATGTGCAAGGGCCTTCCTGTCAAGCCCGATCTCTGCCTTCTTTACTCCCGACATGAACTGTCCGTAAGTAAGCCCCAGTGCTCTCACTGCTGCGTTGATCCTTATGATCCATAGTGATCTGAACTCCCGCTTCTTGACCTTCCTGTCTCTGTAGGAATACTGAAGCGCCTTGTCCACCGCCTCTGTGGCTATCCGGAAAAGACGGCTTTTCGCCCCGTAGTAGCCCTTGGCCCTTTCCAGTATCTTCTTCCTTCTTCTCCTTGTCTTGAAACCACCCTTTGCTCTCGGCATCTATTCCTCCTTTATCTAAGTGATTAGTGTCTGTTTTCAGTGTCAGCAGATGTTAATGATCCTAAAGAACTTTCACTAACCACTCACACTGACACTACATATACGGTATAAGTCTCTTGATATTCGCCTGGTCGGTCTTCGCAACCAGCGTGCCGGTTCTCAGGCGCCGTCTTCTTTTTGAAGGCTTTCCGGTGAGGATATGGCTCTTGTATGCCTTGCTGCGTTTGACCTTTCCTGTTCCGGTAACCTTGAACCTCTTCGCGGCTCCTCTATGTGTTTTCAACTTCGGCATTGCTTTCCTCCTTAACTTTCCGTGTATTTCAGATTCCTGACGCATGATTTCAGCTTGTTCTTTGCTGCCGCACACGTAAAATCACAATTCATAAATCGCAAATCTCAAATCACTTGCTGCTCGGCGCTACCACCATCGTGATATTCTTGCCTTCATGCTTCGGCGACTGTTCGAGCGTAAATTTTCCGTCAAGATACTGCAGCAGTCTATCAAAAACCTTCATGCCGAGATCAGGCCTTACCATCTCCCTTCCCCTGAAAAACATCGTGACCTTGGCTTTATTGCCGTCATTGAGGAAACGCTGTACGTTCCTGGCCTTAAGTTCCAGATCATGCTCGCCTATCTGGGGCCTCAATTTCACCTCTTTCACCTCGATGGTCTTCCTCGACGTATGCTTTTTGCTGAGCTGGTACTTGTACTTCCCGAAGTCCATTATCTTGCATACAGGGGGCGCGGAATTGGGAGCAACTTCTACGAGGTCAAAACCCCTTTCCTCTGCCAGCTTCAGGGCTTCTGCAAGCGGCACTACACCCGCCTGCGATCCGTCCGCGTCGATAAGCCTGACCGTCCTTGCATTGATCCTTTTGTTCACCCTTATCTCTTTTCCAATATCCTTGCTTATACTATCACCTCCTGAGTGTAATATCCTCGTTCACGAGTCCCAATAACCCTTCCACTGTCATAGAACCAAGATTCTCTCCATTCTGTTTCCTCGCGGAAAGTGCGGCTTCCGTGACTTCCCTGTCGCCTATTATAACCAAATAGGGTATTTTTCCGATAGTGGCTTCCCTGATTTTATGCCCGATCTTTTCATTGTCAAGATTCACCTTTGTCCTTATCCCTGCTGCCTTCAGCCTCTCAGCAACCTGTGACGCATATTCCGAGTGTCTTTCCGCAATGGTGAGCAGGGCGACCTGAACAGGCGCGAGCCAGACAGGGAAGAGTCCGGCATAATGCTCGATAAGGATGCCGAAGAACCTCTCTATGGACCCCATCAACGCCCTGTGTATCATGATAGGTCTGTGCTCCTTGCCGTCGGTCCCCCGGTAGGATACATCGAACCTCTCGGGATTGTTGAAATCAACCTGTATGGTGCTGCACTGCCATGCCCTCTTGAGGGAATCCTTTATCTTGATGTCGATCTTCGGTCCATAGAAGACCCCTTCCCCCGGGTCAACGGAATACGCCAGCCCCTTCACCTCAAGGGCCTGCTTCAGCGCCCCGATGGAACGCTCCCAGTTCTCCGGAGCGCCCACGTATTTTTCGGGTCGGGTGGAGAGATAGACATCATATTCACTGAATCCGAAGGTCTTCAGAATAAATAGAGTGAAATCCAGAACGCGGAGGATCTCGTCCTCGATCTGGTCTTCCATGCAGAAGATATGGGCATCATCCTGGGTGAATCCCCTGACCCTCAGGAGCCCATGGAGAACGCCGGAACGTTCATACCGGTAGACCGTGCCCAGTTCGGCATAGCGTATGGGGAGCTCCCGGTAACTCCTGAGGTTGCTTTTGTAGACCTGTATGTGGAAAGGGCAGTTCATGGGCTTCAGCTCATATTCCAGTCCCTCTATCTCCATGGGGGAATACATGTTCTCCCGGTAAAAATCCCAGTGTCCGCTCTTCTGCCAGAGATTCAGTTTTGCGATATGAGGAGAGAAGAGTATCTTATAGTCGGCCCTTGCGTGTTCATCCCTCCAGAAGTCCTCGATGGCTCTCCTGATGACAGCGCCGTTGGGATGCCACAGTACCAGGCCCGGACCGATGTCGTCATTGATGCTGAAGAGGTCAAGTTCTTTGCCGAGCCTCCTGTGGTCTCTCTTCTTCACTTCTTCCAGAAAGGCCAGATATTCTTTTAAATCATTTTCTCTGTCAAATGAGGCGCCGTAGACACGCTGCAGCATCTTGTTCTTTTCATCACCCCTCCAGTACGCGCCCGCGATGCTCAGGAGTTTAAATGCCCTGATACTCCCTGTGGAAGGAACGTGGGGTCCGCGGCAAAGGTCCACAAACCCGCCTTCTTCATAAACCGAGACTGAATCATCGGGTATCTCATTGAGCAGTTCCACCTTATAATCTTCCCCTGCCTTCCTGAACAGCTCGATGGCCTCTTCCCTCCGGAGTACCCTTCGAGTAAATGGTCCGTCAGCTCTAATTATCTCTGCCATCTTCTTTTCGATCCGCTCAAGATCCTCAGGGGTTAACGGCCTGTCAAGATCAAAGTCATAATAGAATCCGTCTTCCGTTGCCGGACCGATGGCCAGTTTCGCATTTGGAAAGAGCGCCTTGACAGCATGGGCCATTATGTGGGAAGTGCTGTGACGATAAATCTCTTTTCCCTCAGCGGAATCAAAGGTGACAGGCTCGAGGCTCGCTTCGTTTTCGAGGTGTTTCACCTGTGACAAATCCTGCAGCTCGCCGTTGACCCTCACAGCGATGGCGTTGGTCTTTTTCAGTTTTCCCTCAATATCAGGAAGGGGGCTGGAGGCCTCTCTTCCGTCCGGATACTTTATCTTAATCTCGACACCTCCATTTAGCAGTTAAATATCATACAAAATTTCCTCCTGTTTTTCAATGTTTTTCCATAGTTTCCAGGGTAACGTCAAAGTCCTCTTTTTTGTTTGTCATTCCGGCTTGTCCGGAATCGCTCCCTTTATTTAAAGCCTGTTTAAGAAAGATTCTCGACAAGCGAGAATGACATAAGAACAGCCAAGTGGCAATTCTATAGACTTTGACGTTAGCCTGCCATAGTTTTCATGCGGTCTTACGACAGAACGAAAGGAGAGGATAATTCCGGCAACCACCGGGAGATTACGCCCCTTGCTTCCTTCTCGCCGCCAGCTTGTTCAAGGCATTGATGTATGCCTTTGCCGCGGCGATGATGATGTCGGTGTCCGCGCCCTGTCCCCTCACCTTTACTCCGTCTTCTTCAAGAGAAACAAGCACCTCACCGAGGGCATCGGTGCCGCCTGTGATGCTCTTGACCTCGAATTTGAGGAGATTGCTCTTCGTCTCTGTAATCGCTGCAATGGCCCGGTACACAGCATCTACCGGCCCGTCGCCATGGGCCGCCTTCTCTACGATCCTGTCATGCGCCTTGAGCCTGAGCGCGGCAGTGGGCCTGACATTGATACCGCTGGATACTGAAAGATCCACAAGGCTGTAAGTCTCGGGGATCTTTGACACCTCTTCAGAAACAAGGGTTGCGATATCATCATCGAAGATATCCTTCTTCTGGTCCGCAAGGTGCTTGAACTTCCGGAAGGCTGTCTCGATCTCTTCATCGCTCAGCTCATACCCCAGTTCCCTCAGCCTTTCCTTGAATGCATGCCTGCCTGAATGTTTTCCGAGAACGAACTCTGTCTGTTTCAGACCGACATCTTCAGGACGGATGATCTCATAGGTCATCTTCTCCTTCAGGAGACCATCCTGATGGATGCCTGATTCATGGGCAAAGGCATTGGCGCCCACGATTGCCTTGTTCGGCTGCACCGGTATGCCCGTTATTCTCGTGAGAAGTCTGCTGGTGCGGATGATCTCCCTGGTGTTGATATTCGTCGTGGCCTGGTAGAAGTCTTTCCGGGTTTTGAGGTTCATCACAACCTCCTCCATGGAACAGTTGCCGGCGCGCTCACCGATCCCGTTCACAGTGCATTCCACCTGCCCTGCGCCGTTTAAGACAGCCGCGAGAGAATTTGCGACAGCAAGCCCGAGGTCATTGTGACAGTGCACAGAAATCACCGCACTGTCTCCGATCCTTTCCTTGATGGCCCTTATCATGCTTGCGAACTCAGTGGGAGTGGTGTAACCCACCGTGTCGGGGATATTCACTGTGGAAGCCCCGGCATCGATCACCGCCGTGACAACATCCAGGAGATAGGGGAGATCCGTCCTCGTCGCATCCATGGGAGAGAACTCCACATCTTCCACAAGGCTCCGGGCCAGCCTCACCATTTCTACGGATCTCTTCAGCGCCTCTTCACGGCTTACCCTGAACTGATACTTCAGGTGGATATCGGATGTGGAATGAAAGGTGTGAATCCTCCGCTGAGGGGCATCCTTTACCGCCTCAAAAGCCCTCCTGATGTCCTCCTCCTTCGCCCTTGCAAGGCCGGCAATAACAGCGCCCTTGACTTCGTTAGCAACCCTTTTTACAGCCTCGAAATCCCCGGGTGAAGCGATGGGGAATCCGGCTTCGATGATATCGACTCCCAGCCTCACAAGCTGTTTCGCAAGCTGGATCTTCTCATCCACATTCATGGACGCTCCGGGGGACTGTTCGCCGTCGCGCAGCGTTGTGTCAAATATCCTGATGACTCTCACTTTTCACCTCAGTGCGTTCCGCAATATCTTTCTCCTGGAAACTTTTCCCTGCGCCCTCCGCAGGATGCTGTCTCTCCAGGAGTTTTCCCCTTTTCCTTTTTATGAAAAGGTGGATGTTTTCAATTATACCCCAAACCAGATACGCCATTGCAAAAATGAATATCGCCGTGGACGGGTGTACGAAGAGGACGAAGAGGATGATGACAAACACAATGAGAAACCAGAACGGCTTCTTCTCCTTGAAGTCGATCTCCTTGAGCCCGTGATAACGGATTGTGCTGACCATCAACAAAGAAAGCAGGATTGTGATGATCAGAAAAAAAATGTTTTTCCCCGGCAAGCCTTTCCAGAATTCATAATAAAATATAACTATCGATGCCATAACAGTGGCTGCTCCCGGTATCGGCATCCCTTTGAATGCCTTTGACCCGGGGGTCCCTGTCTGTATATTGAACCTGGCAAGTCTTAAGGCGCCGCAGGCGACAAACAGAAACGCTGCTGCCCATCCCAGTCTGCCAAAAGGCATGAGCGCCCATTTATACATCATTACCGCCGGCGCAACTCCAAATGCAACAAGGTCTGATAGTGAATCCAGTTCGATCCCGAAGCGCGTTGTTGTGTTCGTGAGGCGGGCGATCCATCCGTCAAGCCCGTCGAAGACATTGGCAAGGACAATGGCCCACGCCGCGTAGAGAAAATTTCCGTTTATCGCCGAAAGGATCGCAAAAAAGCCGCAGAACATCCCGCATAGGGTGAGGGTGTTGGGTAAAAGGTATATTCCCTTCTTCGGCTGTTTCTCCACATTCCCTTTATGCTTTAGCTCCATGATCATACAAGACTTCAGTCCTCTGTTGTTTCTTTCCCTGTATTATAATAAAAAAGCGATATATATGTTTGAGAAATAACCCCTTTTCTCCAGGCTACGGCTTGTTGTACCTCAAGGAGCATCTGTAGCGGCGCTCCCGATACTCATTACCGCGCCTCTTGGCGCTGTGCTAATGGGAAAAGTCGGAGAGAAAGTTCCGGGGAAGGGATAATCAGGCCTTATTTCAGCGGCATCTCTCCGATTATTGTCTCTCCCGCCTTCACCCTGTCTCCCAACTTGACCTTAATATGGGTCTCCTTTGGCAGGTATATGTCCAGCCTTGAACTGAATTTAATGAGCCCGTAACGCCCGCCTTTTCTGAGGGAATCCCCTGGCTTCACCCTGCAGACCGCCCTCCGCGCCAGGAACCCCGCCACCTGCCTGACCAGCACCCTGCCCTGCCCTGTATCCAGGAGCATGGCGATATTTTCATTTTGAAGGGACGCCTCAGGCTTGAAGGCAGAGAGGAACTTCCCCTTCGTGTGCACCACTGCCTCCACTGTCCCGTCGCACGGCGCCCTGTTCACGTGGACATCAAGGGGAGACATGAAGATGCTCACCTCCACCGCTTCACTTTTCAGGAATTTCTCTTCATAGATATTCTGTATCAGGATCACCTTTCCGTCTGCGGGAGACACGAAGATGTTCTCTCCTTCCGGAACTATCCGCTCAGGGTCACGGAAAAAGTAGGCCATAAAGAGAGTGAGGATAAAGGGAATTACAGCGCCCCACGGTGAGAAGACAGCCACAAGGACAGTAACACCGAGAAACCCAAAGATAAAAGGATAGCCTTCAGGGGCGAGTTTTATCATAATTTTCAGGATATAGGAGTCAGAATCCAGAAGTCAGAATAAGGAATTCCAGAAAGATAAGCTTGCGTTTTCTTCCGGCTCCTGAATACTGACTCCTGAACTCCCTTCCTTCCTTTACGCCTTCGACTTATCAACCAGCTTCCCCTTCTTGAGCCACGGCATCATCGCCCGCAGTTTTGCGCCGACCTGTTCGATGGGATGCTCTTCGCCCTTCCGCGTGAGGGCATTAAAAACAGGCTTGTTTGCCTTGCATTCCAGAAGCCATTCCCTCGCAAAAACGCCATCCTGGATCTCCTGAAGGATCTTTTTCATCTCCTTCTTTGTCTCCTCGGTGACCACCCTCGGTCCCCTTGTCAGGTCGCCGTACTGTGCGGTATTGCTGATGGAATACCTCATGGTGGATATGCCGCCTTCGTAGATCAGATCAACAATGAGCTTCACCTCATGGAGGCATTCAAAATATGCCATCTCCGGTGAATACCCGGCCTCCACAAGGGTCTCATACCCCGCCTGGATCAGAGAGGTCAGCCCTCCGCATAACACCACCTGCTCTCCGAAAAGATCTGTCTCGGTCTCCTCCCTGAAGCTGGTCTCGATAATCCCGGCCCTTCCGCCGCCGATGGCAGATGCATAGGCAAGGGCGATAGCCTTTGTTTTCTTCGATGGGTCCTGATGCACTGCTATCAGACAGGGAATACCACTCCCCTTTGTATATTCCGACCTCACCAGATGCCCGGGTCCCTTGGGTGCAACCATAAAGACATTTACATCCTCCGGAGCGACTATCTGACCAAAATGGATATTGAAACCATGTGCAAATCCAAGACAAATCCCTTTTTTGATATTAGGGGCTATCTCTGTCCTGTAAATGTCAGCCGCATATTCATCAGGGACAAGCATCATGATCACATCCGCTTTCCTGGAGGCCTCCGCCGCGGTAAGCACTTTAAAGCCCGCCTTCTCCGCCTTCTCCCAGTTGCTCCCCTTTGTTTCGGCTACGGTCACATTCACGCCGCTTTCCTTAAGGTTGTTGGCATGTGCATGCCCCTGACTCCCGTACCCTACTACCACTACCTTCTTCCCTCTAAGAACTTCCCGTTTCACATCCTTGTCATAGTAGACTTTCATTGTCTCCTCCTTATATTCGTAGTAAAGATACAATACATAACAACATTAATCGTATGTCATTCCCGCAAGCGGAGCGCGTCGGGAATCCTTCTTCTGCGGAAAGATTCCGGACAAGCCGGAATGACAAACTGCATAGGACTTATGTGGTTACCTAAAGATGCATGATACATGATAAAAACAATACGCATTCACTCCGCTTTTCATCGAGCATCGAGTATCGCGCATCATTTACCTTCTACCTTTAGAAGCTTATACTCAATGCTGTCCACCAGGGCCTGCCATGATGCCTCGATAATATTTTCCGAGACGCCTACTGTATTCCACTTCTGCTTATCGTCTCCAGATTCTATAAGAACTCGCACCTTTGCCGAAGTGCCTTTGCCGGCGGTAAGCACGCGCACTTTGTAGTCGAGAAGACTTACGCCTTTAATCCTTGCGTAGATCGCAGGATACCACTGTTTCAGGGCTGTCCTTAGCGCCTTATCCATGGCATGCACAGGACCGACGCCTGTTGCCGAAACCGTTTCAGGATGGCCTTTGATGTTTACCATAAGGATCGCAACGCTTATCGGATCTTTCTTTGTCTCTTCCTTGTCAACAAGCACCTTATACCATATTGATTCGCTGTCGAAATGCCTTTTTTTATGAAGTCCTAACTTCCTTCTCAAGAGCAGTTCAAAAGAAGCGTCGGCTGCCTCAAATTCAAACCCCTGATGTTCAAGATCCTTTATCTCCTCGAGTATAGTCTTTACCTCAGGCGAGTCTTCCTTGATAGGGATATGAAGTTCCTGCGCCTTTCTCAGTATATTGCTTCTTCCCGCAAGGTCGGATATAAGTATCCTTTGTGAATTTCCGACAAGCTCCGGTCTTATATGCTCATAGGTCTCGGACCTCTTCTGCACTGCGCTCACATGCACGCCTCCCTTGTGCGCAAAGGCGCTGTCGCCGACAAAGGGCTGGCGCTTGAAGTGCCTGATATTTGCCATCTCATTCACAAACCGCGAGACATCGCGCAGCTTTTTCATATTGTTATCGCTCAAACATCTATATCCCAGTTTTATCTGTAGATTCGGGATTATCGAACAAAGATTCGCATTGCCGCAGCGCTCCCCGAGTCCATTAATCGTCCCCTGCACCTGTATTGCTCCAAGCTCCACTGCAATAATGGAATTGGCAACCCCGCATTCAGAGTCGTTATGCGCGTGGATGCCGAGAGGCGTTTTTATATTTTCGACCACATCCTGCATTATCCTTTCGACCTCGTGCGGCAGCGTTCCGCCGTTTGTATCGCATGGGATTATGCGGTCTGCGCCTGCGTCCCTGGCAGCGAGTAAACACTTAATGGCAAATTCCGGATTATCCTTATATCCGTTAAAGAAGTGCTCAGCGTCGAAGAATACCTTTTCGGCGTGTTTTTTCAGATAAAAGACCGAGTTGTAAATAATATCGAGATTCGCGTCAAGGGAAATCTTCAACGCCTTTCTTACATGAAAATCCCATGTCTTTCCGAAGATAGTGATAACCCTTGCCTTTGACTTGATTAGCGATTTTATATTCTGGTCGTCATGAACTTTATGTCTCGGCCTGTGAGTGCTTCCGAAGGCTACAACCACCGCGTTTGAAAGACGGGATTTTCTGACTTTTTTAAAATACTCTGCGTCTTTCGGATTGGAGCCCGGCCATCCTCCCTCGACATAATGCACGCCAACGTCGTCAAGTTTTTCCGTAATACGCAGTTTGTCCTCTACGGAGAAATTCACATCCTCCGCCTGCGAGCCGTCTCTCAGGGTCGTGTCGTAGATCTCTATCGTCCGTTTCTTCGTTTTCATATTCGTCCTATTATTTGGTTTTAGCTTCTGCCAGATCAAAGGCATCATGCAGAGCTCTTACCGCGAGTTCCGTGTACTTAGACTCGATAACGCATGATACCTTCACTTCCGAAGTGCTGATCATCACTATATTGATCCCATGCCCCGCAAGGGTCTCGAACATCTTTGCCGCAACCCCGGAATGGGTCCGCATCCCCACGCCCACCACGGATATTTTTGCGATATCCTCCCTCAGGGTCACTCCCTTTGCATTGAGCTCCTTCGCAATCTCTTCGGTCAGCTTCAGGGTCTTCCTGCTGTCCGTCTTCGGCACGGTAAAAGAAATATCCGTGGCTTTTCCGTCGCCGCTCACATTCTGCACGATCATGTCAACAACAATGTTTGCATCAGCGATATCCTTAAAGAGTTTCGCTGCGATGCCGGGCCTGTCCGGCACTGCCATCACCATGATCTTGGCCTGGTTCTTGTCGTAGGCAACCCCTGATACCATAACCTTTTCCATATCCTCATCCTCCTTGGTAACCAACGTGCCGGGATTGTCATTGAAACTCGACCTCACCACCACAGGCACTTCATATTTCATGGCAAACTCCACAGACCTCGTCTGGAGCACCTTTGCCCCGAGGCTTGCCAGTTCAAGCATCTCCTCATAAGAAATCTTGGGCAGTTTCCTCGCTTCAGGCACGATATTGGGATCAGCGGTATACACTCCGTCAACATCTGTATATATCTCACAGACATCGGCATCCAGCGCTGATGCTATGGCCACAGCCGAGAGGTCGGAACCGCCGCGTCCTAGGGTCGTCACATCATCCCTGCCCTCTGTGACGCCCTGAAACCCGGCAACCACCACAATATATCCCTCGTCAAGGACCTTCTTTGCCCTTTCCCCGGTGATCCTCTCGATCCTCGCTTTTGTGTGAACCGTATTGGTAATGACCCCCATCTGTCTGCCGGTAAAGGCCATTGCCTTGTGCCCCAGGCCTTCTATGGCGATGGCAGTGAGGGCGCTGGTGACCCGCTCCCCGGAAGACAGAAGCAGGTCCATCTCCCTTTCGCTGGGATTCGGGGATATCTGGTGCGCAAGATTAATCAGCTTGTCGGTCTCACCCGCCATGGCTGAGACAACCACAACCACTTGATGGCCTGCTTTGGCGGTCTTCACCACACGCTCAGCAACAGCCTTTATCCTTTCTATGTTCGCAACGGAAGTGCCGCCGTATTTCTGAACGATGAGCATAGCCACAGGCCTCCTTTTCGACAGGTTTTACTATAACATGGAGGAGCGGACGACATCAACAAATTACAGCCGTAGCGGATATCAAACACATTGACCTGAAAACTGCAATTAGGACACAAAAAAGGGGGACATAATCAATACTGTTCGGCATGAATATTGCGTCTTATGATAAACGAGGATATGAGGCGTAGTGAAGACGCGCTGTAGCCGGTTATTGTCGTCTGTTTAGCGGAAGGTCTTTTTCGAAGAAACCCTTGACAGACGGGGTCTTCCGGA
>CAMTVV010000180.1:0-4563 GCA_947085305.1 uncultured Nitrospiraceae bacterium
GCCTTTGACGCTATGGTATCCGAGAGGCCGTACAGAGGGCCTGCGTTCATTGAAGAAGCGATCAGGAGGATGGAGGAGGAGAAAGATTCCGGACAGTGGGACCCTGCGCTTCTTGAAAAGTTTGTAGAGATGATGAGAGGAAAGGAAAACAAGGAATGATTAAGGTTGCAATAGTAGGGGCTGGAAAAGGCGGAAGCTATCTCCTTGAAGTATTTCATATTAATGGCGAGGTGAAGGTAGTCGGCATAACTGATAAAGACAACAAAGCCCCAGGACTTAACCTTGCAAAAGAATGGGGTGTCTTTATTGCCGATGATGTGAGAGATCTCTTCAGCCAGAGCCCTGAGATTGTAATAAATTCAACCGGCGAGCCAAAGGTCAGCGAATTCATTAAACAAGCCGCTCCGTATCCTGTAGAGATTATTGAAGGCACAAGCGCAAAATTCCTCTGGGACCTTGTAAGAAGACAGCAGATGGCAAAGAATGATATGAGTGTCCTCTACCAGAACGGCATCACCATTACGAAAGCCGGAAATCTTAAAGAGGTTTTGAATAAAGTGCTAAGGTCTGCCATGAAACTCACAGAAGCGCCTGCCGGCAGCATAGCCCTCATTGACGGCGATGAAATGGTTATGGCTGCGCATAGGGGATTGAGCCGTGAGTTCTTTAAAGAGCAGAGATGGAAGCCGAGAAAGGAAGGGCTCACATATTATATCCTGAGCAGCAATAAACCTGTCGAGTTTAAGAACACTGAAAAAGAGCCCTTATTTAAGGGCACAGAGATATTACAGGCAGGGATAAAATCATTGCTTGCATCCCCGCTTCTACTTGACGGCGGCGTTGTCGGTATACTCTATGTGGATGACTTCAAGCCGAGGGAGTTTACAGAGAGGCATAAAAATCTCATAAAGATTTTCTCTTCTTTTGCCGCACAGGCAATAGAGAAATTCAAACTTCTCCATGAGCTTGAAGAATCACTTGGTTATCTTCAGGGAGTGCTCGATGATTCACAGGATATGATTGCGACAACAGACACTGATGGCAGGATTGTGGAGTTTTCAAAGGGCGGCGAAAGGATCCTGGGTTATACAAAGGATGAAATTATTGGTAAAAAAGCGTCTGCTTTATATGTAGATGCGGATGAGAGGAATAAGATAATCGAGGTGTTAAAAACTAAGGGCGCTATACACAACTATGAAACCATGTTATTAAGAAAAGACGGCAGGACAGTCGATATAAGCCTTACAATTTCACAACTCAGGGATAGAACAGGAAAGGTTATCGGGACAGTCGGGGTAAGCAAAGATATCACAGTTGAAAGACAACTGAGAAGAGAGCTTGAAGAAAAAAACAGGGAATTGAGCGAGCTTAACGAGAGGCTTGAGGAGAAGGTTTTAGAGAGAACAAAAGAGCTTGACAGGATAAACAGGGACCTGCGCAGGGCAAATGAGATAAAGGCGCGCTTTATAGCCAATATGAGCCATGAGCTAAGAACCCCTCTCCACTCTATAATCGGGTTTTCTGAGGTCCTCCTCGACAGGACCTTTGGTGATATAAATGAGAAGCAGCAGAGACATGTAACCAATATCCTCACCTCAGGCAGACACCTCCTCCATCTCGTAAACAATGTCCTGGACCTCGCAAAGATAGAGGCCGGGAAAGTGGAACTTTCATGTGAAACTTTTCCTTTAAAAGGAGTGCTTGACGAGGTAATAACAGTGATAAAACCTCTTGCAGATAAAAAGCTTATAGAAATAAAAACAAATATCAGTCAAGATGTCGCTGATTTTACTGCCGACAGAGTCAAGTTCAAGCAGATTCTATACAATCTTTTGTCCAATGCAATAAAGTTTACGCCGGAGAGCGGCAATGTTGGGGTCCGGGCAGAAAAGTTAATAAACAAAGGTATTTTCCCATGGGCGCCTTTGGGCGCCGAGTTTCTTAAGGTCTCTGTTTGGGATACAGGTGTTGGTATCAAACAGGAGGACAAGGAAAAGATTTTTGAGGAGTTTGAGCAGCTTGACCCATCGAGGTCAACAGAAGGCACAGGGCTTGGTCTATCTCTGAGCAGAAGACTTGTTGAACTGCACGGTGGACATATAGATGTAGAGAGCGCTTATGGCAAAGGGAGCGTGTTTAATGTATGCCTGCCAATAGCTGTCATGCCCGAAATAACTGTTGTCAGAAAAAAGGCTTTACCCGAAGCTGTCCCAATATTTGCCTGGGCAGATGAAGATGCGCCGCTGGTCCTTGTGGTAGAGGATGACCTGCCCACATCAGAGCTATTGACTATCCATCTTACCAAAGCAGGATACAGGGTTGCACATGCTTATGATGGGATAGAGGCGATACTTAAGGCAAAGGAACTCAAACCCTTTGTAATCACTCTGGATATAATGCTTCCCAAAAAAGACGGCTGGGAGGTTCTGCAGTCTCTTAAGACAGATCCGGAGTCCTGTGATATACCTGTAATTATCCACTCGATAATAGATAACAGAGAGCTGGGTTTTGCCCTCGGCGCTGCAGACTATCTTGTAAAACCGGTGGATAAAGTCACTCTTCTGGCAAAACTCTCAGAGCTGTCTTTAGAGACAAAAAAGAGGCGCCATCCGGTCAACGTTTTAACTGTTACCGGTGATAAAAATACCCGGGACTACCTTAATGATATCCTCAGTGGTGAAGGGTTTATTACGCAGTTTGCCTTTGATGCCGGGGGATGTCTTGAGCTGGCGCTGGCAACCAAACCTAATGTAGCTATCATTGACCTCGGTATTCCGGAAGGAGGATTTAATCTAATCAAGAATTTAAAAGAGAATCCTGCCACAAAAAGGATGCCTATTTTTGCCCTTACATCAAGCGCCCTTTTGCCGGATGAGAGCCTCCAGCTGATGGGGCAGATCGAGAGGGTCTTAAGGAAAGATGCGCTCAGCTCGAAAGAGCTTATAAACCATTTGAGGGATCTCGAGATCCTGCTTCCAAAAAGGGCAGGACTTATTGATGATATAACAGGGCTCTTCAATCACAGATATTTTCAGATAAGGCTGGCCCAGGAGACCAACAGGGCCAGGAGATATAAGTTCCCATTGGTGCTTGCTATCCTTGATATTGACCATTTTGGCCATTATGTGGATGAACATGGAGAATACTATGGTAATCTCGCTCTGAGGAAGATTGCAGAGCTTCTAAGAAAAAATACCAGAGGCTCTGATGTTGTTGTGCGATATGGGGGCGATGCCTTTGGACTTATACTCACGAATACACTTCTTTCTTCAGGCACAACTCTATGCAAGAGATTTCTCACTGTAATTCATGATTATCCATTTCTTAAAGAGGAGTCCCAGCCAAATGGCAGGCTCACTGCAAGCATAGGGGTGTTGGAGTTTAAAGAACAATCTCACGAGGAATTAGTCCGGTCTGCAGAGAAGGCGCTCTCGCTCGCAATCGAAAAGGGCAGAAACAGGGTAGAGACTATTTCCGGTTGAAGAACCCTGTGCTCAGGTAGCGGTCTCCCCTGTCGGGAAAGATCACTACAACCTTTTTCCCCTTTCCTAATCTCTTCGCAACGCGGCCTGCCGCATGCATTGCCGCGCCTGACGAGACGCCCGCGAGGATGCCTTCCCTGAGGGCCAGTTGCCTCATGGTTTCGATGGCGTCTTCATCGGTTACGGCAATCACCTCATTATATATCTTTGTATTCAGCACTCCGGGGTAGAAACCAGCGCCGATGCCCGCAATCTTGTGGGGTCCGGGCTCTCCGCCGGAGAGGATGGCAGAACCCCGGGGTTCCACCGCAGTGATCCAGATATGGGGTCGCCTCTCTCTTAGGACTTCCCCCACTCCTGTTATCGTGCCCCCTGTCCCCACGCCGGCCACAAAGGCATCGGGAACACTTCCGAGCGCATCAATGATCTCAACAGCGGTCGTTTTCCGGTGGGCTTCCGGGTTTGCAGAATTCTCGAACTGAAGAGGCATGAAGTAATGGGGATTTTCCTTGTAAATCTCCTCAGCCTTTTCCACAGCTCCAAGCATCCCCCTTTCGCCCGGGGTGAGGACAAGTTCCGCTCCGTATGCATGGAGAATGTTCCTCCTCTCCATGGACATCTTCTCCGACATGGTGAGGATCAGCCGGTACCCCTTTACCGCCGAAACCATGGCCAGGCCAATGCCTGTATTTCCGCTTGTGGGTTCAACTATGACGCCGCCCGGTTTGAGTCTCCCCTCTTTCCCGGCAGCCTCAATCATGGATAGGGCTATTCTGTCTTTAACCGAACCCCCGGGATTGCATCCTTCAAGCTTTGCCAATACCTCCGCATCAT
This sequence comes from uncultured Nitrospiraceae bacterium, assembly GCA_947085305.1. Classification (GTDB taxonomy): domain Bacteria; phylum Nitrospirota; class Thermodesulfovibrionia; order Thermodesulfovibrionales; family UBA9159; genus JAMCQB01. The sequence continues at coordinate 4,317 of CAMTVV010000180.1, forward strand.
CAGCGGAACAAAGCTTATTGATCTTCACCAGAGGTGTGTTGCCGATAAGGCTCAAAATATCCCGATGAACTCTCAAGAAACCTCCATCGAACCTCTCTTATGTCCGGATGAAATTATACCACAGAGAAGCACGGTCACGTCAAAGTCGCACGTAAGTCCCTATTTTTGTCATTCCCGCAAGCGAAGCGCGTCGGGAATCCTTCCGAAAAGAAAGGAAAGATTCCGGACAAGCCGGAATGACAGATAA
>CAMTVV010000181.1:0-7115 GCA_947085305.1 uncultured Nitrospiraceae bacterium
AAGAGAAGTTCGAAAAGGAATGGGGTGTTTCACTATCGGACAAGGTCGGCCTCACAGCCACAGAGATGACCGATGCAGCCATCAACGGCACGCTCAGGGCCATATATATCATGGGTGAAAACCCTGTGCTCAGCGATCCCGACATGCATGACACCATTAAGGCATTGAAGAGCCTTGAATTCCTTGTGGTACAGGATCTCTTCCTTACTGAGACCGCCAAACTTGCCGATGTGGTGCTCCCCGCAGCCTCTTTTGCAGAAAAGGACGGCGCCTTTACGAATACAGAACGGCGGGTGCAGCGCGTAAGAAAAGCAGTAGACCCTCCCGGGGATGCAAAGGAGGATTCCTGGATAATTTCCGGGTTGAGCAGAAGATTTGGGTTTGAGCTGAAGTACAGTTCAGCAGAAGAGGTCATGCAGGAAATCAGCCGGGTCTGGCCCGCCGCGGCAGGCATCACCTATGGCCGCATAGAAAAGCAGGGAATTCAGTGGCCCTGCCCCACCCCTGATCATCCGGGGACACCGTATCTCTTCAAAGGAGGGTTCCCCAGGGGAAAAGGGAGATTTACCGCAGTCAGCTACAGGCCTTCTGCAGAACTCCCGGATAATGAATATCCATTCGTACTCTCCACAGGGAGAATGTTATTCCAGTATCACACGGGTTCTATGACAAGAAAAACCTCTGCAATTGAGGCGATCGCCTCCCGGCCATACATAGAGATACACCCAGAAGATGCCAGAAAACTCAATATTGCTGAGGGGCAGAAGATAACGGTTTCCTCAAGAAGGGGAAGCATAGATATCGCCGCAAAGATTTCGGAGAGACCTTTGAAGGGCATGGTGTTCATCCCTTTCCATTTCAGGGAGGCTGCCGCCAACGTGCTTACGAACACCGCCAGGGACCCTGTCTGCAAGATCCCTGAACTTAAGGTCTGCGCTGTAAAGCTAACGGTTTCATAGCACGGGCTGAACCAGCCTGGTTCTTTAGTTTTGCGTGAATCGGGATTTGAAAATCCCCTTGAAAATTTACGCACTTTAAAATATAGTAGAGGTTCAGAGATACGTCTCGGAGGTGATATGGCAAGCCCGGAACTGCTGAAGGAACAGATCCTTCTCGAAGACCTTGATGATTCCGAACTAAAAAAAATAGGCGGCCTAGTAATGGAGCTCCCCTTCAAGAAGGGAGAGTTTGTCTTCAGGGAAAAGGAAGACACAAAGGGCATATTCCTCATACATTCGGGAAAGGTCGAGATCTCAAAGGTCACCCCTGACGGCTGGAAACAGACCCTTGCCGTCCTCACAAAAGGCAGTTTTTTTGGAGAGCTTTCGATCATCGAACACAGGGTACACGAGGCGAATGCTGTCGCCCTTGAAGATACGGTAGTCCTGTTCATACCGAAAAAGGATTTTGAAAAGATGGAGGCGGAAGACCTCATCCTCGCAACAAAGATCATGAAGGGGCTTATCCTTGTGCTCAGCAAGAACCTCAGGCAGATGAATGAGAAGTTCCTGAATGCCCTGATAAGTTATTAGATACAAGATGCAGGATGCAAGATACACGATAAAAAAATATGATGCGGCGTGCATCATGAATTATGAATCAATTTCTAAATTAAAGGAGGATCCAAGAGATGCCATTTGATGCGACGAAGTTAGCTGACTGGCAGATTTCCGAAGAAGCAGAAAAGAACATGCCTACCCCTGAAGACTGGCGTGAACGGCTGGGACTGAAAAAAGACGAGATGCTGCCCATGGGCCGCCTGTCCAAGATCGACTTTCTCAAGGTCATCAACCGTCTCAAAAATAATCCGGACGGCAAGTACATCGAGGTGACAGCTATAACCCCGACCCCCCTGGGCGAAGGCAAAAGCACCACATCGTGCGGTTTAATGGAAGGCCTTGGCAAACGTGGCGTGAACGTGGGCGGCGCACTGCGCCAGCCATCAGGCGGACCCACCATGAACGTGAAGGGCACCGCTGCCGGCGGCGGCAATTCCCTTTTGATTCCGATGACCGAGTTTTCCCTGGGGCTCACCGGCGACATTAACGACATCATGAACGCACATAACCTTGCTATGGTTGCGTTGACCTCCAGGATGCAGCATGAGCGTAATTACAACGACGAGCAGCTTGATAGGCTTACAAAAATGAGGCGTCTCGACATCGATCCCACCCGCGTGGAGATGGGGTGGGTCATGGACTTCTGTGCCCAGAGTCTCCGCAATATTATAATCGGCATCGGAGGCAGGCAGGACGGCTTCATGATGCAATCGAAGTTCGGCATCGCCGTTGGGTCGGAGTGCATGGCCATCCTTTCCGTAGCCAACGATCTTGCGGACCTGAAACAGCGCCTGAACAATATCACCGTGGCCTTCGACAAGAGCGGCAAACCCGTTACCACAGGCGATCTGGAAGTCGGCAACGCCATGGCCGCCTTCATGCGCAATACCATTAACCCGACCCTCATGTGCACTGCTGAATACAACCCCTGCCTTGTGCATGCCGGGCCTTTTGCCAACATCGCGGTGGGACAATCGTCCATCATCGCAGACCGGGTCGGCCTGAAGCTTTTCGACTACCATGTGACCGAATCCGGCTTCGCGGCTGATATCGGCTTTGAAAAATTCTGGAATGTCAAATGCCGTTTCAGCGGCCTGAAACCCCATGTATCGGTGTTGACAACTACAGTCCGCGCCTTGAAAATGCATGGTGGAGGACCAAAAGTTGTGGCAGGCAAGGCCCTGCCTGAAGAATACACAAAGGAAAATATAGCGCTGGTCGAAAAAGGGTGCGTCAATATGGTGCACATGATCAACGTTATCCGTAAATCCGGCATAAACCCCGTGGTCTGCGTCAACCGTTTCTACACTGATACGGATGCCGAAGTGTCTGTTGTCAAAAAGGCAGCCGAGGCAGCCGGCGCCCGTTGCGCCGAATCCCAGCACTGGCTCAAGGGCGGTGAGGGAGCGCTTGAACTGGCTGACGCGGTTATTGACGCCTGCAACGACACGAACGACTTTAAGTTCCTCTACCCTCTGGAGATGAAGCTGCGCGACCGCGTAGCGCTCATCGCCAGGGAAGTGTATGGCGCTGACGGCGTATCCTGGCTGCCAGAGGCCGAAGCCAAGGCCAAGATGCTGGAAGACGATCCCAAGTATGCAGACTACGCCACCATGATGGTCAAGACCCACCTGAGTCTTACCCACGACCCGACCCTCAAGGGTGTACCCAAGGGCTGGACCTTGCCCATCAGAGACATCCTGATTTATTCCGGCGCCAAGTTCCTGTGCCCCTGCGCCGGGACTATCAGCCTTATGCCCGGAACGAGTTCCAACCCGGCATTCAGGAGAGTTGACGTAGATGTCGAAACCGGTAAGGTAAGCGGACTGTTCTAACTAACAAGACCGTTACTCCTGGAAAAGCCTCCGGGAATTACACCGGGGGCTTTTCCTTAACCCAAAAACTGCAATTAACCACAGAGAACACGGAGGAAATATATTGATAATAAAAGAAAAATTGACCGTTTTTAATGATTTTCTCTGTGACCTCAGTGGTTAAGACTTTTACAAGAGCCTCTATAATCAATACTCTATCTCTGTCCCCTTGTCCATGCTGTAGATGGGATATATCCTGTAACCCTTTATCCACGGCTGCCTCAGCGTATAATCGGTCTTGTGCCAGAAAAACACCCAGGGGGCTTCATCCACAATAATTTTCTCTGCCTTTTCGTAAGAGCTATTTCTCTCCCTTACATTCCCGGCAGCCTGCCCCTTTTCAATGAGTCGGTCAACCACAGAATTTTTATATCGCGCCCTGTTTCCGGCAGGTCCCGCGTTTGATGAATGGAAAAGCGGATAAAGAAAGTCTTCGGGGTCGGGATAGTCAGCCCACCAGCTCAGCCAGAACATATCCGGCTCGCCCTTGCTTATCGCTTCCTTGTACGCGCTCCACTCCATCTGGATTATCTCCACATGCATGCCTGTTTTCCTGATATAAGACTGAATGAACTCTGCCATATCCACCACCTCCTGGTCAGAGGTGATGTAGAAACGGATAGTCCGGCCGGCCATTCCTTTCCCGGCAACTATATCCCTTGCTTTTGCGGGATCATATTCATACAGCGAGGGGGGTTCCCATGTTCTCAGGAGGTCAGGCACCGGCCCTGCTGCCAGCCGTCCCCTGTTTTCATAGAACGTGGATAATAATTTCCTGCGGTCGATGGCAAGGTTCATGGCCCTTCGCAGATTTATGTCATTGAAAGGGGGTCTTGAACAGTTCATCCCGATATAGTACGTGTTAATCCCTTCCACTGAGGCAATCAGTCCTTTCCATTTGGGGTCATTTCTATATTTTGAAAACTCTGTTGCAGGGATAGAGATCACATCAAGGTTTCCCAGCTCGAACTCGGATGTGGAGGTAAGATCCTCATGGATTACCCGGTAAACAATACCCCTGATTTTCGCACCCTTGTCGAAATAATCCTCTCTTCTCTGAAGCCTCACTTCCCTGTTCGAAAGCCATTCCTCAAGAACAAAGGGCCCTGTGCCCACGGGGTGAGTAGAAAAATCAGGCCCCCATTTCCTCACCTCTTCTTCCGGAACCACATACGCGGCCGGCATCGTCAATAAATAGAGAAAAGGGGAAAAGGGGTTTTCGAGCCTGATTTCGAGGGTGTAATCGTCAACAACCCTTATGCCTGAGACATCAGCAGACCGCCCTGCCATGTAATGTTTTGCGCCGGCGATTTTCTCAAAAACCCAGGTATTGGGAGAACGGGTCTTAGGGTCAAGAATTCGCTTAAAGCTATACTTAAAGTCATGAGCCTTAACATATTGTTTAGTAGAGTATTTAACATTACTTTTAAGCTTAAATGTATAGGTGAGTCCATCGCGGGAAATGGTCCATCTTTCAGCAATATCAGGGACAATTCTCAGACCTTCTTCAAGCTTGACAAGACCATTGAAGAGCTTAGCCGCAATGGCGCCACCCGTCACATCCACAATTAAAGCCGGGTCAAGGGTGGTGGGGTTTGCACTCAGCCGGTAATAGACATATCCATCCCTCCTGTTCTGGTGCGAACACGATAAGAGAATAAGAATTACGAAAAGGCCGGAAAGCAAAAGGAAGCGGAATGCACGCCTCAATGCAGCGATTCCATTCAGTGTTGTGCCTCGCTTTCTACTGTCCTGAAGATCTCGAATATCGACAGGAATAGAGCAAACACAAGGGGTCCCATCACCAGGCCGAGGAGTCCAAAAAGCTTTATGCCGCCAAGGACGGTGAAAAATATGATAATGGTCGGCATTTTTGTCCGGCCTCCTATGATGAGCGGCTTAAGGACATTATCCACCATGCTGATAACGAATATCCCTATAAGTATCAGTGCAATACCCTTCACGTACGCTCCCTGGAACAAGAGAAAAGCGCTGGCCGGCAGCCAGATGATCGCGGTTCCGAGCATCGGGACAAAAGATGTGAGCGCCATAACACTCCCCCAGAAGATGGGTGATCTTATCCCGAGCGCTGCAAAGGCAGCGCCCCCGAGCATCCCCTGAATAATGGCCACAACGACACCGCCGTAGATCGTCGAGACGATCATATCTTTTATCTGTGACGTCAGTCTGTCCCTCTGTTGTTCTGAAAACGGTAGGTAATTCCTTATCCTCTGGAGGAACCCCGGGCCGTCTTTCAGAAAAAAGAAGATCGTAAAGGCCATAATGACAAAATTAGCAGCCACGGACATCACATTCCCAAAACCGGCTGAGAGCCAATCAATGATTTTCTTTCCTAACTTCCTTGCATTTTCAATGATGACCTCTTCCGAAGGCGCTTCCAGACCCGTATAGGGCTCGATCTTTCTCAAAATACTGAGCAGCCGTTCGTCGGAAAGCAGCGCTGTAAGACTCCGGATATCGGCATCGCTACGCTCTACAAAATCGCTCACCTCATTGATAAGGGAATAGGAAATATAGGAAAAGGGGCCGATAATAACTATCAGTATCATCAGCAGTGTTACGAGAGATGCCGCTGCCTTTAATTTGATAAACCTCAGGGTAAAGGCGTACGCAGGATAAAAAACCACACAGAATACCATTGCCCATGCGATGGGAGTCAAAAAGGGCTGGAAGATCTGATAGGAGAGGTAGCCAAGGACAGCCAGTATGGACAGCAGCATCAAAGAGGAAAACCTATTTGTAACCACGGGCAGCCTCCACAAAAGAACTGAAGAGAATTCCGGATAATTCATCATTTGAACGCTCAGGATGCCACTGAACTCCAAGCAGGAACGGATAACCGGTCAAACGTACCGCCTCCACAAGGTCATCCTCTGCGACCGCGACAACTTCGAGGTTCTGCCCCAGTTCCTTTACTGCCTGGTGATGAGAGGTATTCACCACAAATTCTCCCCTAAGCCACTTGCCATTGCCGATAATCCTGTGGCTTCCCTTTGTGTGATCAACTGATGTTCCAGTCCGGGATTCAATATCCTGATACAGACTCCCCCCAAAGGCAACGTTTATTAACTGCATTCCGTAACAGACTCCGAGCGCCGGTTTCCTCAGTTCTATTATAGCCTTTAACAGGGCTATTTCAAAGTCAGTTCTCTGTCCTGGTACGACGTTAATGCCGGGAAGGGGCTTCTCCGAATAGTAGGAGGGGTCCATATCTCCTCCACCGGGAATAAGCAGGCCGTCAATAATATTCACAAACATACGGGGGTCATCGCAGTGAGGAAGCAAGACAGGAGTCCCTCCTGCATCCACTAGCGCCGTGGAGTAATGGTGTTTCAGTCTCAGATATTCACCCTCCAGATCCACGGAAATGCCGATAACAGGCCTCTTATGCTTCATCCTGCTTCTTTTCCGTTTTTCATTTATCAGGTCCCTCTGTGAAGCAACCTTCAACGAAATCCTATTGGGTCTGCCCCAATGCCGCAGAGGCAGGGCTTAATTGTGCGCAAAATAAATCTTGTATATTCCCGTTACCCAAGCAATCAGCCCTTCCCTTGCAATAGTAATATCGGTCAGTTCCTTTTCCTGGTGAGCGATATAATTATTTCTTAGATCTGTTATGGCCTTTATCGTGTCGTACAAATCCGAGTCATTTTTTCTTAAC
>CAMTVV010000182.1:0-4127 GCA_947085305.1 uncultured Nitrospiraceae bacterium
ACAAGGGCGCGGCGTTCCCGCAGTGCCATTAGTCATAATCGGCATAGCACCATAAAATAAAATCAGAAGCGAACAAATTGCTCGACCAGACCGGGAATAGCCTCTGTGCTTTCTTGCAAAGGCTGGTTGCCCCGGCGCCTCATTGTAGGCGTTAGCAATACAAACACAATCATCAGGAATAGTTTATGAAGTGTGCCTTATGCGGCAATGAAGAATTATTTTCAGATATATCGCAGATGGATGCAAAATCATCTCAGCATCTATCAGTGTCTATGTGCAATACATGCGGATTAGTACAACAAAACCCAATCCCTACCGCTGACGAACTCAGGGTTTACTATTCTCATAATTATCGCAAGGATTATAAGAATACATTCACCCCAAAATCAAAACATGTTTATCGTGCTGGTAAAACGGCGATACAACGCATAAGTTTTCTTAATAAAGCAAATATCTCAAATGGCACATTACTTGATGTTGGTGCCGGGGGAGGGGAGTTTGTGTATTTGGCACAACATCTTGGATATCAGTCTCAAGGAGCTGAACCAAACGTCGGCTATTCAGAGTATGCAAATGATGAATACGGGTGTAACGTCATAACAGGGGAGCTTAATGAATTAACGGGTAAGTACGACATAATTACAATATTTCATGTGCTCGAGCATTTACCATCCCCTATTCGCGCATTTGAAAAGTTACATCAATTACTAAACAATCAAGGAGTACTTTTTGTCGAGGTTCCTTGGATTGAAACAAACGATGCTTCACCCAGCAACATATTCTTCAAGGCTCACATATTCTATTTTAGTGCTGAAGCTCTAGTTTCATGTGCGAGTCAGTTCTTTGATGTTGTAACAATTGATACGTCATCGAACCTAAAGGTAATATTTAAAGCAAGGGCAGAACAAGCTAAACTTAGCTTGCCCGGCTCAGAAGCTGTAGAAAGGCTCACAAAAAGACTGGATAGTAAAGGTTGGTTCGAGTATTTATTTAAAGGCAAAGGATTCATTAAGCCGTTTAGAAAACTAGCACAAGGTATTGACGAGTCAAAAGTGAAGGGGATTTCGCCAAAGAAAATACTAGATGAATTCATTCTAGAAAAAAAATGCTAACAATCACATGCACTCGGACAGCAAAAAGTGCCGCTCGTTCCTCGCTCTGCTTTTTACTGCCGGTGATGCGGAGCGTCAGGCCACTTCAAGTCCATAATATTTTATCAGCCTCAGGTCGTCATCATACGGCGTGCCTGCTGCGGTGAGATAGTTCCCGGTGAGCAGGGAATCAGCCCCGGCCAAAAAGACCATGGAATTGAATTCCCCGAGTGTTTTCCTTCTTCCCCCACAGACCCGAATCTCCTTTTCGGGAAGAACAAACCGGTAAAGGCTTATGATCTTCAAGGCCTCGAAGGGATGCAGCGGGTCTCTCTCTTCCATTGCCGTTCCTTTTACTGCAATCAGAAAATTAATGGGGATGGAATCCACATCGAGTTTTCTCAACGCCAAGGCCATTTCTATTCTATCCTGCCACGATTCACCGATGCCGAATAAGCCCCCTGAACAGAGGGAAAGACCGATGGATTTTGCAGCCTCGATCGTCCTTATCTTGTCAGTATAGGTGTGGGTCGAACAGATCTCCGGGAAGAACCTCTCCGAAGTCTCGAGGTTATGGTGATACCGCTCAAGGCCGCTGTCCCTGAGCATTGACAATTCATCCTTCTCTAAAAGCCCGAGGGTTGCGCAGGGAAGAAGACCTAGCCTTCGAACCTTCCCGATCATGGAAGCTATCTCCCTCAGTTCTCCTTTTCCCACCTTCCTGCCGCTGGTGACGATGCAGAACCTACTGACCCCGGCATCCTTCGCTTCTCCGGCTTTTTCTAATACAGCGCTTTCATTCACAAGGGGATACACGGAAATGCCGGCTTTGCTCTTTGATGACTGTGCGCAATAGGAGCAGTCCTCAGAACACGCGCCTGATTTGGCGTTTATGATGGAGCAGAGATCAACCCTGTTTCCTCTGTGCCTTTCCCGTATCCTGCCTGCCGCGGCAAAGAGATGGAAGAGTTCGCCGCCTTCGATGGCAGCAATATGGGCCAGATCGTCACCGGAAAGCGCTTCACCCGCTAATGCCTTTTCCGTAAGCCTCTCACTCATCCTTCAGCCCCTGAGGGCCTCAATGATCCTGTCCGTATCAGCAACTCCCTCAATCCTCACAGACCCTATCTTTTCCGGAAGGATGAACTTCAGCTCTCCTGCCACCGCTTTCTTATCAAGCCGCATGGAGGAAAGGATCCCCTCTGCGTTCACATCCGACGGCATCTCTGAAGGCAGTCCGTAAGCCGTGATGAGGGACTGGACTCTCCCGGCCTCCTTCGCGTCCATGATGCCAAGCAATGAAGAGAGCCTTGCCTCACGATACATCCCAATAGCCACGGCCTCTCCGTGAAGATACGTTGTGTAACCGGTCACTGTCTCCAGCGCATGTCCGATTGTATGGCCGTAATTCAATATGGCCCTCAGCCCGCCCTCTCTCTCATCCCCGGAGACTACTTCAGCCTTGATTTCGCAGGAGCGTTTAATGATATGCTCCAGGGCATGCCGGTCAAGGTTCAGCGCCTTTTCCCGGTTATCCTCAAGAAACCGGAAGAAGGCTTCATCCAATATAACACCGTACTTGATGACCTCAGCGATCCCTGAAAGAAATTCACGCTTCAACAATGTGTTGAGTGTGCTCACATCTGCCCAGACAAGTTTTGGCTGATAAAAAGTCCCTATCATGTTTTTCCCCAGGGGATGATTCACTCCGGTCTTACCGCCCACAGAGCTGTCCACCTGGGCAAGAAGGGTCGTGGGAACCTGGACGAAAGAGATCCCTCTCATATAAGTAGATGCCACGAACCCTGCGATATCGCCGATTACGCCGCCGCCCAGGGCAATCAATGCAGACGCCCGGTCCAGCCTCTGCTTAAGAAGTTCTCCGTAAATGTAATACGCCCAGAGAAGTTCCTTGTATTCCTCTCCGTCAGGGATCAGAATCACAGGAGCATCCAACCCTGCCTTCTTCATAGAGTCGGAAACCATGGTCCCGTAGAGTCCGTAGACCGTGGGATTGCTGATTATAGCCACACGGCTGGGATTAAGCCCCTTCACCCTTTCACCAATCTCCCTGAGCATGTCGGCGCCGATGAAGATGCCGTAACTCCGCTCTCCGAACTCTACCCTTATCTCTTCCATCCCATCCTCTCCAGTATCTCTTCTGCGATATGAAAGGGGGTCTTCTCGTCGGTGTCGATCATAATATCAGCCTTTTCGTAAAAAGGTTTTCTGAATTCCAGAAGCTCTTTAATCCTTTTTAAGGGGTCTTCCACCTGAAGAAGGGGTCTTTCATTATTGTCCTTCGTCCTCCTGAGGATCGTCTCCGGACCTGCCCGGAGACATATGATAACCCCATGCTCTCTGAGGATATCCAGATTCTCCTGCCGGAGCACAGCGCCGCCGCCCGTGGAGATGATCACCTTCCTGTTCTGAGAAACCTTCCTTATCATCTCAGTCTCCATTTCCCTGAAGACGGGTTCTCCGAACTTACTGAAAATCTCGTTTATGGTCATGTTCTGCGCCTTCACAATCTCATCGTCCACATCGATGATCTTCCATCCAAGGATGCGGGAAAGTTCCCTTCCTGCCTCTGTCTTGCCGGCGCCCATGAAACCGGTGAGAACAATGTTTTTCATATCAGAACGACCCTTTTTGTTCAATCCTTGATTCTTACCACAGAGGCACTGAGACACAGAGATAAAAAAAACTGAACATTCCTTGCTTCACGATTCCCTGAGATTTAATAACTCTCTGGGTCTAATCCGGGAAATCTTGAAGCTAAAATACGCTTACTTCCTCTGTGCCTCCGTGTCTCTGTGGTTGGTTCTCGCTTATCAGAACTGCTTCACATATTCCAGATACGACCGGTAATTCCTCATGACCTCTTCCATGCTGTCTCCGCCGAATTTTTCGATTAGAGCGTCAGTGATAACCAAGGCGGTCATGGCTTCACCAACCACCGCTGCGGCAGGCGCCGCGCAGACATCCGAACGCTCATAGGCAGCCTCGAAGGGCTCTTTGCTCACAATATCCACG
>CAMTVV010000183.1:0-10248 GCA_947085305.1 uncultured Nitrospiraceae bacterium
ATGGAGCTTTTCACCGTCTCTGGCTGATAGAGGGAAAGGAAGCCTCTGCTGCCATCAGCGCTGACCTTGCGGACAAGGCCGTTTATATTGCAGACGGCCATCACCGGTATGAAACGGCGCTGGAGTATCGGAGAATTATGCAGGAAAAGGCCGGATCTGCGACAGGCAGCGAACCATATAACTATGTCCTGATGTTTCTTGCCAACATTGCCGATGGAAACATAACAATACTTCCGGCACACCGCATTATAAAGTGCCCGCAAGAGAATGTCCTGGAGAAGTTGTCCCCATACTTTGAGATAAGGACAATCTCTCTGGATGATGATATAATGGAGTCTATGAAGGGGATGTCGCAAACCCTTGGACTCTACCGGCGGGGGGAAAAGAAACAGTATCTTCTGCGGTACAGGGGCGAAGGGTTGAAGGGGGCGCATCCTTCATTAAAGGGCCTTGATGTGACTATCCTCCATGAGCTGATATTAAAAGACCTGCTGAAGGCCGTTGCCGTCCGTTATGAGATGGAGCCCTCCATTGCCCGGAGCATGGCGAACAAAGGAGAGTACGATGCAGTCTTTTTCCTGAACCCCACCAGAGTTGAGGATGTGGAGCGCGTTGCCCTGTCATCCATGAGAATGCCGCCGAAGTCCACCTATTTTTATCCCAAGGTGATGACGGGCTTTGTAATAAACAGTCTTATTAATTCCCAATAAGGAGGACATTATGTCAGTTAAAGTCGGTATCAATGGTTTTGGGAGGATCGGCAGGAACTTCCTTAGGGCGAGCAAGGGCGTCAAGGGCTTCGAGATCGTCGCGATCAATGACCTCACCGACGCGCCGACGCTCGCGCACCTGCTCAAGTACGACTCAATACACGGCATCTTTGATGCCGAGGTCTCGGTAAAAGAGAATAGCCTCGCCGTTGACGGCAAGGAGATCAGGGTGACCTCTGAGCGGTCTCCTGAAAACCTGCCCTGGAAATCCCTTGGCGTTGACATCGTGATTGAATCAACAGGACTCTTCACCGATCGGGAAAAGGCCGTCAAACACCTCGAAGCCGGAGCGCAGCGCGTCATCATCTCGGCGCCGGCAAAGGAGCCGGATATCACGGTCTGCCTCGGCGTGAATGAGGAGATGCTCGATCCCGCCAAGCATAAGATTATCTCGAATGCCTCGTGCACCACGAACTGCCTCGCGCCTGTTGCCAAAGTCCTCCACAAAGAGTTCGGCATCAGCCGGGGCCTTATGACCACCATCCACTCGTATACCAACGACCAGCGGATACTCGACCTGCCCCATAAGGACCTGCGAAGGGCGCGAGCTGCTGCTGTCTCGATGATCCCCTCGACAACCGGCGCGGCAAAGGCAATCGGGCTCGTGCTGCCGGACCTCAAAGGCAAGCTCGACGGCTTCGCCATGCGGGTGACAACGCCAAATGTCTCGGTAGTAGACCTTACGGCCGAACTCCAAAAGGACGTAACCGCCGATGACATCAACGCTGCCATGAAGAAGTGGGCCATAGGCCCGATGAAGGGGATCCTCCAGTACGTCGACATACCGCTCGTCTCGGTCGATTTCAACGGGAACGGCCACTCCTCAATCTTCGACGCCACGCTTACAAAGGTCATGGAGAAACGCATGGTTAAGGTGATCGCATGGTATGACAATGAATGGGGGTACAGCAGCCGTATCCGTGATCTCATACTCTATCTCGTAAAGTGAGGGCTACAGAGCCATGATCAAAAAGAACGGGAATCCATCACCCGCAACCGATATCTTAAACAAACTGACCATTGAAGACCTGGACATCAAGGGCAAGAGGGTATTTATCCGCGTTGATTTCAACGTGCCCTTTGATGAAAACCTTAAGATAACCGATGACCGCCGGATCCGCTCCACTTTGCCGACAATTAATTACGCCATTGATGAAGGGGCAAAGGTGATCCTTGCCTCCCATCTCGGCAGGCCGAAGGGCAAGGTAAGCCCCAGGGCCAGCCTCGCCCCGGTCGCCAAAAGGCTCCAGAGGCTCCTGGACAAGGACGTGATCTTTGCCGATGACTGCATAGGGCCTCAGGTCGAAAACTTCGTATCAAAGATGAAAAGCGGTGACGTGCTGCTTCTCGAAAACCTGAGGTTCCATCAGGAAGAGGAAAAGAATGACGAGGAATTCGCAAAGGCCCTGGCAAAGCTTGCAGACTGCTACGTAAATGATGCTTTTGGCGCGGCTCACCGGGCCCATGCATCCATTGTGGGCATCACCAGGTTTATCCCTGCTGCTGCAGGCTTTCTGCTGAAACGGGAAATAGAATACCTGAAGGGCGCGGTGCTGAATCCTGTGAGACCCTTTGTTGCGATCCTCGGCGGGGCAAAGGTCTCGGGAAAGATCGGGGTGCTGGAGAACCTGGTGGACAAGGTTGACAAGGTTATTGTAGGCGGAGGAATGGCATTCACCTTTATAAAGGCCATGGGGTATGAGATAGGCAATTCCCTGGTGGAGACAGAGATGCTGGACTTTGCGAACAGCATAAGGGAAAAACTGATCAGGAATAAAGTGAAGTTCTATCTCCCCGTGGATTGCGTCATTGCCCAGAGCATGGAGCCCGGGGTCGAAACCAAGATCGTCACCACACAGGAGATACCCAAAGGATGGCTTGCGCTGGATATCGGACCTGCATCGGTGCGCCTCTTTTCAGAAGCGATCCAGGATGCCAAGACCGTGATATGGAATGGCCCTATGGGCGTGTTCGAGCTTGACGCATTCTCGCGGGGTAGCTATGCCATTGCCCACTCTGTTGCAGATGCATATGCCCTTACTATCGTTGGGGGAGGTGACACCGACCTTGCAGTTCACAAGGCTGGAGTTTCGGACTCCATATCCTTTATCTCCACGGGAGGCGGGGCTTCCCTTCAACTGCTGGAAGGGAAAGAGCTCCCCGGCATAGCAGCACTCACAGACAGGAAAGAATAACCGCACTAAGCTGTCTGGAGTTCGGGCTGCTCAACCTTGTGCGGAAGTTTTATGTTCTCGTGCGAGAGAATCCCTCTTTTTATCTCCACCATAGACGGGTTCTTGCACTCAAGCCGTTCTATGAGGGATGCAGCGGCCACCTCCGGCTTGATGATATCGCCGCAGGTGAAGATATCAACAGCGGCGTAACAGTACTCCGGCCAGGTGTGGATGGACAGATGTGACTCTGCAATCACCACCATGCCGCTGATTCCAAAGGGATTAAATTTGTGGAAGGAAATATCTACGATAGTAGCCTTTGCTTCCTTTGCTGCGGAAACCAAAGCATCTCTGACTTCCTCGAGACTCTTGAGGATTGTAGGGTTACAATCCTTCAATTCCACTAAAAGATGGGTACCTAAAGCATGCAATCCTCCACCCTCCATCAATGAAATCTCAGGGAGCGAAGCACTCCCCTTTTCGGAATAAAAATTTACAGCAAAACAGCACTGTTTGTCAAGAACAATTTTCCCCCGTGAAAAATTTTCCCCCGTGTCAAGCCGTATGGCGCGATGCGTTAAGAGTTAGGAGTCAGGAATAAATGGCTCATTGCTTTGAACAAATATCAAGAGCGTTCCGTCTTTCTTTATTGTCAGATGGTTATGCCTTCTTTGATTTATTTCATGTTTTCTTCATAATATTCTTATATACTTTATACTAGGGAGCTATACGTATTACCATAAAAGAAACTTGGCGCTCTTCATAGGGCATCAAGGGGAAGGATATAAGGAGAGACCATGAACAAGACCGAACACCTTGAAGAATTGATAGACCTGGGCAAGAAGCGCGGTACGCTTACCTATGATGAGATAAACGATGCGCTTCCCTCTGAGTTTTCCTCTCCCGAAGAACTAGAAGAGGTTCTGGACCTTCTTGATGATATGGGGATCGAAGTGGTCCCCCGTGAAGAGGCCCATGCTCCGGAGGAAGAGATTTCCGAAGAAGAGAGCGAAGCGTATGAAAAGACTGAGGACCTTGTGCAGGCCTATTTCCACTCCATGGGAAATATCACTGTCCTTACCAGGGCTGAGGAGATAGAGCTCGCAAAGAGTCTGGAAGAGGGAAAGCGTATCATTCGGGATCTCGTCATGACGCTGCCCCTTTACAGACAGGTGGAATCTGCCCTGGCTGCTGAAAGGGTCGGTGAAGAAGAGGCAGAGACCCTGGAATTGGAGGAAGAGGACAGGTCTGATGAGGCCCTTAACAGAAGCCTGAGCATACTCGATGGCCTCATGGAGAAGCTCGGGGCCGCAGAGAGGGAGATTGCCAGGCACGGCACATTGAAAGACCTTCAGAAACTAATACGGGAAAAAAAGAAAAAGGGTATAAACCCTGTAAAGCTGTCCGCTCTTGCACAGAAGGTCCAGGCCAACTACAAAAAGGTTGAATCTGAGGCCGGGATCAAGGTTGAGGAGGCAATATCCCGCTGGGAAAGGATTTCACGGGCCAAGGCCCTGGTTGACGGAACAAAGAATGAATTGATAACCCGAAACCTGAGACTGGTGGTGAATATCGCCAAGAATTATGTGAACAGGGGGCTTTCCCTGCTGGATATGATCCAGGAAGGGAACATCGGCCTCATGAAGGCGGTAGACAAGTTTAAGTACGAGAAGGGCTTTAAGTTCAGCACCTATGCAACCTGGTGGATACGGCAGGCCATCACCCGGGCGCTTATCGACCAGACAAAGACCATAAGGGTTCCC
Source organism: uncultured Nitrospiraceae bacterium (assembly GCA_947085305.1). Taxonomy (GTDB): domain Bacteria; phylum Nitrospirota; class Thermodesulfovibrionia; order Thermodesulfovibrionales; family UBA9159; genus JAMCQB01. Next base: position 4,708 of record CAMTVV010000183.1, read on the forward strand.
GTGCACATGATGGAGTTCTATAACAAGGTCACCAGGGCATCACGGGAACTGTCACAGCAGCTCGGCAAGGAACCGAACAATGATGAACTTGCAAGATACCTCGGCGTTTCTTCCCAGAAGGTGGAAGAGGCGTTCAGGGCCGTCCAGGACCCCATTGCCCTCCAGACCCCTGTGGGAGATGAGGATACGGAACTGGCGGACTTCATAAGCGACAAGAGCAGTCCTTCGCCCTTCGACAATACCGAGGCAGGTGAATTGACCAAAAACATGATCCGGCTCCTCAAAACCCTGAACCCAAAAGAGGAGCAGGTGATACGACTGAGGTTCGGGATCGGCGTTGACAGGGACCACACCCTGGAAGAGGTGGGAAAGCATCTTTCCATCACACGGGAAAGGGTGCGGCAGATCGAGGCAAAGGCCCTGAGAAAACTGAAACATCCTTCACGGCTCAAGGCGCTGAAGGTCATAACCGCTGCGTAGCAAAGCGCTCTTAGGACCTATGGAGAAAGGGGAAAGAGGCGAACTGTTTCCCTGCCATTTTACAGGCTGTTCATGTATAATTAAGCTATTGACAAGGAAGTATTGAGTTCCTACAGGAGGCGCTGCATGAGAAAGGCAAAGGTCGAGAGAAAGACGAAGGAGACGGATATTTCCATCAGTATTAACCTTGACGGCAAGGGCAAAAACACCATCAACACCTCCATTCCCTTCCTGGACCACATGCTCGGCCTTCTCTCTTTTCACAGTCAGATAGACCTTGACATCAGGGCATCGGGGGATATCGAAATAGACTACCACCACCTCATGGAGGACGTGGGCATCGTATTCGGAGAAGCGGTCAAAAAGGCCCTTGGAGACAAAGAGGGGATCAGGCGGTACGGCAATGCCACGGTTCCCATGGATGAAAGTCTTGCGCAGGTGGTGATCGATCTCAGCGGAAGGCCATATCTCGTCTACAAGGTGAAGCAGCCCAGGGCCGCATTGAGGGGACTGGAGTTCTCCCTCTTTGAAGACTTCTTCCGGGCGGTATCAAACCATGCCATGATGAATCTCCATGTCATTGTGAACTACGGCAGGGACCTCCACCACATATTCGAGGCGATCTTCAAGGCCTTTGGCCGGTCGCTGAGAGAAGCTGTCTCCATAGATCCGGGAAGAAAAGGCCTGCCCAGTACAAAGGGAAAACTCTAACTGCAAGCGCGTAGCGTGTAGGAGGTAGCGTATAGTAGTAACACCCGCTAAACGCTGCACGCTATACGCTAATCTTTTTCCGCCACCCTTCCCATGCTCACGATCCTGTCTTCAGCCTCCAGGTCCATCAGCTTCACTCCCTGGGTGTTCCTGCCATGAATGGAGATATTGCCGGCAACAGTCCTGATGAGCTTTCCGGTGTTGGCGATCATCACCACCTCATCCTCGTCCCTCACCTGTATGAGGCCCACTGCCTTGCCTCCCCTTTCAGTCAGTTTTATGGAGATGACGCCCTTTCCGCCCCTTCCCTGCACACGGTATTCTTCGAGCTTCGTCCTCTTGCCGATCCCCTTTTCAGTGACGGTGAGCAGCGCCGTGTTTGTCTCAACCACTTCTGCGGAAACCACCTCATCCCCTTTGAGGAGTCGTATGCCGATGACCCCCTTGGCGCTTCTTCCCATGGGCCTAACATCTTCCTCATTAAACCTGATCGAAAGGCCTTCCCTTGTGCCGATGATCAGGTCGCTCTTCCCATCGGTCTTTCTCACCGTAATGAGTTCATCGCCTTCCTCCAGGGTTACAGCGATAATCCCCTTGCCCCTGGGGTTACTGTATTCTTCCAGAAGGGTCTTCTTCACCACGCCGTTCTTTGTAAAGACCACGAGATAGCCTTCTTTGAAGTCGCGCACAGGCAGCGCCGTGGTAATCCTCTCCCCCTCCGAAAGGGAAAGGAGATTGATGAGGGCCTTGCCCTTTGCTGCGCGCCCTGCTTCGGGGATCTGGTATATCTTGAGCCAGTAGAGCCGTCCCAGGTTGCTGAAGAAGAGCATGTAATCGTGGGTAGACCCTATGAAGAGCTGCTCCACAAAGTCCTCCTCCTTGGTCTCCATGCCCATGAGGCCCTTGCCTCCCCGCCTCTGGCTTCTGTAGGCGCTCAGGGGGTTCCGCTTGATATACCCCTGATGGGACACGGTGATCACCATCTCCTCTTCGGTGATGAGGTCTTCAATGGTGATCTCCTTTGTCTCTTCGGAAATCTCTGTCCTTCTCTCATCCGCGTATTTCTCCCTGATCTCAAGAAGCTCGTCCCTGATGATCTTAGAAACCAGGGCTTCGCTCCCCAGGATCGCCTTCAGCCTCTCTATCTCCTTCAGTACATCCTTGTATTCGCTGATGATCTTTTCACGCTCAAGCCCGGTGAGCCTCTGGAGTTTCATATCCAGGATCGCCTGGGCCTGGATCTCGGTGAGAGGGTAATTGGAGATCAATCCCTGCTTCGCCTCCTCAGGGCTCTTCGATGCCCTGATAAGGGCGATAATCTCGTCGAGATGGTCAAGAGCGATCTTTAGTCCTTCGAGGATATGGGCCCTTTCCTCCGCCTTCCTCAGTTCATACCGTGTCCTCCGGAGGACGACATCCTTCCTGTGGCGCAGGAAGTGTTTCAGCACGGCCTGGAGATTCAGGACCTCTGGCTTTCCGCCGACGATAGCCAGCATGATGATGCCGAAGGTCGTTTCCATCTGGGTATGCTTGTAGAGGTTATTGAGGACCACCTCTGCCATCTCGCCGCGTTTCAGCTCAAGGACAACCCTGATGCCGTCCCTGTCGGACTCATCCCTTATGTCGGATATCCCCTCTATCTTCTTTTCCCTCACGAGCTCTGCCATCTTCTCTATGAGCCTTGCTTTGTTCACCTGGTAGGGGAGTTCGGTGATGATGATGTTCTCTCCACCCCTGTGCTCCCGCTCGATCCTCGCCCTTGCTCTGACCTTGATGATCCCCCGGCCCCTCTCATATGCATCCCTTATCCCGGTGGTGCCGTGGATTATTCCGCCCGTGGGAAAATCCGGTCCTTTCACTGCGGTCATAAGCTCCTCCACAGAAACATTCGGGTCTTTCAGGAGCATCACGAGGCCGTCAATAATCTCGCCGAGATTGTGGGGCGGGATATTCGTGGCCATGCCCACGGCAATCCCTGAGGAGCCATTGATGATGAGATTGGGGATCCTGGAAGGAAGCACGATCGGCTCTTCGGTGGTTTCATCGAAATTTGGGGTAAAGTCCACGGTCTCCTTGTCGATGTCTGCCAGGAGTTCTTCCGCGATCTTTGCAAGCCGTGCTTCGGTGTACCGGTACGCAGCAGCGGGATCCCCGTCAACAGAGCCGTAATTCCCCTGGCCGTCCACAAGAAGATACCGCATGTTGAAGTGCTGTGCAAGTCTCACCATGGCGTCGTACACAGCGGAATCGCCATGGGGATGATATTTTTTCAGCACCTCTCCGACGACACCGGCGCTCTTGGAATACTTCTTCCCGGGGAGGAGCCCTTCCCTGAACATGGCATAGAGGATCCTCCTCTGCACAGGTTTCAGGCCGTCCCTCACCTCAGGCAGCGCCCTCCCGATGATCACGCTCATAGCGTAATCGAGGTAGCTCACCTTCATCTGCTCTTCTATGTTTACCGGTAGCTTTGCCATCGAAATGAATCCCCTTCCTCTCGTTCTAAAATCTAATTATTTTAACATATTCAGAGAAATTTTAGAGGGGAAAATGCTGTGTTTTTCTGAGGAAAGGACAGTATATCAAAACGGTGTTTTTTCTAAAATATCAATCTTTTTCCATGCCAGGGGCAACCCGCCTCTGGCGGATAAGCACATGCCTTTTTACCCGCCTGAGGAGAGCGCTCCTCCATCCCTTCTTTGTCAAATGTCAAGGCCAGGCACCTATGCCATACTTTTTCTCTTATAGGGGCAGATTCATCGTCACCTGCGATAAGCTTTTTGTGATGGACTATGGTAAGGCAGTCCGTACTTTTTATTCCGCTTTCCGCAATAATCCTTGCAAATTGAAAGCTTTTCCTTCATAATACAAGCATGATAAAAAGGAAGTTGCAGAAGACAATTGCAGACTCTCTCAAGAAATATCCGGTGGTCGGCATATTGGGTTCACGGCAGGTGGGCAAGACTACCCTTGCGAAAATTATCCGGTCTGACATGAAAAAAAGGGTAGTGTATCTTGATCTGGAATTACCTTCTGACCAGAATAAACTGCAGACCCCGGAACTCTATTTGAAGCAATTCCCGGATGCCCTTGTTATCATAGACGAAATTCAGCGCATGCCATCTCTTTTTCCCCTGCTGAGGGCATTGGTAGACCAAAAGAGAACCGGCGGCCGTTTTCTCATACTCGGTTCAGCGTCTCCGGCATTGATAAAACACTCATCTGAAACCCTCGCCGGACGAATAATCTACCATGAGTTAACGCCGTTTATCCTCGATGAAACAGGATATGACCGTATTCAGCCACTCTGGGTGAGGGGTGGGTATCCTGAAAGTTATCTTGCCGGGAGTGATGAGGAAAGTTTTGCCTGGCGGGATGCCTTTATAAAAACCTATCTTGAAATGGACATCCCGCAACTCGGGATACGCGTGCCTGCGATGCAGCTCAGGAGATTCTGGACCATGCTCGCACATTCCCACGGACAACTCTGGAATGCCAGCCGGATCGCCGGCAGTCTCGGCATATCGGCGCCAACAGTAAGGCATTATCTCGACATACTTGAGGAAACCTTTATCGTGCGGCAACTGCAGCCGTATCATTTCAACGTCAAAAAAAGGCTGGTAAAATCGCCCAGAGTCTATATTCGCGATTCCGGACTGCTTCATGCTTTGTCGAGAATCAGAATGTTTGAGGATTTGCAGGAGCATCCTGGCCTGGGAAGTTCATGGGAAGGCTTTATCATCGAACAGATCATAGGGGCCATCCCAAAGAATTGGCAGGCATACTTTTACCGCACGGGTGCAGGAGCAGAAATTGACTTGTTGCTCCTTGACGCAAAGAATAAACCTGTTGCAGTCGAAATAAAATATTCGGCAAGTCCGAAGGTTTCAAAAGGTTACTGGATCGCCTATGAAGACTTATCCTGCAAGAGGGGATTTGTTATATACCCCGGGGAGGAGTCATACCCTTTAGGCAATAACGTTTTGGCCCTGCCTGTTAAGAACCTAAAAGAGATTGCAGGGGGAAAATAGCGATAGATTTGTGCTGCGTCCTTGAATAGCACCGCAAGATTAAAGACCCTTCGACTTCTGTTTTCTTAGTTATACTCTTCCTTACTTAAGAATGATAATTCAAGACCTTAATTCGCTTTCGTTTTAGCGCCCAGCCCACTAAATTCACATTTTCATGCCTGACCCCACCGGACTTCCCCATAAGCTTGCGAGGGCTGTCTATCATATCCTGAAAAGAAAAGAGGTGTTTCATCCAGAAGTCTTCTTTGCTAAATAAGGCTGGAACCGGGTGAGCCTGTTGCGTCTAACTGGCGCCATTAGGGTGAAGTCCGATCGATGC
>CAMTVV010000184.1:0-6764 GCA_947085305.1 uncultured Nitrospiraceae bacterium
ACTTTGAGCTTTATCAGTTTGTCGGACTTCCCGACCCTTTCCGCGCTCATCACCCTGCCGATCTTTAATTCCACTTTTGCAAAATCTTCTATGGAGATTAACTCCTCAGCGCCCTGCTCTGTCATTGCAGTTTTCTCCTTTTTCTGTTCCACATCCTTTATCTTTTCTTTCTGTATTTCGATCCTCGGGAAAAGCTGTTCTCCCTTGGAAATCTTTACTTCATAAGCAGGCTTCCATGCCCATGTGAAGATTGCCGGCTGCGTATCTTCAGCTCCCGTGATCAGAGCGCTTGCTGACACCTCATCCGTCAATGATCTGAGGCCGAGCTGCTTCCACATATTTTCCGCAGTAGCCGGCATGAACGGGTATAGGGAAAGAGCTGTCAGCCTCAGCGCGTTCCAGATGTTGAACATGACGCCCCGGAGCGCAGCCGGGTCATCCTTTGCAAGTTTCCACGGTTCCTTCTGAGCGATATGGTTATTTGCCGCCTCTATGATATTCCATATCTGTTCAAGAATAAGATTAAACTGCAGACGCCTCCACTTCCCCTCATTGTACGCGCCGGCCAGCGCCCTGATGCATTGCCCTCCGAAATCATCCGGAGCAGGGGTCTCTTCCACCTTAGTAAGGCTGATGGCGCCATCGAAATATTTTTCCACCATGGTGAGAAACCTGCTGAGGAGATTGCCGAGGTCATTGGCAAGATCCGTGTTGATGCGCCGTATCAGGGCCGCCTCTGAAAAATCTCCGTCAAGGCCGAAGGGCACCTCCCGGAAGAGGAAATACCTGAATGCATCCACTCCGTATTTGTCCGCCATGGCGTAAGGGTCCACTACATTGCCCAGGGACTTTGACATCTTCCGCCCTTCCACAGTCCACCATCCATGGGCAAAGATATTTTCCGGCAGGGGGAGCTTCAGGGCCATGAGCATTGTTGACCAGTAGACCGCATGGGTGGTGAGTATGTCCTTGCCCACGAGATGATGGGACGCGGGCCACCAATCTTCAGATTTGAGATTTGAGATTTGAGATTTGAGATTTTCAGGCACAAGATACCTCGTTGCGGAAAAGTAATTCACCAGGGCGTCAAACCAGACATAGGTCACAAAATCCTCATCAAAGGGCAAGGGGATGCCCCAGGAAAGCCGTTGAATGGGCCTCGAAATGCAGAGGTCACCCAGGGTATTGTTCCTTAAGAACCCCAGGACCTCGTTCCTGCGGGTTTCAGGAAGTATATATGACGGATTCTCTTCGATATAGGTGATAAGCCTCTGCTGGTATTTAGACATGAGGAAGAAATAATTCTCTTCATGTATCTGTTCAACGGGCCTGCCGCAGTCAGGGCAGCTGCCGCTTACCAGCTCCTTTTCTGTCCAGAACCTCTCATCCGGGGTGCAGTACCACCCGGAGTACGACCTTTTTTCTATCTCTCCCTTGTCCCAAAGCGTCTGCATCAGCCCCTGGACAGTCTTGATATGCTCTATGTCGGTGGTGCGTATGAAGGCGTCATTGGATATGGCGAGCTTTTTCCAGAGCTGCTTGAAGTTTTCAACCATTATGTCTGCATGCTCCTTTGGAGAGCGGCCTTTTTCCGCAGCAGCTTTTTTGACCTTCTGTCCGTGCTCATCGGTCCCGGTGAGGAAAAAGACCTTCATGCCGAGAAGCCTGTTCCTCCGTGCAAGGATATCAACGGCAACAGTGGTATATGCGTGCCCGATGTGGGGGACATCGTTCACATAATAAATGGGGGTTGTCACATATAATTTTTGGTTCAACGGCGGTTTCTTCTCCTGTGCCTTCTCCGGCGCCTGTAAAATTTCTTCTCCTCTTCTGCGCCTGCCTGCGCAGCGGGAGCCGCGTCGCCGGAGCCCTCCGGCGCTGATGCCGGCGGGTTTTCGACCACATCCGCAAGCGCTTCTTCATCAGCCTCCATCACAGTCCCGCTCGCTCTTCCCCGAGGTGCCTCATCCTCGCCCTCACTGTATTCATAACTGAGACAGCACATAAGCCTGCCGCAGACCCCTGAGAGCTTATTGGCGTTGAGCGCAAGCTCCTGACTCTTCGCCATCTTGATGGAGATGGGCTCAAAGGCAGTCAGAAACTTCTTGCAACAAAGTTCCCGTCCGCAGATCCCGAGCCCCCCGAGCATCTTTGCCTCATCCCTGACGCCTATCTGCCTCATCTCGATCCTTGTCTTGAACTTGGCAGCCAGGTCCTTCACAAGCTCGCGGAAATCTATTCTCCCTTCAGCGGCAAAATAAAAGATGATGCGCTTCCTGTCGAGGGTCACTTCAGTGCATATCAGTTTCATCGGAAGACCCCTGGCCATTATCCTTTCGATGCAGTATGCCCTGGCATCGGCTTCAAGGGACTCGTTGTCGGCCTTCTGTCTGAGATCCTCTTCCGCGGCCTTTCTCAATACCTTCTTAAGCTCTTTGGGCGGACTCTCGTTGAGATGCCGTTCGATCACCACATTGCCGATGCTCAGCCCCAGTTCAGACTCCACCACCACAGCGTCTCCCTTGCTGAGTTCAAGGCCGTTGACTTCAAAGTCATATATCTTCCCGCAAGATTTGAATCTTATTCCCACAACATCAGGCATTGTTCAACTCCCCATCACCCTTTGCCCATTACGCCTTTCAAAACAGACGCTGTATAGTTCCATGTAATAGCCTTATTCAGGTTAAACCCAAGCTGCCTTTTCAGAAGGGTCATTGTATCGTAAGCTTTTAGTATACCCTGAATATCCGCGGATTTGGACATTTTCGAGATGAAGTCCTTTAAATCAGGGTTAAGCAATACATCTCCGGAACCGCTCTGCCGCGATGCCTGATCCTCTTTGCGTCCCTCCGCTAACTTCCATACCAGCATGTCCCTCAATACGATGAAGGCCATGGCAATCCACTGTTCCATCTCCTCCCTGTCGGCCCATGTTTCGGTATCACCATTGAGCATGCTCTCAAAAAAGGAGACGAAGCGCTCCCGTTCTTTCTCCAGATCTGAAGAGACGGCAAGGCCGGGCCTTCCCATGGAAAGCCTGACCAGGGTCGGAAGAGTTTGGTCAAGGGTTTCCGCTCTTTTGCTGTCCCGGCCGAGAACTTTTTGTATTACCTTTCCGCATGCATCTGAAGCGAGGGGCACGAAGTTTACACGGGAGCACCTGGACCGTATGGTCTCCGGCAGCATGTCCGGATGTGCGGCGATCAATATCAGCAGGCTTTCGTCAGGGGGCTCTTCCAGGGTTTTCAGAAAAGCATTGGCAGCAGCCTGGTTCATGGTGTCTGCTTCGTCTATGATGACAACCTTTCTCTTTCCCTCAAAGGGCTTGAAGGAGAGTGCATCCTGCACTGCCCTTATCTCTCCCACACGAATCTCCCCCTTTTCCGGCGCTATCACCACAAAGTCAGGATGTGTTCCGGCATCGATCTTTTTGCAGGATATGCACTCGTCACACGCATCTATAAGTTCAGAGTTCGGAGTTCGGAGTTCAGGGTCCTGAATTTTGCTTTCACTCGCAACTCGTAACCCGCAACGCATAACCGGCTTCAGGCAGTTCAGCGCCTTTGCAAGGTTAAGTGCGGTAAACAGCTTCCCGATGCCGGACTCGCCGGCAAACAGGTACGCCGACGGGATCCTGTTCCTGCTCAAGGTTCGCAGGAGGATGCCGACAGCCCTGTCCTGACCTATGATGTCTCTCAGTGCCATAAAGCGTTATATTTTACCATAAGAACACGGGACGATAATTTGAGCGCGCTGCTGTAATGAAGGGCAAGGGTAGCGGTCCCTGTTTTGGGTATATCTGATTATAACAGTTTTCACCCTTATCCCCCTTGCTCCGATTGAGTTTAGATTGTTTTGCGTGCAGGGATGTGATAAAATTCCTGAACCATGACCGGTGCTTGCCCATGCGAAAACTGATGAAGAAGAGGTCGAAGAAAAGCGGTCTGCCGCCGGGCGCCCTCGTCCATATCGGTGAGAAGAAGACGGACGAGATAAAGATCACTGTCATGGATTATAATGAAGCGGGTTTTCAGGAAGAGCGCTTCAAATCCATAGAAGCATGTTTTGTCTTTAAAGACAAGCCCTCGGTGACATGGATAAATGTGGAGGGGCTCCACGATGTCGGGAACATACAGAAGCTCGGGGATTGTTACGGATTCCATCCCCTGGTCCTTGAAGATATCCTGAACACGGACCAGCGCCCGAAAATTGAAGATTTCGACAATTACATATACGTTGTCCTGAAAATGCTCCATAACGGAAAGAGCGCCCAGACCGTCACGGAACAGATAAGCCTCGTCCTCGGGCCGAACTATGTCATCTCCTTCCAGGAGGGTATAGAGGGGGACGTCTTCAACCCCATACGGGAAAGGATCAGAACAGGGAAGGGTCGCATCAGGAGCATGGGAGCTGATTATCTTGCATACTCCCTGATCGATGCCGTCGTCGACAATTATTTTGTGATCATCGAGAAAATGGGGGAAAGGATAGAGGAGCTGGAAGATGAGCTCGTCGAAAACCCTGCAGCCAAGCCCCTTCACGAAATCTATGAGCTCAAGAGAGAGATGATCTTCCTGCGCAAGGCGGTCTGGCCTTTGCGGGAGGTGGTCAGCTCCCTGGGGCGCGGGGATTCGCCCCTGGTCCATGACTCAACAAGGATCTACCTCAGAGACGTCTATGACCATACCATACAGGTGATTGATGCCATCGAGACTTCCCGGGATATGCTCGCGGGCATGCTCGATATCTATCTTTCGAGCATGAGCAACAAGATGAACGAGATCATGAAGTTCCTCACTATTATCGGCACCATCTTTATTCCCCTCACCTTCATCGCAGGGGTCTACGGGATGAACTTTGAGTTTATGCCCGAGCTAAAGTGGCGATGGGGCTATTTTGTTCTGCTCGGCGCGATGCTCGGAGTAGGCATTTCCATGCTCCTGTACTTCAAGAAAAAAAAGTGGCTTTAAAAACCACATTCCCAAACTCAATCAACAAAAATCTGCTTGCCGTTCTTCAACCCTTCAGCAACAACATCCCCTATATATGCCGCAAGAATGCCTTCCCTTTCCAGCGCCTCAACAAGTCTCTCTTTTTTCCCTGCGGGCACAAATATGAGAAGGCCTCCCGATGTCTGGGCATCGTTCATAAGTATCCTTTCGGTGTCCGAGACGTCCTTTGACCACTCCACAAAAGGTTCATACGTTTTCTCGTTAGCCCTTGTTCCGCCTGGTATCCTCCCCAGGTCGGCAATCCTCACCGCTTCTTTGAAAAATGGGATGCGTTTTGAATCGAGCCGTGCCCGGCGCTTGCTTGCGGTCAGCACCTCATTCAGGTGGCCGATAAGGCCGAACCCTGTTATGTCCGTCGCTGTGCTCACGCCCACTTCCAGCATGAGCTCGCTCGCCCTTTTATTCAGTGTAGCCATAACCTTTATAAACTCCTGGAGCACCTCATCACTGCACATATCCGCCTTCACGCCGGTGGCAATGATCCCGGTGCCGATTGGTTTGGTGAGTATCAGTGCATCCCCAATCCTCGCCTTTGAGTTATCGAGGATCTTCCCGGGATGGATGGAACCGAGAACCGCAAAGCCGTATTTCGGCTCTTTGTCCTTGATGGTATGCCCGCCGATAATAGAGACGCCGGCTTCGGTCATCTTGTCAATGCCTCCCTCCATGATCCTTTTTGCGTAAGGAAGGAAGGCGGGTTCCCCGGGGAAAGAAGCGAGGTTCAGGGCCACGAGGGGTTTGCCCCCCATGGCATATACATCCGACAGCGCATTCGCTGCGGCAATGGCGCCGAACCAGTAAGGATCATCCACAATGGGAGTGAAGTAATCCGCAGTAAAGACCACGGCAAAATCGTCCGAGATGCGGTATACCCCTGCATCATCTGCATTGGATAAACCCACCAGCACATTCTTATCTGTTATAGGAGGCAACTGCCCTAACACGTAGGACAGGTCCGAAGGACTGAATTTTGCGGCTCAACCCGCACAGCTTGAGAGATTTGTGAGCTTAATATCCATCTGCCGCACCTCCTTTCCAGGTCAGCGCCTTCTTTCCCCCGGATATTTCCCCTTCCTGGTGACGGGACAGCATGCAGGCGCAGGAAGGGACTCAAGATAGTCCCCTCTAAGTATTTCGAGCAGGTCAGGAATGATTGGGTCTACAAGGAAGTAACACCTCAGCCTGCCGTCAATGTAATAATCGACTATACCGTTATTCCTCAGCAGCCCGAGGTGCTGTGAAAGGTTGGGCTGGTTTATCTCCAATAACTCCTCGAAATCGCTGACACACTTAACCCCTTTAGTAAGTTCTTCCAGTATCCTCACCCTCACAGGATGGGCGATGACCCTCAACAATTCCACTTTCTGTCCCAGCGACCTCATGCTGCCTCCCCTAAATATGAAAATGTTAGAATACTTTTATGTTTTTGTAAAGATGTTTTTGATCTCGACAATGGGAAATCAGCTTCCAGGGATGATGAAATACTTGACAATATCTTCCTTGTGTGCAAGAGTGGATTCCATGATGCCGGGAAAGCTGCTTGCAGGAATTTTTCTCTTCTCGTTCTCAGCCCTCTCCTATCAGATAGCCCTGACAAGGATCTTTTCCATCTCCCTCTGGTACCACTTTGCCTTCATGGTCATCAGCATAGCCATGCTCGGCATCGGTGTCAGCGGCACGGTTCTTTCTCTCTCTCAGAGACTAAAAACCCCTTCCCGGCACGAGCTGACTTTGGCCAGGATCGGCATCTAT
>CAMTVV010000185.1:0-2568 GCA_947085305.1 uncultured Nitrospiraceae bacterium
GGAAGAACCTTTGCAGATATGGCGTCGAGCTCAGCCTTTGCCTGGCCGAGGGGTTTGCCTTCAAGGTTTGCAAAGAGTGTTATCGCCCTCTGTCTGTCAACCCTGTTGATGATGCTCGGTCCGCCGGCCTCCTGAATTTTCACAATATTCGAAAGCTCGACAAGCCTTCCGTCCTTCGATCGCACAGAGAGCCTTCCTATATCTCCGGGATTCATCCTGTCCTCAGGGGTCAGTCTCGCCCTGACATCATACCTTCTGCCTTTTGCCTCGTCCTTGAACTTCGTTACATCCACTTCCCCGCCGATGAGGAAGTTCACCGACTCGGCAATGGTAGCAATATCGACGCCGAGGTCGGATGCTTTATCTCTGTCAATAAAGACCTTGAGCTCAGGCTTCCCGGTCTCAAGTGACGTGTCCACGTCAACAATGCCCGGAAGTTTTGAGAACTCGTTCACAACCTGCCTGGTATACGTTTCAAGTTCTGACAGATCCCTGCCCCTGATGCTGTATTGTATCGGCACCATTCTCTGGCCGCCCCCGATCAGAGAGACGTCTTCCGCGCTCGCCTTGAGGCCGGGGATCAGTTTCAATTTCTTTCTCACCTCGGCCTTGACCTGCTCCTGGCTCTTCCCTCTCTCTGCCTTCGGCTTAAGTCCAATGAACATGGCTGCCTTATTCACTTCCCTGGTGAGCCCGAACCCCTGCGCATAGAAGACTGTTGTTACTTCGGGAAGAGACTTTATGTAATCCTCCGCCTGCTTAAACATCCTGTCCACCTCGTTGACGGAGTAGTCCACCGGCGACTGAAGCCTCACGATGAAGCGGCTCTGGTCTTCAGGAGGTATGAACTCCTTGCCGAGGAAGCTCGTGATGAAGAGGCTGAATGCAAATATGCCTGCTGCAATAACCAATACCTTAATCCTGTGGTTGAGGGCAATTTTCAGAAGTCCTCTATATAGCTCCTCTGTTTTTTTATAAGCCTTTTCAAAGGCATTAGAGAGCTTTGACTCTTGACTCCTGACTCCCGACTCCCGACTTTTTAAATATCTTGATGCCATCATCGGTGTAAGTGTAAAAGACACAAACAGTGATATAATTACTGCAAAGACAACAGTAATCGCGAACTGCAGGAAGAATTTTCCGATGATGCCTTTCATGAATGCCACCGGCAGAAATATGGCTACAATGGCCATTGTAGTTGCCATAACCGCAAGAGCTATCTCTGATGTTGCAAAGGAAGCGGCTTCGCGGGGAGACATGCCTTCTTCAATATGGCGATGGATATTTTCAATGACTATAATGGCGTCATCAATAAGAATTCCGACCGAAAGGGACAGGGCGAGCATGGTCATGTTGTTGAATGTGAAATTAAAAAGCTTCATGATAGCGAAGGTCGTGATGATAGACGTCGGGATCGCAAGCGCGCTTATCAAGGTTATCCTTGCGCTCTTTAAAAACAGGAGCACTGCAAGGGCAGCGAAGAAACCGCCGTAGATCAAGTGTTTCTGCACCTCGTTGATAGAGATCTTTATGAATGTCGACTGGTCAAAGGAGATCTCCAGATTCATTCCAGCGGGCAGGGTTTTCCGTATCTCCTTTATTTCTTTTTTCACCCTTTCGATGACCTCGACGGTATTCGTCCCCGACTGCTTCTGCACTCCCAAACCCACAGCAGGTAGCCCATTGAACCTTGCTATAGAGCGCTTTTCCTCCATGCCGTCTTCTGCCCTGCCCACGTCCGTGAGTCTGATGGGAGCGCCTTTCGAGTATCCCACGATGAGGTCGTTGAAATCCTGTACCTTCAGGAACTCACCCTTGACCTTCACAGAGTACTCCTTGGTATCGCTCTCAATCCTTCCACTCGGGAGCTCCACATTTTCACGCTGTAGCGCCCTCATAACATCCTGGGCCGTTATCTGGTACGCCCGGAGCCTGTTCGTGTCGAGCCATACCCGCACCTGCCTCAGCCTGAGTCCGGCCAGTCGGATTGCGCCAACTCCGTTCACCTTCTGGAGCTGTTCTTTCAGCACCTCATCAGCGTAAGTGGAAAGCTCCCTCGGTGATTTTTCTCCGGTAAGGGCAAGCCACAAAACAGGAGTAGCATCCGGGTCAACCTTCTCTATTATCGGCTCATTGATATCCCTCGGCAGCTTCGATCTTATTGTAGAGATCTTTTCCCTCACGTCCTGAACTGCAAGGTCGATATCCCTTTCAAGCACGAACTCTACGAGGACGCTTGAGACTCCCTCCGTGCTTGTGGAGGCGATGGTCTTCACCCCGTTTATGGTATTGACCGCCTCTTCGATTTTATCTGTTACGTCAATATCCATAATCTCAGGGCTGGCGCCTCTGAGTGTTGTGGTAATGTTGACCATCGGGAAATCGACCTTTGGAAACAGGTCAACGCCGATGCCGGGATAGCTCACTATCCCGAATATAACGAGGGCAGCAATGACCATTGTTGCAAAGACAGGTCTTTTTATAGACGTATCAGCGAGCCACATTTACTCTCACCCCTTCGGAAAGATTCTGCTGCCCTGCTATGACAACATTTTCACCGCCTTTTAA
>CAMTVV010000186.1:0-7696 GCA_947085305.1 uncultured Nitrospiraceae bacterium
CGGCGGGGTTGCCATTGCGCTGCCGATAAACACCACCGCGACGGCGAATGTTAATAAAATGGTCAGTAACTTCATCTTTGGTTCACCTCCTTTCATATGAGAATTGTTGTCCTTCGGACATTTAGCAATATTAATGCCATTGGAACCTTTTGCAAAACTATTTAAACCCCGTTAGAGATGTATCTCTAAACGGGGTAAACCACAGAGAACACACTCTGTTTCTGCATGTACCATTTAAGGAATATCTTCCTTTTTTGAGGAAGGATAGCCAAGAAAACATAGAAACTATAATAAATTTCAGCACGTATGTCAAGGCCCTGTGTTAAATCGGGATGCGGGACTGAAATTCCGGAAAAATGTATGATAGAATATTTCCGGCATTGAGAGGGAACGCATGATGCAGTGGAAAATTTCCTGCGGCTGAAAAGGCAGAATAAAATGTCGAGGACACTGAAAATAATCAACGTCTCGGTCGTCTGCATCTGGATCGGCCTTCTGTCCCTTGTGCTCTACAGGCAGTATGCAGGCGCTCCCCTGGAAAAGCAGCAGGCGTTAAAGGGCTCCATAGACAAAACAATCCATTGGCACGATATTTATGCCGGGGCAAAAAAAATAGGCTTTGCGAGCACTACAATCGAGAGGGTAGGAGATGAAATCATCATAAGGCACGAACGTGAAATGAAGGTGATGAAGAATGGCAAAGACTCTGTTCTTTTCGACAGGCTGAAATGCCTGAGCGATCTGTCTTTTTCGATAAAATCTTTTGAGTATACGTCACATTTTAAGGATGAAAAGGGTATTAAGCTCAGCGGTGAAGTTGACTCCGGGGAAGTAATCTTTTTCCTTGAATCCGCAGAGAAAAGAAAGACCCACAAGACTCCGACGAGGGGCAGGGATTTTTACCTGCCCGTTACGTTTATCTCCGCCCTTGTTCAGAAAAACCCTGTCCCTGATTCGGTCTATACCATTCCGGTGCTGGACTTCAACACTCTCTCGATAAAGGATATGAAGGTCTCTCTCGAAGAGATCAGACCGATAAAAATAGGCATCAATATTCGCAGCTTATATAAATTCAGCGCGGGAGGCGCGGTCTGGTGGAGCAATGAAAAGGGGGTAATCGTTAAGGAGGAGAGCCCTGCCGGATTTACTTTGTATTCACAACCGGAGGCTGTTGCGAAAGACCCCTCTGATAGGATTCTTTTCGACTATACGTCCCTTCCGTACTTTAAATCCGAAAGAATAATCCAGGATTCCGAAAGCCTGAAAAGACTTAAGGCGCGGATTAGGGGATTCCGGTTGGATCCGAAGATCTATGAGAACAGCACTGTCACGCTTAAGAATGACGTGCTTGAGATAGAGAAAAAGGACGGCGACTATTTAGAGGGAAAGACGTATACTTTGCCTTATGCAGAAAATATGTCACCAGAATATCTCAGTCCGGATGAATGGGTCTTAAGTAATTTTGAACCACTGCATAATACGGGGCGCATATTTTCAAAGGCGCGCAACTATGATGCTTTCTTGCTGACCCAATATCTTTCCGGATACCTCTTTCAGTTGATAAGAACAATGCCGGTGTTTGTTTTATCAAATTCCGAGAACTTTTTGAAAACATTATCGGGAGATTATCTCGAAAGGACCGTCATGTTTGCGACTTACGCGCGTGCGGCGGGTCTGCCGACACGCCTTGTCGGGGGGCTTGTGTATAAGGATGGACACTTTTATTTCCACACCTGGCCTGAGGTGTGGTTTGATAAATGGGTGCCTGTTGACCCTACTTTGGCCCAGTTCCCGGCGGATGTGACCCATATCCCCCTGAAAGAGGGCACATTGAAGGATATTGTTTCCATTGTTGATAATCTTAAGAATATAGAAATTGAGATTCTGGAAGTCGGAAAATAGGGATATTGCTACCAGGAATCCCCTCCCCTTGCGGGAGGGGACGGAGGGGAGGGGAGGCATCATGATAGAAATACGGGATTGCACGAAAAGGTACGGAGATCTGATCGCAGTGAACAATCTTTCCCTGAGCGTAAAAGAATCGGAGATCTTCGGGCTCCTGGGCCCTAACGGGGCCGGGAAATCAACGACAATAAAGATGATGGTCGGCTTGATCAAACCTGATTCGGGATTCATAAAGATCGGCGGTCACGATATCAGCCTGGACCCTGTCAATGCAAAGAGGATCATGGCATATGTTCCTGAAAAGGGCTATGTCTATGAAAAGCTGACTGCGTGGGAATACCTCACTTTTATCAGCGGATTGTACGGCCTGGAGGAAGAGACATTCAAAAAGAATGCCCTGGAGTACTTAGAGATATTCGGCCTTTCGAACTGGAAGGATGAGGTGATCGGCAGCTTTTCGATGGGCATGAAGCAGCGGCTCCTCCTCACCTCTGCCTTTATGAGGAACCCGGCGGTGATCATCCTGGATGAACCGCACAACGGCCTCGACCCAAAGGGCGTAAAGCTGCTGAAAGACATTCTCTTCAGGTTGCGGAGCGGAGGGACGACCATAATCCTTTCCACGCATATCATCGCCATTGCCGAGCAGATCTGCGATAAAATTGCCATTATCAACAGAGGCTCTGTGACGGCACAGGGCACGAATGAAGATCTGAGGCATTATGCACGGTCTTCAGACAAGAACCTCGAGGATATATTCCTCCGTCTCACATCTGATTACGAGAGCCCGGGCGCCTTATCATGAAGGAACTCTTCATACTCCTTGCCCCCCGCTTCTGGTCTCTCAGGAACGACATCATCCGGTTTGAACGGTCCTTTTACAAAAAATTAATTTTCTATATAGGTTTGGGCGGTATATTTATCTTCCTCATTACGAGACTCTTAGGCCTCGGCATGGCCAAATTGCAGAATCTCTCCCCTGAGGTCTTTAATCTCCTTCTTGTAAAGGGCTATTCCCTGATCTTCATCATCATTTTCTTCATTCAGATCATAAACGGCTTTGTCCTGGCGCTGAACACGTATTACCAGTCAAGGGAGCTGGAAGTCCTCTTCACCTCGCCGGTGAACAGAACGTCCCTGTTCTTATCGAGACTTTTAGAGACGCACATCAGGGCGTCCTGGATGCTCATCATCTTCGGCATACCGCTGCTGGTATCTTCAGGATTGCTTTATCAAGCGAAGCCCTTTTACTTTATTTACTCATTGGCGCTCTTCCTGGCTTTTTCCATCATCCCCGTCAACATCGGCATCGGCATCGCAATATTTACAGCGAGCGTTTTTCATGTCGGGAAGTTTAAGAAATTCCTCTTCTCCGGAGGCATTATCGCTGCGGCGCTTCTCCTCACCCTGCTGAGGTTATTCAAGCCGGAAAGGCTTGTCACTCCGGAGCTTTTTGCAAACCTGACGCTCTTTGTCAGCGAGATCAAGGCGCCTGCTTTCATTCTGCTGCCGAACAGATGGCTCAGCGAGGCCATCTTTAATTTTTTAGGCAAAGCATACAGCATGGATACCCTTATCTTTATATCCCTGCTTTTCCTGACATCCTATATCACTACGGTATTTTTAGAGGTGGTATTCAGGAGGCGCCATTACAGGGGATGGGGTCTCCTTCAGGAAGGAGGCGTCATTCTCAGGGGGAAAGGGCCGCATGCTCCCCGGATAACCCGCTTTACAAAAGTCTTTCAAAGGTTCACGAAAAAGCTCGATGCAGAGAGCAGGATGCTTTTAATCAAAGACCTGCTCTGTCAATTGCGGGATACAAAAAGTATCCATCAGATTCTTATCCTCTTATCATTGATCATTATCTATCTCTTCAGCATCGCCTCTCTGCCGTTGAACTGGGAGGGTTATTCCGTGCAGTTGAGATATATGATCTCATTCTTCAATTTGGGATTAATACTCATCATCATCGCCTCACTCTGCTCAAGGCTTATCTATCCTGCTGTTGTGTCGGAGGGAAGCTCCTTATGGATAATAAAGACCTCCCCTATGACACCCGGGAGATATGTCCTGACAAAATTCCTTTTCTTTTTCGTCCCGTTATTCATCATAGGGCAGTTGCTCACCATATCCACGTCGTTCTTCATAGGAATCGAAAAACCTATGATTCTTCTGAAAAGTATCACCGCTGCAATGGTAAGCTTTTCCCTTGTAAGCATGTCCATTGCCTTCGGCATATCCGAGCTCGGATATGCAACGGGTGACAGCGTCCGGGATGCAAAAGCAGGCAGCGCTATTCAGATGATCAGTTCTGTTTCCCTCATACTCTTCACCCTGGCTCTGGAGCTCATTCCCGTATTTCTCTATTTCCTGAAAGAAGCGGAGAAGGCTGCTTTTACCCGAAAGGCATGGCTTATGATTGGAGCGGTGGTGGCGGTGTTATTTCTTGTGAATTTCTGTATCAGCGCAATTTCGATGCGTATGAGCATTAAGAGATATGAGAAGCTCCAGCTAAGTTGAGGAATTTGCAGATAGTTACAGAAAATAGTCGTTGTCAGGCTGTCCCTATTTTTTCACGCCGTAAAAGTGATTATTCAAAAACCTCCTTTAAAGATATGCTCAGTCCCTTAAGAAGTTCTGATCTGATTTTATCTTCCCCTCTAACAGCGCTTACAGCTTCAAAGCTGCCTCCTTTATTAAGAAAAATCTCCACTGCCTTTTGAATCGGATCAACTATCCAGTACTCCTTCACGCCGGCCTTCTCATATGTGTCTTTTTTCGTCCTGAGGTCATAATATGCGGTCTGGGGAGAGAGGATCTCGATTACAAGGTCGGGAGGGCCTTCAATCTTTTTCTCACCAATAATATTGAGCCTTTCTTTTGAGATGAATATAATATCCGGCTGATACGTGTCGGTCTCTGAAAAATAAACATCCAGGGGGGTATAATAAACCTTTCCAAGCCCTCTTTCTTCAATAAATGCTACCAATTTGAAGCCTATTTTTCTTAAGATATCCTGATGATATGGTATCGGCGAAGGTGTCACAATAAGTTCTCCTCCAATTAATTGATATAGCGCGCCCTCTGGAAGCCTTTCATAGTCTTCGTATGTATAGACTTTCTTCTTTATCTGCGCAGTAGTTGTCATCTCTAGCCTCCTGAGCATATTATAGAAAGTGAGATATATTTTTGCAATCTGAACCGTTTCAATGGCAGGGTAACGTCACTCCCCTCTCTTTGCCTGCCTGTGCGTTGCACACAGACAGTCCGGGAGGAGACGAAGGGAAGGGGTAACCTTGCCCCTTTTCAGAAGTTTCTGTTGTTGCAGTCTATCGCGAAGCTGCCCCAGGCGGCTCAGTCTCAAATACCTCCCA
The DNA here is from genome assembly GCA_947085305.1 of uncultured Nitrospiraceae bacterium. Taxonomy (GTDB): domain Bacteria; phylum Nitrospirota; class Thermodesulfovibrionia; order Thermodesulfovibrionales; family UBA9159; genus JAMCQB01. Next base: position 5,280 of record CAMTVV010000186.1, read on the forward strand.
GAGCAGTATCTCTATATCATCAAAGATATTAAGCTTCATGACTTCTTTCGGGCCAAATATATCCGGGTGCCCGTAAAGGCCGTTTTCATTAAGATAAAACCTCTCCACATATTGTTCTATAGGATCAATGATTATGTATTCCTTAACACCATGCCGTTCATATAGCGCCTTTTTTTCTCTCTTGTCCTTCAAGGCCGTATTTTGTGAGAGTGTCTCTATGACGAGATCCGGCGCGCCCTGGATGTTCTGCTCTGTTATCTTTCTCTCATCGCAGATAATGAATACATCGGGCTGGACAACATTGTGTTCGGAGAGGACTACATCTGTGGGAGCTATGAATACACTGCATTTTTTGGGAAGGCCTCTGTGAGTTGAAAGGATAATGTTTATCCTGTTAACTGCTTTCTGGTGCTTTATTCCAGGCGCCGGGCTCATATTGTATGCCCTGCCATTGATTATCTCCCAACTCTCCTCAGCGGGCCATGTGAGATAATCCTGATAGGTATATTCCTTCTCTGTCTTAAGCGCAAGCGGCATAAGAAAACCTTTTTAGAAGTTTATCATAGAATTAAGGATTTTTTCATCAAACCTTGCAAGTCCACAGCAATCCACGGTGAAATCGCAAAGGCTTGAGCATATATGCAAGCCTGGCCCCATTTGTCCACCCATTTGTTCACTCATGGACTAAACCTTGAAGAGGACACCTATTATAGCGAGGAATACAGTTATCTGTACGCCGATTATCCAGAGGAAATATTTTGAAAGCTTCTGGTCGAGGGCATCTATCCTCCCGTTTACCTTCTGGTCAAGGGCATCTATCTTTGAGGATAACTCTTCTCTGAACCTGTCTACCTTCTGGTCAAGGGCATCTATCCTCCTGTCTACCTTCTGGTCAAGGTGAATTATCGTGTCCTTTAAATCCTCCCATGCCCTCGAATGCTCTTCCACTTTACCCTCAAGATAGGCAACCCTCTCTTCTAAGCTGGCCGGCATAATGCCCTCCCATGAAATCTTCAGGATTAAGATTTACAAGTGTAAGATACCAGAAAAAATGGCAGATGTCAAAAAGGGATCGAGTTTTAAGAGGACTCAGAAGTTTCTGTTGTTGTTGCAGTCGATTGCGAAGACGTCGCCCGCTACTCTCGATCCGGGGATGCCTGTGGCAGTGGCAATAAAACAAGGGGTGGTAGCGGGAACTAAAGCTGCCGTTGACCCGTTATACGGAATCGGGACAGGATTCGGGAGACCAACACCGTTTGCATTAGTTATTGCATAGTTAAAACTTAGACCCGTGCCCGGTCGGAAACCCGGGAGCACACCAACAGCCTGAATGTTAACCACGCCGTCAGCAGGTCCTGCATATTCCGCGTTTTCCGCAAAGAACTGTTCCTGGAGAAGTCTGAGGGATTCAAGATTAGAATATGCCTCGGAGCGCGCGGCCTTCTTAGTCACCCCGATATACGCGGTTGTGGCAACGGCTCCCAAGATCGCCATGATCGCCACCACGATGAGGAGTTCTATAAGTGTGAAGCCGCGTTTGTTCATGGCGAATTCTGTTCCAATGATTGATGCGTTAGGTTGTCATTCCCGCTTGTCGGGAATCCTTCTTCGGAAAGATTCTGGACAAGCCAGAATGACAGAATTAAAAAACTTAAACATCTTTTAAGATATTTGGAGATTAATAACATATTTAATTATACCAGAAACTTTTTTATAAAAAATTTTTATTTAGGCCAAAAATCTCAAGAAATTTAAAAAAAGAAAAAAGGGGAGCTTTGCTCCCCTTTCTCTGTTCTTAAAAACTATTCAGACGTGACTACATTCTGTGACATTAATTCACTATTGGCGCTAGCATTTCCACCAGGGCCATTGGACGTTCCCATAACTCTAATCGAATTTCCGGTAATTCCGCCTGCAGGTGGACTTAGAGGGACAAGATAGACCTTGCAGTAATGTGTGCCACTAGCGAATGCCACATCAACTGCCGTCGCCGCAAAGAGTACACCATTCACAGCACCCGTACAATTGCTCATGCCGACCCATGGGGAATTCTCAATACCACTTATAGCGGTAGCAAGAGTGGTTCTTGCTCTGGCATACTGGTTTGCAACCGATACAGCAGCGTCTGAATTTAGCAGATATAACGCATTGTTGGTCAAGTCAGTAACCTCTACTGCCCCTGACCAGTTGGTGTCCACTTCTCTTAGGTTGGCTCCAGGACTTGCGGCAAGTACCCCTTTTATTGCTGAATTCAGCCAGTGCTGGACATCTGCCTCGGCAGACTTTGCTGCCTTGTTAAGGTTTGACTTCCTTGCCTTTTCCTGTGCGCCGATGTAGGCGGGGATTGCGATGGCTGCAAGGATGCCGATGATGGCCACAACTATCAGCAGCTCGATGAGGGTGAAGCCCCTTTCGTC
>CAMTVV010000187.1:0-11413 GCA_947085305.1 uncultured Nitrospiraceae bacterium
CGATGATGCCGGGGCCGATAATCGATCCGATGACCGCCATTTTCTTCCAGAGTTTCATTGCCGTCTCCCCTGCTCCGTGGCGTAATCGCTTATTATATCCAATGCCGCATAATTTTTCTTGTGGTTAACGGCCTCCGAAAAATAGACATAGAAATTCCCCAATAGTCCCCTCTCCCTGCCCCTCTTTTCCAAAGAGCAACTGTGATTTTTGTCAGGGGGTTTTTGAGCAAACTGAATGATCAGCTTGCCATGGAATTCGGTTTTTAACTATGGCATTGAGAATGCCTAATAACTTACGCATACAGGCTGTCAGCGCTACCTTTGGTTTTTTACCTGCCTCTATGAGGCGGCGATAGAAAAGGCTGATGGCCGGATTGACACGGGAGGCGCTAAGAGCAGCCATGTACAATACAACACGTAGATGTGCCCTGCCCCCCAGACGGTACGTTTGCCGCGAAACAGACCGCTGTCGCTGTTCAATGGTGCAACGCCGACTAAGGTGGCAATCTGGCGGCGTGACAGGGTTCCCAGTTCCGGCAAGCCTGTGATCAGGCTTACGGATAATCAGGCTTACGGATAGCACTTGGCCTACACCCGGTACACTATGGTGTGACGACTTAAATGGGCTAATCAAGGGGTATGCCAAGGTCTTATGTCTATTTTTCGGTACGGGGAACTCTGTTGTATCCCTCATGCGTAATAGGTATAATAAGCAGAACAGATAAAAGGAAAATTTGATGATCAGAAACACATTCAGCATCCTTAACGGCATTGGCGAGAAGATGGAGAGAAGACTCTGGAAGGACGGGATTCTCACCTGGAGCGATTTCATTGAGGCCGGCGATATCCACTTTATCAGCCCTGAAAGGAAACTCTCTTTTGACTTGTCGCTCTCCAATGCTGCCCGGAAACTGGAAGAGAGGGACGCTTTCTTTTTTGCGAGGTCAATAAGGAGGAGGGAACACTGGCGGCTTTTCGATATTTTCAAGGACAACGCAGTCTATCTCGATATCGAAACCAATGGGCTCCAGCCCGGCAGGGGCGGCTACGTCACTGTCGTGGGTCTGTATGACGGCTTTGACTGGAAATGCCTTGTGGCCGGCGAGAATCTCACGGCGGACAATCTCAACAGGGCGCTCTCCGGGTACAAGTGTCTCGTTACCTTTTATGGCGCCTCTTTTGATATCCCCTTTCTTCAAAGGTCATTCCCTGAAGTTCGGTTCGACATTCCCCATTTTGACCTCTGTTTTGCGGCAAAGCGGCTGGGCATTAACGGCGGGTTGAAAAAGATCGAACTCCTCTTTGATATTGAACGGGGTGAAGACGTAAGGGGCATGGACGGCTACGATGCGGTGAGGTTATGGGAGATGGCAAAGAGGGGAAATGATCAGGCAAGGGGGCTGCTGCTGAGCTATAACAGGGAGGATACCGTTAACCTTTGCACCATAGCGGATATCCTTTACCGGAGATTAAAGCAGTCAACGGGCATAGAGGAGCATCTGGTCTGTGGACATACTTAGAAGATTCCTCGCGTACCTATCCGTGGAAAAGGGGCTGGCGAAAAACACCATCCAGTCCTACCGCACAGACCTCATCATGTTCGAGAAATTTCTCGCTTCCCTCGGAAGGGAGTTAGTCGCCTTCTCCAAAGGAGATGTCATTGATTTCCTGGAGCGCCTGAGGGATGAGGCATACTCCACTTCGAGCATATGCAGGATCATCTCTTCAGTGAAGGGGCTCTCCAAATTCCTCCTCATGGAGAAGATCATCCAGGAGGACCCCACAGAAAACCTTCAGTCACCCAGGAAGTGGGAAAGAGTGCCGAAGGCCTTGAGCCTGGATAAGGTAAAAGAGTTCCTCTCTGCTGCGGGCGCTCCCGGGGTGTCAGGAAAAAAACCGGTTTCGGCAGCGCTGCTCTTCAGGAATTCCGCGATGGTGGAGCTTCTCTATTCCTCGGGTCTCCGGGTGAGCGAACTCGTCACCCTCAGACTTGAGGATGTCAACTTTGGGGGAGGCTTTCTCCGGGTTGTGGGGAAAGGTTCAAAGGAAAGGGTTGTGCCTATGAACCAGCGGGCGCTGGAGAAGGTTAAGCGCTACATCAGTGATTTCAGGCCGGCGCTCCTTAAGAAGCGTTATTCTGAATATCTCTTTGTTACCGGCAGGGGCGCGCCCATGACACGGCAGCGGTTCTGGCAGACCCTAAAGGTTTTTGGGAAGCAGCTCGGCATCGAGCTTTCGCCCCATACCATTAGGCATAGTTTTGCAACGCATCTCCTCGAAGGAGGGGCTGATCTCAGGTCGCTGCAGAAGATGCTGGGACACTCTGATATCTCCACAACCCAGATCTATACGAAGGTGACCGTGGAGAGGATCAAGAAGGTGTATCTGGCGCACCATCCAAGGGCATGATATGAAACAATTTGAGATTTCAGATTGCAGAAAGAAACATATGAAGTCCCGACGAATCTGAAATCAGCAATCAGCATGCAGCAATTATTGAGCGGAGGTGAGGAATGAAGCGTCTCAGTGTGGATGAGCTTTACAGATGTTGCGACGAAACGGTGTTGCAGTTTGAAACCACGGATGAACTGCCGCCCCTCGAAGGGACCATCGGTCAGGCCAGGGCGCTCAATGCCATTCATTTCGGCCTGAGCCTTGACAGCTCGGGTTTCAATATTTACCTCCTGGGAGAGAACGGCACCGGCAAGATGTCCACCATCAGGGGGATTCTTGAAAAACAGTCCCTCACGAAACCGGTTCCTTCCGACTGGTGTTATGTATACAACTTCAGGGACCCTGACGCGCCCATGGCAATTTCCCTCGAACCGGGCCAGGCTGTTGTATTCCAAAAGGACATGGAGGAAATGGTGAAGACCCTGCGGGTTGAGATCACCAAGGTCTTTGAGTCCAAGGAGTATGAGAAACAGAAGAATAAGATCATGGAAGAGTTCCAGAAGAGGCAGCGGGACTTCTTCAGCAGCCTTGAGGACGAGGCGCAGGCAAAAGGGTTTTCCATAAGGAAGACCGTGAGCGGGCTTATGATCGTGCCGGTAAAGAAGACCGGGGAGCCGCTTACCGAGGAAGAGTTTGAAGGGCTTGAAGCAGGAACCAAGAAGAAGATAGAGGAACTCGGCAAAATCCTGCAGGAGAAGCTGGACGATGTGGTAAGGGCGGTGAGGGAAGGAGAGAAGCTCTTGAAGGAACAGCTGCTGAAACTCGAAAGGGATGCCGCACTTTCTGCCGTGGGGCATCTTATTGAGGATATCAAGAAGAAGCACGTAAATAACGAAAAGATTCTCGCCTACCTCGAGAATGTCCAGGAGGACGTGCTTGAACACATGGATGATTTCAAGTCTACAGAAGAGCAGACCCCGCCATTGCCCTTCCTGAAGATGCCGAAGACCGAACCGACATTTACGCGGTATACGGTGAATGTTCTCGTGAACAATAAGGATGGGAAGGGCGCGCCCTGTGTCTTCGAGAGCAACCCGGCATATTACAACCTCTTCGGAAGGATAGAACACAAGTTTCAGTACGGTGTTGCTGTTACGGACTTCTCGATGATAAAGGCAGGGTCGCTGCACAGGGCCAACGGGGGGTTCATCGTCATCAACATCCTTGACCTGCTCAGGAACCTCTTTGCCTATGACGCAATGAAGCGCGCCATCAGGAACAGGGAGATAAAGATCGAGGATGTCTGGGAACAGTACCGGCTTATCTCGACCACGGCCCTCAAACCGGAGGCGATACCCCTGGATGTAAAGGTTATCCTCGTGGGAAGCCCGTATCTTTACTATCTCCTGTACAGCCTCGATGAAGAGTACAGGGAGCTGTTCAAGGTGAAGGCGGATTTTGACAGCAGGATGGACAGGACAGTGGAGAATATCCAGAGGTATGCCCTGTTTATCGCGACCCTGTGCAAGGAGGAAAACCTCCTTCCCTTTGACCGGTCAGGAGTTGCAAAGATCGTTGAATACGGTTCCAGGCTTTCCGAGCATCAGGGAAAACTTTCTTCGAGGTTCAGCGAGGTCGCTGATATTATCCGGGAGTCCGCGTACTGGGCAAAAACAGCGGGGAGCGGCATTGTGAAGGCAGAGCATATCGAAAGGGCGATCAACGAGAAGATCTACAGGAGCAACAGGATAGAGGAGAGGCTCAGGGAGCTGATGGAAGAAGGGACCCTGATAGTGGATACTTCCGGGGCAAAGACGGGGCAGGTGAACGGCCTTGCGGTTCTGGAGCTTGGCGATTACGGTTTCGGGAAACCGTCGAGGATCACTGCGAGGACCTATGCCGGCAAGGCAGGGGTGGTGAACATAGAGCGTGAAATAAAGATGAGCGGAAGGATCCATGAAAAGGCGATCCTGATCCTCACCCACTACCTCGGCGGCAAGTACGCCATCAGGAAACCCATAACCCTCTCAGCCTCCATTATCTTTGAACAGCTCTATGATATGGTGGAGGGAGACAGCGCCACCTGCGCCGAGTATTATGCCCTCATCAGCAGCATCTCAGGAGTTCCCATCAGGCAGAACCTTGCGGTCACGGGGTCCATGGACCAGACTGGGGCTGTCCAGCCCATCGGGGGGGTGAACGAGAAGGTAGAGGGCTTTTTCGAACTCTGCAGGCTCAGGGGCCTCGACGGCAGCCACGGGGTGATCATCCCGGGGAAGAATGTGAAGAACCTCATGCTGAAAAAGGAAGTGGTGGACGCTGTTCGGGACGGCAAATTTTCTATCTATCCCATTGATATGGTTGATGAAGGGCTTGAGATACTTACCGGCGTGCAGGCAGGCGAACTAAAAGAGGACGGGACTTACCCGGAGGGAAGCATAAATTATCTTGTCATGAAGCGGCTTACTGAGATCTCCGAGGCCATGAAGGAAAAGAAGGATGACAAGGAAGAGGAGCAAAAGAAGGATTCAGGGTCCCCGGAAAAGGAGAGGACTCAGAAACCGAAGAGGAGCCGGAAGACCCTGCGCGGCGTGGGCAATGCGAAACAATGAAGAGATTTCTCTGGGGTGTTCAGGCTGCAGGAATTCTTCTATTCTCCTTTCCCCTTTCCCTGTTGCCGGTGAAGGGAGGGACGCTGCTCGGCCTGCTCCTCTATCATGTCTGGAAAAGCAGGAGGGCAATCGCCATTGACAACCTCAGGAAATGCGTGAACCTCGGGATATTGTCCCTTGCAGAGTCTCCCGAAGAGGTGATCAAGGAGAATTTCAGGAACCTCGGCAGGTCGTTTATTGAGGTCGTGAAGATCTATTTCGGAACAGGAAGAGCGATATTGGGTAAAACAATGATAAAAGGCATGGAACATTTCGAAAAGGCCAGGGCAAAGGGAAAGGGGGTCATCTTTATTACGGGACACTGCGGCAACTGGGAATTGCTGGCCATTCTGTCCTCCTATAAGGTCGCCCCCCTCTCTGTTGTAGCCAGACCGCTGAACAATCCTTATCTCAATACGTTCCTCGAGAAGGCACGGTCCCGCTACGGCAACAGGGCCATTTACAAGAAGGGCGCTTTGCGGGCGATCCTGGCAGCCCTGAAAGACGGCGGCCTGGTGGGAATACTTATGGACCAGGCAGTGTTTCCGGAGGAGGGGTATGTGGTCAGTTTTCTGGGGCGCGGGGCGTGGACAACGAAGATGCCGGCATTGCTGGCGAGAAAGACCGGCGCTCCTGCTGTGCCGGTCTTTATCAGGAGGACAGGAGAGGGGCATGAAATAACGGTCCACCCCGAGGTCGGTCTGTCCTCAAACAGCAATCAGGAAGAGGCGGTGCGGGAAGACACGGAGCGGTTCTCCGGCTTCATTGAGGACTATATCAGAGAAAATCCTTCCCAGTGGCTCTGGATGCACAGGCGGTGGAAGAGGGCGCCCCTGGAGGCGCAGGCGTTCCAAACCAGTATGGCGGGAGACGGGAAATGAAGGAAAGGGTTCTGGTTGTTGACGATGAAAAGCTTATCAGATGGTCGCTGAGAGAGAATCTGGCAAAGTCAGGTTATGAGGTTGTTGAGGCAGAGAAGGGGAGTGATGCGCTCAAGGCCTTTGCGGAATCCCTGCCGGACATTGTGCTGCTGGATGTAAATCTCCCCGATATGTCCGGCATTGATGTGCTGCGCTCGATCAAAGGGATAGACAAGGATGTGCCGGTGATCATTATCACTGCCTTCGGAAATATACAGACCGCTGTGGATGCCATGAAATTCGGGGCATATGATTTTATCGAAAAGCCCTTTGAGATCGAGAAACTGAATATCGTGATGGATAAAGCCCTGGAAAACGCTTTTCTGCGGCGTGAAGTATCCCGGTATAAGGCGCTGTCCGGTGACTACGGGTTTGAACATATCATCGGCAATTCACCGAAGATGCAGGAGCTGAAAATGGTGATCAAAAAAATCGCCCAGAGCAGCGCCGCCACGGTTCTCCTTGAGGGCGAGACAGGGACAGGGAAGGATTTCATCGCCAGGGTGATACACAACCAGAGCAACAGGGCGCACAAGTCCTTTGTGGATGTGAACTGCGCCGCGCTTCCCGAGAACCTCATCGAGTCGGAACTCTTCGGGTACGAGAGGGGGGCATTTACGGGCGCAGGCAATGCGAAGAAGGGTCTTTTTGAACTTTCCAATGGCGGCACCATCTATCTTGACGAGATCGGAGATATGAACTACGACCTCCAGGCCAAATTGCTCAAGGTCATTGACAGCAAGACCTTCAGGAGGCTGGGCGGCACTGCCGAGATCATGACCGATGTGAGGATTATTGCCGCGACCAACAGGGACCTCCAGGCAAAGATAAAGGCTGGAACATTCAGGGAAGACCTCTACTGGAGGTTGAAGGTTATCCCCCTCACTATGCCGCCGCTGAGGGAGAGGGGGGAGGATATTCTCCTCATTTCACAGAAGTTCATAGAGCGCTTTGACCTGGAATTCAAGAAGTATGTAAAGGGTCTGTCGCCGGAAACGAAAAAGCTGTTCCTTATGTACAAATGGCCGGGGAATGTGCGGGAATTGAAAAACGTTATCGAGAGGGCCATGATACTGGAGAATGAAGAGTACATAACCCCTGGCTATCTCCCTGTCGAGATCGTTCAGGCGGGCGAGGTCAGGGCATCCCAGCCTAAACCCTGCGAAGAATTGGGGCTGACGATTCCTGAAGGCGGGGTGGACATTGAGAACATAGAAAGGGAATTGCTCAAAAAGGCATTGCTGATGGCGAAGGGGAACCAGTCAAAGGCGGCAAGGCTTTTAAACCTGGGCAGGGACGCCTTCAGATACAGGGTACAGAAGTTCGGACTGGACAGTGAAACTCAGGGCGAAGCCTGATCCAGGAGCTCCTTCAGAGCCTCCTTCCATTTTACAGGGTTAAATCCGGTCACTGCTGAAAAGAGCGATATATCGAGAACCGAGTTGGACGGCCTCTTTGCCGGCCGCGGGAAACGGTCAGTCGTCGTGGGAAGAACCCTGGTCTTGCTTCCTGAAAGCCTCACGATCTCCTTTGCAAAGTCGTGCCAGCTGATCCCTCCCTCTGTATCATCAGTGAAGTGGTAAATTCCGAAGGCCCCGGATTCGATGAGTTTGCTGATTCCCCGGGAAAGGGAGAGCGTAGACGTGGGAGAACCCTTCTGGTCTTGAACTACCTCCAACTCCTGCTTTTCCTGTGCAAGCCTGAGGATCGTGGATACAAAATTGTTTCCATTATTTCCGTAAAGCCAGCTTGTCCGCACAATGTAAAATCTGTTCATGATCCACTGAATATATTTTTCCCCTGCAAGCTTGGATTCGCCATAGGCATTGATGGGGTTTGTATTGTCAAAGGGCGTGTAGGCCGCGGCCTTTGTCCCGTCAAAGACATAATCGGTGCTTATGTGGCAGAGGGGAATGCGCTTGTCCTGGCATGCCAGTGCAAGATTCTGGACGCCGCTGCCGTTCACCAGGAACGCCTTTCCTCTCTCTTCTTCTGCTTTATCAACCTGAGTATATGCTGCACAGTTGACTATCAAGTCAGGAACCGTCTTTTTCACGACCTCATATATGGAAGCTCTCCTGGTGATGTCGAGGTCTTCTTCTGCCGGCGCAATGACATCATGTCGTTCCCTGAGGATTGGGATGAGGTCAGAGGCGAGCATCCCCTTTGCGCCGGTGATAAGGATCTTCAGTCGGTTCTCCTGAAAGTTATGGTTTTCAAGATACTCTCATTATAATGGTTCTGGTATGCAAAGGGGAAGGAAAAAGGCTTGACCTTTGGATGCCAAACACCTAAAATATGGGCATGCGCAAGGATAAAACGCTTTATGACCTCCAGTCCGAGGTGTGCAAAACTCTTGCGAGCCCCAAGAGGATAGAGATACTGAACGCCTTGAAGGACGGTGAAAAGACAGTAAGTGAGCTGGTGGATATCCTCGGCGTTCCGAAGGCAAATGTGTCCCAGCATCTGGCGGTGATGAGGCATAAGGGGATACTCAAGTCCCGGAGGGAAGGGATCAATATGTATTACAGTGTCTCGAACATGAAGGTGATCGAGGCGTGCATCCTTATGAAGGAAGTCCTGGTGGAGCAGATGAAGGAGAAAGGGAAACTTGCAGAAATAGAATCCAAACGCTGATTTTTTTCTTGACAAACACATTCAAATATTATTATATATTCATATAACCATACTGGAAGGAGGTAATATGCCAAAGACATTTACTTTATTGCTCTTCACATCACCCTATTCCTACGAGAACACGCTGACTGCCGTAAGGACCGCTGAATCTGCCTTAAACAAAGGACATGCGGTGAACCTCATCGCATCAGGTGACGGAGTGTACTGCTTCCTGAGAAAGCAGAAGGCAAAGGGAATTACGAACGCAGAAGATGAATTCTCCAGATTAATTCAAAAAGGATTGAAGGTCTATCTCTGAGGGGGGTGTCTGAACTTTCGCCGTGCGGCGCAAGATGACTATCTGGAAGGCGCAGAGGTTGGCTCTCTCAAGGGACTGTTTAAAACCATGGGAGAAACGGATATCTGGCTGAACATTGGTGCGTAGTGAAATTTATGATTTTAGATTGTAGATTTCAGATTTTAAAATCATCAATCTGCAATCTGAGATCTGCAATTAAATAGGAGGTTTTATGGGAAAAATTGCAATGATCTTGAGAAGGGCGCCTTATGGCGACATAAATGCAGCAGAGGCCGTCAGACATGCAATGGGAGGGGTTGCGGACGACCTTGAGATAGATATGATCTTGGTCGACGGTGGCGTGTTCCTTGCAAAAAAAGGCCAAGACGACACAGGCACAGGGTTCACAAATCTTGAAGGTTCATTAAAGGACTGTATCGACATGGGAGTGAATGTATATGCAGATAAGGCCTCGGTGAGAGAACAAAACCTTGAACAGAGCGATCTCGTCGATGGTGTGAGGATGATAAATGCGACAGAGATGGCGGGGCTGGTTCAGGAAGCAAAGACAACGATGATATTCTAAATCCGTAACGCGTAAAGCGTGATGCGTAATGTGTAAAAACTCATCACGCATTACGTGTTACGCATCACGCATCACGGAACTTAGGAGGTTAACATGCTTGTAATAGTTAAAAATGGTCCTGACACAGCGGATGGGAAAAGAGGAGTTAAACTTGCGCGGGATATGGCTGCTGACCTTTTCTTAATACAGAATGGTGTTTATTTTGCGCAGAAGGAAAGACTTGAAGGTTTTTGCGGTACTGCATACGTACTTGAGGATGACATAAAACTGCGGGGGCTTAAAGGCGCCGAGATCGGAAAAGGGATAAGGGAAACAGGCTATGACAGTTTTGTCGACCTTATGGCTGATAACGATAAGGTAGTAGGAATGTTTTGAACGTAATGCGTAATACGTAATGTGTAATATGTAACGCGTGATAGGCCTAAAGATTTTTTACTCATTACGCATCACGCATTACGAAATGAGATGAAAATGAGGCATAAGGCGCCGATTGTCTTTGCAACCTCAGAGCCTTATATCGGGCATTTCGGTATCGGAGGACTTAGAAATTCAAAGAGAATCATGGAGGATGAGTTTGCAAAGCGGGATATAAAGGTTATAACCAATACCGCTGTTGAGGAATTTGTGCCCGATGAGGTGAGACTTAAGGACGGCTCAAAGATACCAAATAAACTTGCAATGTTGGCCCCTGCAATGAAAGGCGTTCCTGCTATAGCGCATCTCGGAAATCCAAGGGGTTTTATCCCTGTTGACGGCAAATGCAGGCATACAAAACACAAAAATATTTTTGCTGCCGGCGTTGCAGTTGCAATAACGCCGCCCGAGCAGACGCCTGTCCCGACAGGTATTCCAAAGACAGGCTTTATGACTGTTAAGATGGCAAAGACCGCCGCTTACAGTATAGCCGCGGAGATTTCAGGAAGCCCTGCGCCGGCATCTTACGAGATGGATGTCCTGTGTCTTATGGACATGGGGAATACTGCGGCATTAATGAGGGCAAAGCCCTTGCTTCTTCCGAGACAGGAGTCAGAGCTTAGAGGGGGAGTTATCTATAAGTGGATGTGAGCTGAATTTGAAAGATATTTTTTATGGAAGATAAAACACGGATTAAGCAACCTGCCATAAATAGTGGCTAATTAAAGGACAAGGTGCACAATGACAAAGATAACGAAAAACGTATCGGTAATGTGTTTTCATGACGAGCTATGCCAGGTCTTTAATGCCCTTATGACTGCATTGAGCCTGTTGAGGGAAGGTTCAAAGGTTACAATATTTTTTGGTTCAAGGGGGATAAATGCAGTTCATAAAGATAAGGCAATGGAGCTTAAATGTATGCCTGATGCTCCAAAAGAGATAAGTGATGCTGTGATGAAAAAGATGGATGAATTGAACCTGCCATCTGTTGAGGACCTCTTCATAATGCTTATAGCCGAGGGAGCAACAATTCTTGCCTGCCCCTTGAACATATCCTTGTTCGAGATGACGCCCAGCGATCTTGTGGACGGTGTAAAGCCTGCCGACCCCGCAAAATACTATAAAGAGGTCGTTGTTCAGGCAGACATGAATCTGACATTTTAATGTTATACGCAAATGTTTAAATGCAAGAACAAGAATATATTAGGAGGGGCGCTATGAAAAAAGCAATCATGAGACTTGTTGAATTCTCTGTAGAAAAACCTAAGTTTGTAGTATTGTTTGCAATCATCCTCACCATCTTATTTGCAATCCAATTCCCAAAGGTAAAGATAGACACTGACCCTGAAAACATGCTCAGGGAGAGCGAGCCTGTAAGGGTCTTTCATCAGCAGGTAAAGAAGGACTTTGGCATAGAGGAACTTATTGTTCTTGGAATTGTGAGAGACGATGGGATTTTTCAAAAAGACAGCCTTGAAAAAGTAAAGAAGATTACCGACGAGGTTCTAAAACTAAAAGGCGTTATTGCTGATGA
>CAMTVV010000188.1:0-2635 GCA_947085305.1 uncultured Nitrospiraceae bacterium
ATGCTTCCAGGCCCGGAGGCGCAGCAGCTTGCCACATATATGGGCTGGCTTCTGCACGGGACAAAGGGCGGGATTATTGCCGGAACGCTGTTTATAATCCCATCCCTGCTGCTGATGGTCGTCTTAAGCTGGGTATACATCGCCTATGGAGAAGTGAAAGCCATCAGCGGCATACTATATGGCTTTAGGCCTGCAGTAGTGGCAATTGTAGCATATGCTGTTATACGCATAGGCCAGAAGACTCTTAAAAGTGGATTGGCCGTATTCCTTGCAGTATCTGCCTTCTGCGCCCTTTATTTCTTTAAGGTTCCGTTTCCATTGATAATAATTTCAGCAGGGTTCATGGGATGGGCAGCTTCCCGCTTTTTGAAACATGAGAAAATTTCTGCAAAAGAAAGCGTTGTTGTCGAATCCCATACAAAACCATCCCCAAAAAAGATGATTGCCCACCTGTTAATTGGTCTGGCATTATGGGCAGCTCCAATTTTAATGCTCACAGCGCTGTACTCATGGCACGGCACACTTACACAGATAGGGTGGTTTTTCACTAAGGTAGCGCTGGTTACATTCGGCGGCGCTTATGCAGTGCTTCCCTATGTAGCGCAGAATGCAATTGACAACTACAACTGGCTTAAACCGGGCCAGATGATAGATGGCCTGGCACTGGGCGAAACCACGCCGGGTCCCCTCATAAAAATAGTAGCCTTTGTCGGCTTCCTCGGTGCATTGCAGGTAACAGAATTTGGAATGCCTGGAGCTGTTCTCGGCGCCGTTGTGGCAACATATTTTACATTCCTGCCTTCCTTTCTCTTTATCCTGCTCGGAGCGCCGTTTATTGAGGCGTCACGCGGCATGACATGGTTGTCAGCAGCCCTGTCCGGCATCACAGCGGCAGTTGTAGGCGTAATATTCAATCTCGGCGTCTTCTTCGGCTCTCATGTCTTCATGCCTAAGTCAGGCGAGATCGATTTAATTGCAATCCTGCTGTCTGCAGTATCGTTTATCGGAATGTGGCGGTTGAAATGGAATCTTATTTATGTAATCATAGGCGCCGGTATAATCGGAATGTGCTATAAGTTGATAATAATAAATTTATAAACAGAACAACACAAAATCAAAGAAAATCAGGAGAAATAAAGTGATACAAGTGGATATATTAATTCCTGCCCTTATAGCATTTCTTGCCGCATCCCTGACCCTCATGACAGGATTTGGATTGGGCACAATCCTCACCCCAGTCTTTCTCGCATTCTATGACGTAAAGATTGCCATTTTTATTGTAGCAGTCGTGCATCTCTCAAACAATCTCTTGAAGGTCTCTATTTTTGGAAGGCATATAAGTCTCGACATTTTGAAGAGATTCGGCATCTTAACTCTAATAGGAGCCTTCATCGGAGCATTTTTGCAGGGCAAGATGGATTCCTCTGTAGTGAAGGTTCTGCTCGGATTATCATTGATATTTTTAGGTCTAAAGGAGGCTATGGGGTTTGGAGAAAAACTGAGAATTCCAAAGAAAATAGATTTCATCGGAGGTTTTTTGTCTGGTCTTTTAGGAGGCTTTGTCGGAAATCAGGGGGCAATAAGGAGTGCATATCTACTGAATTACAACATCCCGAAAGAGACCTTTGTTGCCACAGCAGCCATAATTGCATCTGTTGTGGATGTAACGAGGATCCCTGTTTATATATTCAATCAGAGAGATGTGCTTTCTGATAATTTACTTCTTTTGTCTGTCACTACTGCATCGGCATTTGCAGGAACATTTGCAGGCAAGAAATTCTTAAAAAAAATCTCGCTGAAGGCATTCAAGACATATGTTGCTGCTATGGTAGCAGTCATCGGGGTGCTTTTGGCACTTAAAATAATCTAAAATAAAGCCATGGAGAAAAATATTGAGTTTATTCCCTGCGAGATTTGTGGTGAGAATAATGAACAAGAGCTTTCCACAAAAGGCAGAGATGGCAAATATCTAAGAACCGTCATTTGCAGGCAGTGCGGGCTTGTATATACAAATCCGCGACCTCTGCCGTCAAATATAGAAGAATACTATAAACATTTATACCGCCTTGATTACAAGGGTGCTTATCAACCAAAAAGGAAGCATGTTTTAAGGGCGGCTAAAGTTGCGGTCAGCAGAATTAAAAATATTCAAAAATACCTGTTTCAAGGCATGAATGCCCTTGATATAGGCTCCGGCGGTGGAGAAGTAGTATATGCAATGCGTTCGGCAGGCATTAACTGTGATGGTTTGGAACCAAACGAAGGATATGCGTCGTATGCAAGAGATGTACTCAAATTACCGATAATCAGCGGATGTGTCGAGAATACAGAGTTGCCTCAAAGCACTTATGACATTGTGACAATGTATCATGTAATTGAGCACTTATACAGTCCTTTAAGAGCCCTGTATAATGTTCATTCATCCCTCAAACCTAACGGCATACTGGTCGTTGAGTGTCCAAATATTGAGGCACAGTGCCAGACATCATCTAAGAGGCTACACAGGGCACACCTGTATTATTTCAATGAGGTTACACTGCGGGCATTAGGAGAAAAGGCAGGGTTTGAGGCAATTAAAATGATTACATCCTCAGACGGTGGCAATATTTTATCAATCTTTAGAAAAATGCATAAT
>CAMTVV010000189.1:0-4114 GCA_947085305.1 uncultured Nitrospiraceae bacterium
TCGATGTCTGAATGGAGATACCGTGACCTCACTCCCAGTTCCATGTAATATTCAGTGAGGTCCTCCGCCATTTTTTTTGTCAGCGCGGTAACGAGAACCCTTTCCCCTTTTTCCGCCCTCTTTTTGATCTCATGGAGAAGATCATCCACCTGGCCGGAGGCAGGCTTCACCTTCATTTCAGGGTCAATCAATCCCGTGGGCCTGATGATCTGCTCCACGACCATCCCCTTTCCCTTTTCGATTTCATAGGGGCCTGGAGTTGCCGAGACATAGATGGCCTGATTCACCCTATGTTCAAACTCTTTGAAGGTCAATGGCCTGTTGTCCAGGGCAGAGGGGAGCCTGAAACCGAAATCAATGAGAGTCTGCTTTCTTGACCTGTCTCCCTGGTACATGCCCCCGATCTGTGGTATGGTTGCGTGACATTCATCCACCACTATCAGAAAATCCTCGGGGAAGTAATCGATGAGTGTGTACGGCGGCTCTCCGGACGCCCTTCCGCTCAGATGTCTCGAGTAGTTCTCGATGCCGTGGCAGTAGCCGAACTCCCTGAGCATCTCGAGATCAAATCGTGTCCTCTGCTCGATCCTCTGCGCCTCCACCACCTTCCCCTCCTTCAGGAAATAGTCGACCCGCTGCCTCATCTCATCCTCTATCCGCTTCAACGCCGGCTCCATGCGCTCCCTCGGGGTGATCCAGTGGCTGTTGGGGAAAAGGGCGAACCTCTCAAACCTCCTGAGTTTCTGACCGGTCATAGGATCAAACTCAAAGATCCTGTCAATATCATCTCCGAAAAACTCAAGGCGTATCGCCTTATCCAGTGAAAAGGATGGATATACCTCCACACTGTCCCCCCTCACCCGGAAGGCCCCCCTCCTGAACTCCGCATCAGAGCGGTTGTACTGCATCTCCACAAGTCTCTTCAATATCTCATCCCGTTCGGCATGCATCCCCTCTTCAAGAAAGAGGTGCATGTCCAGGTAATCCCTGGGTGAGCCGATGCCGTAGATGCAGGAAACCGAAGCGACAACGATGGTGTCCCTCCGCTCAAGGACCGCCCTTGTGGCAGAATGCCGGAGCCTGTCTATATCATCGTTGATCATGGCATCCTTCTCGATATAGGTGTCGGTGGTCGGAAGATATGCCTCGGGCTGGTAATAGTCATAATAACTCACAAAGAACTCCACGGCATTTTCAGGGAACAATTCCTTGAACTCACCGTACAATTGTGCGGCAAGGGTTTTATTATGAGCTATGACAAGGGCAGGCCTCTGCATATGTGCGATCACGTTGGCAATGGTGAACGTCTTGCCGGAACCGGTGACCCCGAGAAGGACTTGATGCTTCAAGCCTTTCCCGATGCCCCCGGTCAGCTCTTCAATGGCCTTTGGCTGGTCGCCCCTTGGCGTGAAATTTGTAGAGAGCTTAAATTCCATCTTTCTATCATAACATCAGACCCGGTCTTCCGCTTCCCATAATCGTCACTTTCTGATAGAATGCCGGTATGTCGCCTTACTTATGCACTGCAGTAAGCTGAACCTATGATTTCACCGGAAGAGAGCTTAAAAGAACTTGGAATCACCCTTCCCGAGACCCCGGCTGCGCTGGGCTCTTATGTCCCCTGCGTGCAGACCGGCAACCTTCTGTTTCTGAGCGGCATGCTCCCGTTACGGGAAGGAAAACTCACCCGTACGGGACGCCTGGGAGAGTCAGTGTCCGTGAGCGATGCCCGGGAGGATGCACAGCAAACCGTAAAGAACGCCCTGAGCATCGTAAGGGCATATTTGGGGAGCCTCGATAAAGTCAGCCGGTGCATCAAGCTCAGCGGTTATGTGGCGTCAGCGCCGGATTTCATTGACCAGCCAAAGGTCCTGAATGCCGCATCCGAACTCCTGCGGGAAATATTCGGCGACCATGGAAAACACGCAAGGGTTGCTGTAGGAGTATCGGTTCTTCCTTTAAACTCCCCCCTCGAAATAGATTTCATTTTCGAGATAAAAGACTAAAACCTTCTCATGCCGGCCTTTTGCAAAGTCTCCGCTAACTTTGCATTCCTCCCCTAATTGTATTAGTCTAATACTCATGGCAAAACCTTTCGTCGTGATAGTCGGCAGGCCAAACGTCGGGAAATCCACCCTCTTCAACAGGATCGTGGGCTCTGAAAGCGCCATTGTGGAAAGCCTTCCCGGAGTGACCCGGGACAGGAATTACCTGGAGGCAGAGCGGGGAGGAAAAACCTTCATCGTCGTGGATACGGGCGGATTTTATCCTGAACCCTCGGAGGACATGTTCCGGCAGGTCAGGGAACAGGCGGTCTTTGCCGTTGAAGAAGCCGATGTCATCATCCACCTGCTGGATGGCAAGGAAGGGCTGAATCCCCATGATATGGAGCTCGCACAGATGCTCAGGGCGTCCGGGAAGAAAGTCCTCTGGGCAGTGAACAAGATTGATGCTCCCACGAGGGAAGACAGGCTCTACGATTTCTACCGCTTGGGCGTTGATGAGCTGCTTCCTGTTTCTGCTGCCACGGGATATGAGTTCGACGAATTCATGGACAGGGTCATTGCCCTCCTTCCCGAGAGGGGCGTGGAAGAAGAGGGAATTGAGTATCCAAAGATCGCTGTGGTGGGAAGGCCGAATGTGGGGAAATCCACGCTGGTAAACACCCTCCTGGGGAAAAAGCGCATGATCGTCAGCCCTGTGCCAGGCACCACCCGGGATTCCATAGACTCTCCCTGCGTCTACTACGGTAAGAAATATCTTCTCATAGACACGGCAGGCCTAAGAAAGAAAGGCAAGATCGGCTATTCCATCGAGCGGTATGCCATGGTGAGGGCGGTAAGGAGCATTGAGCGTTGTGACGTCGCCCTCATCGTCCTCGACTCATCCGAAGGCATTGTGGAACAGGACAAGAGGATCGCCGGGATAGTGAGCCAGTACGGCAAAGGCGCGGTATTTATCTTTAACAAGTGGGACCTGGTGGAAGAACCCGAGGTCGCTTACAAGAAATTCATGGATGAATTTCAGACCATGTTCTGGTTCTTCAATCATGCCCCTGTGCTCACTGTTTCGGGACTTGAACGCAAAAGAGTAACAAAGTTATTCCCCCTGGTCGACGGGGTGATCTCGGAAAGGAAGAAGCGGATAGGCACTGCAGAGCTCAATACCGTCCTGAGGAGGGTAATGTCTCAGGCCTCTCTTCCCCTTTACCGGGGCAGGGCCGTGAAGCTTTTCTACATGACCCAGGTAAAGACAGACCCGCCTCAATTTGTGGTCTTTGCAGACCATCCCCAAGGACTCAAGGATTCACACCTGCGGTTTCTCGAAAGAAGCCTCAGGGAACAATTCTCCTTCAGCGGCACCCCCATAAGGATCTTTGTAAGGCCCAGGTCCGGAGACCGGCAGTGAGGTTCATGAAGGCGCTCGTGAAAAGTTTTTCCGACTTTTTCAGGGACGGCGGGCTGATGCTTGCCGGTTCCCTGTCATATTTTTCGATGATGGCCATTGTCCCTTTCTGCCTTCTCCTCGCGACCATCTTCGGATATTTCCTGGGCGAGGAAAAGGCGTTCTATCAATTCCTTTCAGCTCGACTCACAAGCTATTTCCCCGACGTTACCCACGAAATCACCGAGGAACTGAGGAGGCTCATCACGTACATCGGAACCATCTATGGCCCTCTTTCGGCTTTTGTGATATTCTTGTTATGGGTGTTTTACTCCGCGTGCATATTCCTCCTGGGCGCTGAGGTGGTGCACAATCTGGAGGTCTCAAGGGAAAAAAAGAGATGATTGATCTCCTGGGAAAATATGTTGAGGTCCTCGCCAACGAGATCATCTACACGGGGAAACTTGTAGAGATCGGCGAGGAAGAGGTTTTTCTCGAGGCGGAATCAGGCTGGGTCGTCATTCCCGTGGAAAAGGTGGCGGCCATTAGAGCGAGAGAAGAAGGCGACAAGCGATAAAGAATCGATGAACAACCCTGCGGCAGAGACCGCAGGGTATCAAAGAATCCGATATTTGTTTTGTTGTCATTGTCATTCCCGCTCTTGTCCTCGCTTGACGAGGATCGGTCGGGAATCCTTCAGAAAGATTCTGGACAAGCCAGAATGACAGAA
>CAMTVV010000190.1:0-10495 GCA_947085305.1 uncultured Nitrospiraceae bacterium
GTGGTCCGCGACTTCAACATACTGATTGAGTCATTTCCTTCCAATATCATTGCATCGCAGTTCAGGTTCCAGAAGGAAGAGTTCTTTGAGCTGGAAGCGCCGGAGGTGGAACGCAAGCCCGTCAAGGTGAGCTTTTCGCAGCCCTGACCACATGATGAAGCAGAGAGGCCGCACATGACGTTCGAACAGCGAAAAACGGACAGGGAACTCATCGAGGAATTCTTCAGGAATCTGTCCTTTCTGAAAGTTTTGTCTCCTTCCCGCGTCAATCAACTGGTAAAGGATTTCAACATACTCAAGGTGGGAAAAGGGGATGTGGTCTTTTATCAGTCTGACCCAGGCACAGACCTTTACATAATCATCCATGGCGCAATAAAGGCATCCCTGCTGAACGATGAAGGGCAGGAACTGGTGCTTGCCACCTTCCGCAAAGGTGATTTTTTTGGCGAGATGAGCCTCCTTGACGGCAGGCCGCGGTCTGCCACAGTCATCGCAGTGGATGATTCCATACTTGCCGTATTGAAGAGGGAGAAATTTCTCCATTCAGTCAAGGACGATCCCATGATTGCCATTGAACTCCTCTCTGCCCTCGTGCAGAGACTCAGAATGACCGATGAAATGGTAGAGTCCATCGCGTTTCTCGATGTAAGCCAGCGGCTGTTACGGCTGTTCAATCAGATAGCAGAGGCAGAAGGGGGCAAGGAAAGAGACGGGTTCTTCAGCGTCAAGAAACTTACCCACAAGGAACTCGCGGCGCGCACCGGCGCATCCAGGGAGGCGGTCTCGAAGGCCATGAAAGTGCTCTCTTTCAGAGATATGATAAAGGAAGGAGACGGCTGCTTTCTGATTTGCAGGGAAGCAGGCGAGCGCCTGATAAAATAAAACAAGCGCGTGATTATCAAAGGAGAAGTGATGTCGACAATATTGCGTATTGTGCATGGAGCTCTTTTCCTTTTCTTCCTGTTTGCTCTGCCGGCATCGCCTGTTTTTGCCCAGGACTTCACCATCAACAAGTTCCACTCCGATATCATTATCGCTGACGATTCCTCCTTCACGGTAAAAGAGTCCCTGGAGGTGCAATTCCACCGGCCAAAACACGGCATTTACAGGGAGATTCCCTTCAGCTATACGGATGACCTCGGCAACCGCATTGTAACGCCCATGGAGCTCATATCAGTGACTGACGCCTCGGGGAAGAAGTGGAAAACCAAGGTGGACACCCATGATAATGTGGTTCACATCAGGATCGGCGATAAGGATAAGTATGTGAGCGGGAATCAGACCTATGTCATCTTCTATAAAGTTGATAACGCCCTGCTCTTCTTCGATGACCATGATGAACTCTACTGGAATGTGACAGGGAATTACTGGAAAGCGCCCATAAAGGAGGCGTCCGCTAACGTAATGCTTGCCGCAAAAAGTAAGAGCGCAAATCTCCGGGCTTCGTGCTATACAGGCGTCCTGGGATCAAGGGAATCCCGGTGCAGTAACGAGACTTTCGGCAATAGCGCGGAATTTCTTCTCAAGAAGAACCTCGCGCCAGGCGAGGGATTCACCATAGCCTTCGGCTGGGACAAGGGGCTTGTGCCTCCGCCGTCCCAATGGAAAATGCTTGTCTGGAAAATAAAGGAGAACTGGTCATTCATCCTCCCTGTCTTTTCCCTGATCTTCATGATAAACCTCTGGCGTAACAGGGGGAGGGACCCGAGGGTGAGGGAGTCTGTTACCGTGATGTACGAGCCTCCAAGATTCAACAACAGACCGCTCAGCCCCGCAGAAGTCGGCGCCATTGTGGATGAAAAACTGGATCCCAGGGATATTACCTCTTCCATTGTGGGCCTGGCAGTGAAGGGATATATAAAGATGGAAGAGACAAAAAAGGATGGGTTTATCTTCGATACCACGGACTATTACCTTTCAAAGGTGAAGGAACCCGACACCGCAATCAGCCCCTTCGAGCTCGAACTGATGAAGAGCCTCTTTGCCGGCGGCAAGAACGTGCTTGTCTCCGACCTCAAGAACAAGTTCTATACACACCTGGATTCGTTGAAAACGAGCCTCTACGGACAGCTTGTGGAGAAAAAATACTTCCTGAAAAGCCCTGAAAAGGTGAGGTCATTCTATTTGATCATTGCAGTGGTCGTTGCAACTGTTGCGGCAGCCATTGCAGCGCTTATTACCTTCGGCCTCTTTGCCTCTGCTTCACTGCCTGCCTCTGCCGTGGCTAAAAGCGTGATCTTGGGGCTGGTCTCAGGCATTCCGTTTCTCGCCTTTTCGAGGCTAATGCCGGCCAAGACCCGTCCGGGCGCTTCTGCATATATGGACATCCTGGGTTTCCAGGAATTCATGAACCGCGCAGAAAAGGACAGGCTTGAGAGGATGGGTGATAAGGACCTTTTCTCAAAATTCCTTCCCTACGCAATCGCCCTCGATGTTGCTGACAGCTGGGCAAAGGCCTTTGAGGGCGTTTACCAGAACCCGCCCGAATGGTATGTTTCTCCCGGCGGATTCAGGACCTTCAGCCCCTACACTTTCTCTCGTTCTATGAGTTCCATGACGTCAAGCCTCGGCGCCGCCATGTTCTCCAGCCCAAGGGGAAGCGGCGTCAGTGGAGGCGGCTCGGGAGGGGGTGGATCTTCCGGAGGCGGCTTCGGCGGCGGCGGGGGGGGAAGCTGGTAAAACAACAGTGAATAGTCGTCAGTATTGATAAATCGATCAGGTTGTGAAAGTGATGAGGACTTCATCACTTTCTACAGCTTTGCCAATAATTGCAGCCACATTTTCCACGATCCCGTCGCAGGGGGAGGAAACACCACATTCCATTTTCATGGATTCGATGACCACCAGGTCCTGACCGCGGTAGACACTATCGCCTTTATTGACCAGGATACTAACTACCATGCCGGGAAGGGGTGAGAGAAGCACATTTTCGTTCGAGCCTTTTTTCTCCTTTGGCATGTATTGGGCCAGTTCCCACTCCCTTGGAGTGTATATTTCAAAAATGCGGGTGTTGCCGCAATAAGCAGCCCATATGAAGTTCTGCCGGTACTGAAGACTGAAGTAATGATCCAGGCCGTTTATCGACAGTTTCAATATTCGCCGGTAGAATTCAAATACCGGTGTGACGACGCTATAGTCCGCGCCGTTTACCTTGCAACGCCAGTCCGACGAGGCAAGTTCTCCAACTAATTCAACTTCAAAAATATCATTATTGCTTTTGACCACATAATGGTGCTTCTGATCCGGCTTGTGAGACAGCCCGACTTTTGCAGCCATGGGTTTTAACGATTCACGGACCAGATTCTCGCGGTTATGATAAACGATGGTTGAGGCAATGACCATGGCTTCAAGCTGCTCCACTGGCGGGTCGATTTTGGCCTCGCCTTTCTCAAAATATTCATCAATGAATCCGGTTGAAAGCTCGCCTTTGATAAAGGCAGGGTGGTTGAGAATAGAGTTTGCAAAATTCAAATTGGTAGTCACCCCCTCGACGTGGTATCGATTCAGGGCATTAATCAGGGTGGTTCGGGCTTTTTCCCGCGTCTCACCCCAGCTGATCACTTTGGAGAGAAGCGAATCGTAATACACGCTTATGAAACTGCCGGCCTCAACACCGCTGTCAAGCCTGATATTTCTGCCCTTGAGATTTGAGTACCTTGTGATCAGTCCGGTAGACGGCAGAAAATTACGTCCAGAATCCTCAGCGCAGATCCTGGCCTCTATGGACCAGCCGTTGATTGAGACATCCTCCTGCGAGATCGGCAGAGGTTCGCCTGCCGCTACCCTGAGCTGCAGTTCGACCAGGTCAAGGGAAGTAACCATCTCGGTAACCGGATGTTCGACCTGAAGCCTTGTATTCATTTCCATGAAGAAAAAGTTTCTATGATCATCCATGATGAATTCAACTGTTCCTGCATTGGAATACCCTGCCTCCCGTGCCAGGGCACAGGCCATTTCGCCCATACGGGATCTGAGTTCCGCATCAACCGCCAGGGAGGGCGCCTCTTCGATCACCTTCTGATAGCGCCGCTGGATTGAGCATTCCCGTTCTCCAAGAGAAACGACGTTTCCATGCTGGTCAGCAATGATCTGGATCTCAATATGGCGGGGATTGCTCACAAATCGTTCCAGAAAAATCCTTTCGTCGCCAAATGCCTTGCGGGTCTCCTCCTGTGCCGACCGAAGGGCGGATTCAAGTTCATCAGGCGTTGCAACCTTGCGCATACCCCGGCCGCCGCCTCCGGCAGCCGGCTTGAGCAGAACGGGATACCCGATATGAGCAGCAAGCGCCTTGATTTCTTCAAGGTCAACAACAGGCCGGTTGTGACCGGGCACCACAGGCACCCCTGCTTTCATCGCAATATCTTTGGCGGAAATTTTATCACCAAGTGCAGCTATCACCTCCGATGAAGGCCCGATAAATGTCAACCCCGCCTTGACCACGGCTGCAGCAAATTCTGAATTCTCCGAAAGAAACCCATAACCCGGGTGAATAGCCTGGCAACCTTTGGCAACCGCAGCCTTGATAATTTTTTCATACGCAAGATATGAGGAAGGAGAAGGCGACGGCCCAATATGAACAGCCTCGTCAGCCTCCCTGACATGGAGTGAACGTGCATCAATATCCGAATACACTGCAACAGTCTTTATATTCAGCTTCCCGCAGGTCCGGATTATGCGGATCGCAATCTCACCCCGGTTGGCTATGAGAATTTTTTCAAACATGGTGACTCCCTTAAATTTAATATCACTATTCTCTTCAAAAAGTATCGCAACTCTCAGCTCACAATGGAATATTCCCGTGTTTCCTTTGCGGCAGGGTTGTCCGCTTGTTTTCCAGAAACTGGAGGCTTCGGATCAGCCGGTGCCTTGTATCACGCGGATTGATGACATCGTCGATGAATCCTCTTTTGGCTGCCATGAAGGGATTGGCGTACGTTTGCCGGTACTCTTCCGTTTTCCGGGCGAGCATCTCCTCCGGGTCGCCCGCCTCTTCAATCTCCTTGCGGTATATAATCTGTGCTGCGCCTTTGGGGCCAAGCACGGCGATTTCCGCTGCGGGCCAGGCAAAATTTATATCGCTGCCGATGTGCTTCGAATTCATGACCACGTATGCGCCGCCATATGCTTTCCGAATGATGACGGTTATCCGCGGCACCGTTGCTTCTGAAAAGGCATACAGCAGTTTTGCCCCGTGCCGGATGATGCCGCCATGCTCCTGCTCAGGACCGGGCATGAAACCCGGAACATCCACAAGGCAGACGAGCGGAATATTGAAGGCATCGCAGAAACGGACAAACCGGGCGGCCTTTTCCGAAGACTGGACGTCAAGGACGCCGGCAAGCACTGCAGGCTGATTGGCGATGAGACCGATGGTCTGTCCGCCGAGACGGCCGAAACCCACGATGATGTTCCGTGCAAAATGGGGATGGATCTCCAGAAATTCCGCTCCGTCGAGAATACTGGTGATGAGAATCTTCATGTCATATGTCTGGTTCGGGTTGGCCGGAACCAGATAATCCAGGGCAGGGTCCGAGCGTTCAGCCGGATCCCTCAGATCAAGAATCGGCGCCTGCTGACGATTGTTTGAAGGCAGATAATTGATCAGCCGCCTCACCTCCCGCAGGCAGAGAATATCATTGGGAAAAGCGAAATGGGCCACGCCGCTTTTTTTGCTGTGCACCATAGCCCCGCCCAGTTCTTCTGCAGTGATGTCCTGGTGTGTAACGGTCTTGACCACATTGGGTCCCGTGACAAACATATATGAGGTGTTTTCCACCATGAAGGTAAAATCCGTCATGGCCGGGCTGTAGACTGCACCGCCGGCGCAGGGACCCATGATGCATGATATCTGCGGCACCACCCCGCTTGCCTGGACATTGCGGTGGAAAATTTCTCCATACGCTGCCAGCGATTCAACCCCTTCCTGGATACGCGCGCCGCCGGAATCGTTCAGGCCGATGATGGGCACGCCGACCCGCACGGCATGGTCCATGACCTTACAGATCTTCTGAGCATGGGCCTCCCCGAGCGCCCCGCCCATAATGGTGAAATCCTGGCTGAATATGAAGACCTCGCGGCCGTCAATGGTGCCGTGCCCGGTAATCACCCCGTCTCCGGGAAACTCACCGATGCCGGTATTCTGGCCGGCCCTGCCTGTCATCAGCAGATCAAATTCTTCAAATGAACCCTCATCAAGGAGCAGCTCGATACGCTCCCGTGCGGTGAGCTTCCCCTTGCGGTGCTGGGCCTCGATTCTTTTAGCTCCTCCACCGAGAAAGGCTTCCTCTTTCATGGATTCAAGTTTTCTCAGATTATCCTGGTCTGACTGCTGCACGGTCACACCCCCTTGGAAAGGTCCTGTTTACAAAACTCGATGAGCACACCGAATGTGCTCTTCGGGTGCAAAAACGCCACCTGCTTACCGCCGGCGCCCTCTATCGGAGTCTCATTGATCAACCTGCATCCATGCTCCCGGGCAGTACCCAACTGGCCGTCGATATCATCAGTACGATACGCAATATGATGGAAGCCCTCTCCCTTTTTTTCCAGAAATCCGGCAATGGGGCTGTCATCAGAGGTGGGTTCCAGCAGCTCGATATGGATATCGCCCACCGTAAAAAAAGCGATCCGCACCTTTTGCGTGGCCACGACCTCTTCCTTTTCACAGACAAGTCCCAGCACCTCTTCATAGAATTTACGGGCCGACTCAATAGACCTGACAGCAATCCCCAGATGATCAATTTTCTCTATCATATCATCAATCACTCCTAAGTGTTTTTTTTAATTTTACCTGCGTCCTCGGTCCCGAATCGAATCATTCTCTATACTCACCGAACACCTCCCGCAGGACGTGGCAGATCTCACCCAGTGTAGCATACGTCTTGACCGCCGCAAGTATCTCAGGCATCAGGTTCGATGAATTCCGGGCGCAGCCGGACAAATTCGCAAGCGCTTCCTCAACTTTTTTATTATCACGCTTCTGACGCAGTTCTTTGAGGACCTGAACCTGAGCATTTTCCACTTCAGGATTCACACGCAGCAGAGGAGGTTTTGTTTGCTCATCAATTTGAAACTCGTTGACCCCGACGATTATGCGCTCGCCTTTTTCGATCTCCATCTGGTACTCATAGGCGCTGTTTTCGATCTGGCGCTGGATAAAACCATCTTCGATTGCAGCCACCACACCGCCTGCTTTGTCAATTTTCCCGATGAGTTCAAAAGCCTGCGCCTCGATGCGGTCGGTGAGCTCCTCTATAAAATAAGACCCTGCCAGAGGATCAACGGAATTGGCCACCCCTGATTCATGGGCTATCACCTGCTGCGTGCGAAGGGCCGTGCGTACGGAATCCTCGGTGGGCAGAGACAGCGCCTCATCCCGGGAATTGGTATGCAGCGACTGGGTGCCGCCAAGAACCGCGGACAAAGCCTGGAGTGCGACTCTTACAATATTATTGTCTATCTGCTGGGCAGTAAGAGTGTAGCCTGCCGTCTGCGTATGGAAGCGCAACATCCGGCTTGCGGGTTTCATTGCGTTGAAACGCTCTTTCATGATCCGGGCCCATAGTCTTCTGGCAGCCCTGAACTTCGAAACCTCTTCCAGAAGATCAGAAGAAGCATTGAAAAAGAACGAAAGCCTGGGTGCGAAATTATCGAGCTCAAGTCCGGCATCGAGTGCGGCCTGCACATAGGTTATGCCGTTGGCCAGGGTGAACGCCACTTCCTGGACCGCGGTGGACCCGGCCTCCCGGATGTGATAGCCGGAAATCGAAATGGTATTAAATTCCGGGGTATGCTCTGTGCACCACTTGAAGATATCGGTGATCAGCCGCAGACTCGGCTTGGGCGGAAAGATATACGTGCCGCGGGCTACATATTCCTTGAGGATATCGTTCTGGATCGTTCCCTTGAGTTTGCTGATCTCCACGCCCTGCTTTTCTCCCACAGCCACATACATTGCAAGGAGTATGGCAGCAGGCGCGTTGATGGTCATGGAGGTTGACACCTTATCCAAAGGAATCCGGTCAAAAAGGAGTTCCATGTCAGCCAAAGAATCAATGGCCACCCCGACTTTCCCCACTTCGCCTGCAGCCATCGGGTGATCAGAGTCGTAGCCGATCTGGGTCGGCAGATCAAAGGCAATGGATAGACCGGTTGTTCCCTGTTCCAGCAGATACC
Source organism: uncultured Nitrospiraceae bacterium (assembly GCA_947085305.1). Taxonomy (GTDB): domain Bacteria; phylum Nitrospirota; class Thermodesulfovibrionia; order Thermodesulfovibrionales; family UBA9159; genus JAMCQB01. The sequence continues at coordinate 8,179 of CAMTVV010000190.1, forward strand.
GGTAACGCTGGTTCGATTCCGATGCGGTTGAGAAACCGGCATACTGGCGCATGGTCCACAACCGTCCGCGATACATTGTGGGCTGCACTCCCCGCGTATAAGGAAATCGTCCGGGAAAGCCGATTTTCTCGATATAGTGATCATCGATCTGATCCGGCACAGCAAGCCGGGGAATTTCCTCGCCGCCATGATTTGTAAACTTCTCCTTCCTCTCCGGATAACGGGTGAGGCTTTTGGCCAGCTCTTTTTCCCAATCTATATGTTCAGGATGTTTTCCCATGACAATTATCCAATTTACATCAAAGTAACCTTCGGTTCCCCGAAGGCTGATTTCCTCTGTTTTTCATTCAGAAATCCTAAATCATTCCTGTCCGAGCAGTTTTGCAGCCTGCAGGCGTGGGGCTCCTTTCCGGTCATGATCCCATTTTTCGATCTTCTCGATTATCAAAGGTTTTATCATCTCAAGGGCCCAGTCCAATACCTCAAGGTCATAGGCCTTTTCCCTGCGTGTTCTGCGTTCGCCGCTTTCCCGGTGTGAAGCGTCAACGGTTTCGATTGCTGCAAGCAAATCGTCTATCCCTTTCCCTTCCGACGCCACAGTCATGCACACCTTTGCCTTGTCTTTCTCTTTACCCCCACCCTCCCGGGCAATGGACTCCATATCCATGGCAAGGGTATCCGCACCCGCACAGTCCGCTTTATTCACGATCAGGATGTCGGCCACCTCCGGAAGCCCTGCCTTCATGGCCTGAATGTCATCGCCCAGGCCCGGAGCAAGCACCAGGGCTGTGATGTCTGCAAGCCTGATGATGTCCATTTCCGATTGCCCCACTCCCACGGTTTCAATGATAATTACAGAGCATCCGCTGCTCGCAAGTATCCTCACTGCTGCTCCTGCTGCGGCACACAACCCTCCCAGCCGCCCCCTCGTAGCCATGGAACGGACAACCACATCCTTATCCAGGGCATGCCCCATCATCCGTATCCGGTCACCGAGGATGGCGCCGCCTGAAATGGGCGAAGACGGGTCTACTGCAATAACCCCCACCCTTCTCCCCTGGGAGCGGTACTTTGATATAATCCGGTCGGTCAATGTGGATTTCCCGGCCCCGGGAGGACCGGTTATCCCCAAAACCATTGCCTGATCGACAAGCGAATCATCAAGGGATGAGAGTATTTCATCTGCCAGAGGATCGTTTTCTTCCACAAGGGAAATGGCCCGGGCAATTCCCCTTTGGTCACGGTCTCTCAATCCCTTAAGAATGTGTTCGCTCTTCATCTGCGGAATTTCTCCAGCACTCTTTTCAATCAGGTTCTGCCGGCTTCCTGTGTTTCACAGGCGCTGCGAAAAGCAGCTATGATCTGGGTCACAGGGGTCCCCGGGGTGAATACCGCGTTGATCCCGGCATCTTTGAGCGGTCCGATATCTTCATCAGGGATAATACCGCCGCCCAGCACCGGAATATCTCCGGCCCCGGCATTCTTAAGGGCCTGAACCACTGCCGGGAAAAGGCGCAGATGCGCCCCGGAGAGTGATGACAAGCCCACTGCTGAAACATCTTCCTGAACCGCGGCTGCGGCAATTTCTTCGGGAGTCCTTCGAATGCCGGTATAGACAACCTCAAACCCGGCATCACGAAGGGCGCGGGCAATGAATTTAGCGCCCCGGTCATGGCCGTCCAGTCCCGGTTTTCCGATCAATACCCGATGTGTTCTTTTTTGTTCAGGCATTTAAATTCGCAATTCCTCTGGTCTATCCACAGAGCAACCTCTTTTCTGTCATTCTGGCTTGTCCAGAATCTTTCTGAAGGATTCCCGACAAGCGGGAATAACCGGCAATGGAAACAACGTTAAAATCAAAAAACGCCGGCACAGAAATCACCGAACCTGCCGAGATTATCGCACACATGAATGCCTGCTTCCTTCATGACTGCAATCTTTGACTGGGCCGTGCCGCTGCTGCCGCTGACTATGGCCCCTGCATGTCCCATACGTCTGCCAGGGGGAGCGCTTAATCCCGCGACAAACCCGACTACGGGCTTACTGACTTTTTCCATGATATAGGCAGCAGCCTCTTCCTCTGCAGTGCCGCCGATTTCGCCCACAAGGACGATACCTTTTGTCTCTGGATCCTCTTCAAAGGCCCTCAGGCAATCGATAAAACTTGTTCCTGTCACCGGATCGCCTCCGATGCCGAGGCAAGTTGTCTGGCCGATTCCCTTCATGGTCAGCTGATACACCACCTCATAGGTCAAGGTGCCGGAGCGCGACACAACGCCGATAGGCCCCCCGGACTTGTGGATGAAGCCGGGCATGA
>CAMTVV010000191.1:0-10606 GCA_947085305.1 uncultured Nitrospiraceae bacterium
AGAGATCGCGCCCCCGTCAGGGGTGAATTTGATGGCATTGGAAAGGAGATTCACCATGATCTGTTTGAGCTTCCTCTGATCAGCCACGATCTCATCTAGACCTTCCTCCATCCCGTAATCGAGCCTGATATTGTGTTTCACCATCTTCTCCTTGAACATACCGGCAGAAGATTTTATGAGTTCACGGAGGGAGAATTCCCGGGGCTCAAGGTTCATGGAGCCTGACTCGATCTTGCTGAGGTCCAGGATATCCTTTATGAGTCCCAGGAGATTTTCACCGCTCACAAGGATGTCATTGAGATACGCCCTGTGCCGCTCATTGACCGGTCCGTAAATCCCGCTGAGCAGAGCCTCAGAAAAACCTATGATCGCATTGAGGGGGGTCCTCAGCTCGTGGGACATATTGGCGAGGAATTCCGACTTTGCCCTGTTGGTGGATTCGGCAAGGAGCATGGCATCGTGAAGCTCTGTGGTGCGTTCCCTGACCTTGGCATCCAGTTCACGGAGAACCCGTTCGTTTTCCCTCTGACTTTTCCATATAAGAACATAAATGAGGACAGCCGAAAGCGCCACAAAACCGATCCCTTTATAGGTCTGAACCACCGTGAGGAGATTGGGATCCTCAATCAGCGCTCTTACCAGGCGGTCCGAGAGATAGATATAGGCGATGCTCACCGAGAAGTAGATGAGCGCAACCCTCGCCGCAACGGAGATAACGTTTTTCTTCATCAACTACCTTTCACTGAATCTGTGCACTGCCTCCACCAGCGCCACGGCGTTTTCCACAGGGCTCTCGGGCAATATCCCGTGTCCGAGGTTAAAGATATGCCCCTTTGCGAATTCCCCCTTCCAGAGGATATCTTTCACCTTGTCTTCCATTTTTTCCTGTGGGAGGAAGAGCGCACAGGGATCGAGATTCCCCTGCACAGCGAATTTCTTCCCGAGCCCCTTGACGGCATCCTTCAGGTCTATCCTCCAGTCAATCCCTATAACGTCTGCCGGGGTCTTTTTAATCTCTTTCAGGAGCGCGGCGCATTCGTTCACGAAATAGATCACGGGGACGCCTTCCTTCTTCAGTTCAGCGATGGCTCTCTTTACATAAGGAAGGACAAACTCTTTGTAGTCCCCGGGTGCAAGGGCGCCTGCCCACGTATCAAAGAGCTGCACTGCCTGGGCTCCAGCCCTGATTTGTGATGTGAGGTATGAAATGACCGTCATGGTTATCTTATCCATGAGCAGGCTGAAAAGGCCGGGGTTCTGGAACATCATCCTCTTCGTGTTCAGGAAGTTCTTCGAGCTCCCCCCTTCTATCATGTATGTGGCAAGGGTAAAAGGCGCGCCCGAAAACCCGATCAGGGGTACGTTGAGCTGTGATCTGAGAATCCTTATCGCCTCTAACACAAAGGGCATGCTGTCTTCCGTATCAGGGATGACCAGCCGGTCCACAGCGGATTTTGTCCTCACCGGGTCGCTCAATACCGGCCCCTTCTTGTCGGAAAATTCCAGGTGCATCCCCATGGCTTCCACAGCTATGAGGATGTCCGAAAAGAGGATTGCCGCATCAACCCCGAGCTTCTCCACGGGCTGGAGCGTGACCTTAGCCGCCAGTTCAGGGGTCTTGCAAAGGGTGAGAAAATCCACCTCGGCGCGAACCGCCTGGTATTCAGGGAGATATCTTCCCGCCTGCCGCATGATCCATACCGGGGTGTACGGCGCTTCTTCACCCCTGCACACCTTAAGAAATACGTCGTTCATAAAACCTCCTTATCGAATAAATAAAAGTCTTAGCCACAGAGGGCGCAGAGTTCACAGAGAAAGAAGAATTCATCCTAAGAATACTAAGGAGTTCATAGGATAACAACACATTGTCATTCCGGGCTTGACCCGCTTTCCCGGGAATGACGATACTGTTGCTGCTTACAATTAACTCTGTCTTCCTCCGTGTCCTCTGTGATCTCTGTGGCGAAATTTCTTGTGTCTATTCATTGTCATTTATTTGCTAACTACCTTCTTTTTCATTTTTAAAGGCACGTAACTGCAGAAAGGTTCCTCTTCAAGATAGTCCCCGTGCACTGAATACGCCCGTGCCCTGCAGCCGCCGCAGACGTTCACATACTCGCACGAACCGCACCTGCCCTTGTATTTCCTGAAATCCCTCAGCTCCTTGAAAAGCTCCGAGTTCTCCCAAATGTCCTTGAAGGACTGCTCCATGACATTGCCCGCGGACTTGGGGAAATAGCTGCAAGGGAGGACATCGCCGTCCACGTTGATGAGGCAGATAAGCTGCCCTGCGATGCAGCCCTTTGACCCCCCGGTTGAGAACTTCAACGTCCTCCTCTCGAATTTTACCTTTTCCTCTTTCGCCTTCTGGAGCACCACCCTGTAATAGTGGGGCGCGCAGGTCGGCCTGACAAGCATATTGTGTTCGTCCTTTTCCATCTGATAGTGCCACTCGAGGATATCCTCATAGTCCTCCTTGGAGATCAGCTCATTCATGATCTCCTCGCCCCTCCCGGTGGGCACGATCATGAACATATACCATGCTGTTGCGCCGAGCTCCTTGGCGAGCCTGTATACCTTCGGTATCTCTTCCTGGTTCCTCCTGGTGAAGGATGAATTGATGATAAACTCGATGCCGTGTTTCTTAAAGAGTTTCGCTGCATTAACGGTTCCTGAAAATGCCCCCTGCTCATTCCTGAAATCGTCATGGACCCCCTCTGTGGACCCGTCGAGGCTGAGGGAGACAATCCGGATGCCCGAATCCTTGATCTTCCCGCACAGCTCATCTGTCACAAGGGTGCCGTTGGTGGCAAGACACATCCGGAGCCCCTTTTCCGTGCCGTACCGGGCTATGTCAAAAACATCACTCCTGATCAATGGCTCGCCGCCCGACAAGACCAACACAGGCTGCGCATATGCGGCTATGTTGTCCAGTATTGCAAAGGCCTTCTCCGTCGAAAAATCAGGATGGCCCTTTACCTCCAGCTCAGAGGAAGAGCGGCAATGAACACACCTCAGATTGCATCTCCTCGTGATCTCCCACGCTATCCACTTCGGCTTAAATTCCATAGATCTCCTCAAAATTCGATTTAGAGCCTCTCCATAAAGTCGTTATTGTCATGCTGAATTCATTTCAGCATCTCGCAGTTCCCATAGGTTCACTGAAAAGGCTGTCATTCCCGCAAGTGAAGCGCGTCGGGAATCCTTCTGTAAAGCCATCAGAAAGATTACGGTCAAGCCGGACAATGACAAACATGGACTTTCTAAACAGACTCTAATTAGTCCCAGTATTATACAATTGCCTCTGTCATTTTGCCATTCCAGATATAGGACTCTATGGCCTGAAGAAATGGCCCGAAGGTCGAGGGAACCATGGCCGAGACCGCAATGGCATTGAACCTCATCATCAGGTTCTCCGCCTCTTCCGCCGGTATTTTGTCGATCTTATTAAAAACCAGAAGCTGGGGCTTGTGTCCAAGGTCAAGCTCTTCCAGTATCTTTTCGACAGAGGCGATATGCTGCTCAAACCTCGGATTGGATGCATCAACAAGGTGTATCAGAAGATCTGCGTCCTCAAGCTCCTCAAGGGTTGACTTGAACGCCGCCATGAGATCCCTGGGAAGGTCCCTGATGAATCCAACGGTATCGGTGATGATCACCTCCCTCTCGCGGGGAAACCTGAGCCTCCTGCTTGCAGTATCCAGGGTGGCAAACAACTTGTCCTCCACAAAGGTTTCACTTTTCGTAAGGGCGTTAAGGAGCGTTGACTTCCCTGCATTGGTGTAGCCGATGATTGAAACAATGGGGATGCCTGTCTCGACCCGCCTCTGTTTTCGCTGCCTCCTCGCCTCGGAAAGGGACCTCAGCTCCCGTTCCAGCAGGGTTATCCTTTCCCGCACGCGCCTTCTGTCTATCTCGAGCTTCATTTCGCCGGGACCCCTTCCCCCGATGCCGCCCATGAGCCGAGACATGGCGGTCCCTTTGCCTGTCAGCCTCGGAAGACGGTATTTTAGCTGTGCCAGCTCTACCTGGACCTTTCCGTCCCTGCTGTGGGCCCGCTGGGCAAAGATGTCCAGTATGACCTGGCAACGGTCGATAACCTTCAGTTCGGTCATATCCCCTATGGCCTTGGTCTGGGACGGGCTCAGTTCCTGATCGAATATCAATAAGGTAGCCCCTTTGTTCATGGCATTTATGACCAGCTCCTTCACCTTGCCCTCGCCCATGAGATATTTCGGGTTAATCTCCTTCGGCCTCTGGATCACCTCGCCAAGGACAAGGACGCCGCTGGATATGGCCAGCTCCCTCAGTTCTTCGACCGAGTCTTCCTGCTCGTGTTTCGGACGCGTGGATACACCCACCAGGATCGCCCTCTCCCTGGCGTCCTTCTGAGCAAAGGTCCTCCGCCTCTCCATCTCTTCCTCAAGGGCGTTGATGAAGGAAAGGAAATCGAGGTCAAGCTGATAAAACCCCTGAGAGGGGAAAACCTCCACAGGCCTCTCTGACCCCTGGGGCATGAGATGGGCCACAAATACCCTGTCAGGCAGACTGTCCTTGACCCCTATGGCTGCGACAAGGTCCAGCCTCAAGAGGGACAGGTCGGTGAGGTCGTCCTGGTTCAGGGGCTCATCCTTCAGGTGAGTGTGCACAAGCCTCAGTCCCCGCAAGGACTTTCTGCCCATGGGGTAGTCTGAAAGGTCAGGGATAAGGATTCCCTTCGTATCTCCCACGATAACATGGGTGACCATGCCGGACCTGGGGATCAGCACGCCTATCTGACGGCCTGTCTCCGTGGATAATTCCGCCAGGTATTTTGCCAACTCAAGAGTGATAACCTTCTCCTTGGGGACTTTTCTCCGGTAGATCCTCTCCAGGGAGTGGATCATTGTTCCTTTGAGGCCTGAGATATTTCCGTAAACTGCTGGTATGTAAATCCTCCGTAAGCTTTTTTTTATTTTATCATAGATAGAACTTTTATATATAATGGGGAATGAAGCGCCCTTCGGCAAGACCGCAGGATATCAAAGAGGAGTCTTTATGGGCCGAGCGCAGGTCGGAAAGCTTTTGTCATTCCCGCGTGTCGGGAATCCTTCTGAAAAAAGATTCCGAACAAGTCGGAATGACAGAAATAAGGTTAACCTTTAGCAGGGCTACCGGGAATATCAAGTTCACAGGAGGTACCCATGAACGTGACCAGCGAAAAGAACATTAACGGCAAAACTCTGCGTCTCGTGCAGGGGGATATAACCAAAAGGGACGTGGACGCCATTGTGAATGCCGCCAATTCCCATCTCCAGCATGGCGGCGGCGTTGCAGGGGCCATTGTGAGGAAGGGAGGCCAGGTCATTCAGGAGGAGAGCGACAGGATAGGATTTGTTCCGGTGGGTCATGCAGCGATCACGGGCGCGGGGAAACTCCCCTGCAAGTACGTTATTCATGCGGTGGGGCCGAGGATGGGTGAAGGGGATGAGGACAACAAGCTGAAAAACGCGGTCCTCAGCAGCCTCATGCTCGCATCGGGAAAAGGGCTGAAGAGCGTCTCCATGCCGGCCATAAGCTCCGGCATCTTCGGCTTCCCCAAGGACAGATGCGCAGAAATCCTGGTGAGGGAGGCGCTGAATTACTTAAAGGAGAACCCGAAATCAAGCCTTGAAGCGGTGGAATTCTGTGTCTACGACGACCTTACGATGGGATTCTTTAAAAAGGAGTTTGAGAAGATCGGGTAACTTATAAGTTTCTCATCGCTGCTTCCGGCAAGACCGATCTGGGGCACACAGAGCACCTCATACCCGGCCTTGAGCAGACCTTGGATATCACTATGGACATTTTCATCAGCAAGTATTCTTATTATCTTGAGAGTACCGTATTCAAAGTGCCCAAGAGAGTGCCCAAGAGGGACACATCCCATTTTTCTCATCTAAATATCCTCCCTAAGCCTGCATAACTTCTTCAAGCGACAGCGTCTTGGCGGCGTATAAAAGTGCGGCCTTTATATCTTCTTTCTTGAGAAATGGATATTCCTTCAATATCTCATCCTCTGTCTCACCATAGGCAAGTTTCTCGAGGATCATTTCCACAGGCAATCTTGAGCCCTTTATTACAGGCTTCCCGAACATGATAGTCGGGTTTGTCTCTATCCTTTTCAGCAGCCTTTCTTTCATCTCACAACCTCCTTACGGCTATAAAGGGATAAATCTGACTTTTTCCTCAGCCACAACAACAAAATGCTTGGCTATTTTATCACTATGAGCAGCCAAAAGCTTCTTTACCAGTCTTATCTTTTTAGTAACATCCTGACCCTTAACCCTGAAAAGGACAATCCCCGTGGGGAGCAGTTTCTGCCTGAATACAATCTCACCAAAGTCCTTGTCATTGGTCAAGAGAATAGGCCTTTCCTTCCGTGCGATCTCGAAAATACTCATGTCGTCCAAATACCTGTCCAAATCAGCAACCCAACTGACGTTATGCCCCATCCTTTCCAATTCATCCACGACAGGCCTTTCTATATTCACGTCAGCAAGGAACCTCAAAGAAGTCCCTCGCTAAATATTCCGTTGGAGACAAGCCCTACAGACACAGCATTCTTTCGCGTTTCGGCTTCATGCCGATAGGAATCTACATCTTCTTCTTCTTTCTTTCTCGCCCTTTTTGCCAATTCGGCATCCCCCTAAAAGTTGCTTAATACTAATAGTTTCTCAGGATAAATTCAATGAAAATAGTGACCTGTACCCCTGATGGTATTGTGGACCGGCCATGGAGAGGAATGACTGAAGTCAAAGATAAGAAAGATTCCGGACAAGCCGGGAGGCCAAGAATAAAATCGAGACCCTGCAGGGCCTGCTGCCCATTTGTGCTCACTGCAAAAAAATACGTGATGATGAGGGATACCGGAAACAGATCGAAGCCTATATCAGCGAGCATTCCGACGTACAGTTCAGCCATGGGATATGTCCGGAATGTTTGAAGAAATTCTCTTCAACAGGGGAAGAAGGTTAAGTCCGCCGAAATACGCTCAGAAGGCTTTCTTCGTTACGACCGGCTTTGAGAAGCCGAGTAGTGAGGGGCAAGGATGGTTTGAATCTTTTCCTGCACTTCTTCCGGCGTCATGATGGCGCCGCCGGGCCTGCCGTAGAAATGGACCTTTGACTTCCCGTTGACCGAGAGTCTCACATCCTCCACCATCTGGCCTGCGTTAAGTTCGACGGTCAGAAACTCCCTCCCCTTTCCGGCGAGGCCGTACAGCTCCTTCTCAGGGAAAGGGAAAAGGGTGATGGGCCTGAAAAGCCCCACTCTGAAACCGTCATGCCGTAATCTTCTCGTTGCGGAAAGGGCGATCCTTGCAGCGATACCGAAGGCAACGACGACGAGTTCCGCATCTTCGGTATCCACGGCTTCGCATCGCACTTCGTTCTTTCTCATTCTCCTGTATTTCTCCTGGAGAAGGTTGTTTCTCATCTCCAGCTCTCCTTCGCCCATGTAAAGGGATTTCAGAACATTAGGACCCCTCCCCTTACACCCTGTAAGAGCCCACGTCTTTTCAGGGAGTTTTGGTTTAACGTAAGGGGTGGGAGAAAAGGGCTCCATCATCTGTCCGAGGATGCCATCGGCAAGGATCATTGCCGGGTTCCGGTATTCGTCGGACTTGTCAAAAGCGAGCATGGTCAGTTCCCAGAGTTCCTGGAGATTATAGGGCGCATAGACCAGGAGCTTGTAATCACCGTGTCCCCCGCCCTTTACCGCCTGAAAATAGTCCGACTGACTGGCCGATATATTGCCGAGACCGGGGCCGCCCCGCTGCATGTTCACGATCACTGCGGGAAGCTCGGAGCCCGCGAGAAAGGAAATCCCTTCCTGCTTCAGGCTGATTCCCGGACTGCTGGAAGAGGTCATGGCCCTTGACCCGCAGGCTGAAGCGCCGTACACCATATTAATGGCAGCGACCTCACTTTCAGCCTGAATGAAGACCCCGCCCACCTCAGGCATCCTCCTGGACATGTACTCAGGGATCTCATTCTGGGGGGTTATGGGATATCCGGCATAGAAACGGCACCCCGCCTGGACAGCAGCCTCTGCAATCACCTCATTGCCCTTCATGAAGAGTTTCTCGCGCATACGCCTGCATTATACCATATACCATATCCGGCAGAACAGAAAGCCGGTTCATCCATAATCCGAATCAATTTGACAAAATTTACACCCTTCTTTTATGATTTCCAGACATCGCCATGAACTTTCAAAGCCTCATTTTGCGCCTCCAGGAATTCTGGGCAAAAAGGGATTGTGTGCTTCTCCAACCCTATGATATGGAAGTTGGAGCCGGGACTTTCCATCCTGCCACCTTCTTCAGGGCGCTGGGACCGGAGCCGTGGAGAGCGGCGTATGTAGAGCCTTCCCGGAGACCGACTGACGGCAGGTATGGGGAGAACCCCAACAGGCTCCAGCATTACTACCAGTATCAGGTAATACTAAAACCCTCTCCCCTTGAGAGCCAGCAGATATACCTTGACAGCCTTGCCCATCTCGGCATTGACCCGTTGAAGCATGACATACGGTTCGTGGAAGATGATTGGGAATCGCCTACCCTCGGAGCGTGGGGCCTTGGATGGGAGGTCTGGCTTGACGGCATGGAGATTACCCAGTTCACCTATTTCCAGCAGGTGGGAGGCATTGACCTGAAACCGGTCTCTGTGGAGATTACCTACGGTCTCGAAAGGATCGCCATGTATCTGCAGGGCGTGGACAATGTCTACAACCTTGCCTGGGGCAACGATATCAAGTACGGCGACATCCACCACGTTGAAGAAGTGGAATTCTCTAAGTACAATTTTGATTTTGCCGACACTGAGCTGCTCATGAAGGAGTTTGAAGCCTATGAAAGGGAGGCAAGGAGACTGAACAGTCTCGGCCTTGTCATGCCCTCCTATGAGTTCTGCCTCAAGTGTTCTCACACCTTCAACCTCCTGGATGCGAGAGGCGCTTTCTCGGTGACAGAGAGGACCGGCTATATCGCCCGCGTCCGGGGCATTGCCAAACTCTGTGCAGAGGCGTTTCTGAAACAGAGGGAAGAGCTCGGATTTCCGCTTCTGCGGAGTAAGCAATGAGCAATGAGCAATTAGTAATTAGCAGTGAGCAGTTAGCTGTCGGTGAAGAGCTATCCGCTAAGGAAGACCTCTCGTCACTCATCACTCATCACTCGTCACTGTTATTGGAGATTGGCGCCGAGGAGATTCCTGCCAGGTTTCTTCCCCCTGCCCTTGCCATGCTGCGGGACAATACCGAATCCGTATTTAATGAGCGCCTAATTGTTTTTTCAGACATTAAAACCTATGCCACCCCGAGACGCCTCGCGGTGCTGGTGAAGGGCATCCCCCCAATGCAGAAAGACAGGATCAAAGAGGTTTTCGGTCCATCGAAGAAGGCGGCCTTTGATGAATCAGGCAAGCCCACGAGCGCCGCAGCAGGGTTTGCCCGGTCTCAGGGCGTCGCGGTAGCCGACCTCGTCATCAGAGATAAAGACAAGGGGGAATATGTGGCGGCAGTGATCAGGCAGGAAGGCGTCGCAGTGAAAGACCTCCTTCCCGAGGCGCTGAGGAAGATTATCCTTTCTTTGAGCTTCCCGAAATCCATGAGGTGGGGCAGCGGCAATCTGAGATTTGTAAGGCCCATCCACTGGTTGCTCGCCCTCCTTGACGGAGAGACGATCCCTTTTGATATCGACGGAATACGGAGCGGGAATATCACAAAGGGTCACCGGTTCCTTTCCCCGGGTTCCTTTACCATTAAAGAGATACCGTCTTATATCCACCTTCTCGAAAACAACTATGTGGTCGTGGACCAGGACGAAAGGAGGAGGAGGATAGAGACGGGCATCTCAACTCTTGCAGCTTCGGTGGAGGGAAAGGCGCCAGGGGATGAGGAACTCCTTGAGACCGTTACCTATCTTGTGGAGTATCCGGCGCCGGTCCTGTGTGAATTCCCGGCGGACTATCTCAGCCTTCCCAGGGAACTTCTCATCACCGTGATGAAGGGCCATCAGAAATACTTTGCAGTGGAAGACGAAAACGGACAGCTCAAGAACTACTTCATTGTAATCAGCAATACAAAAGACGAGAACTCAGAGACCATCAGGACCGGCGCAGAACGGGTCATAAAGGCGCGCTTTGAAGATGCGCGGTTTTACTATGCAGAAGACGTCAGAAAGCCTCTCCGGGAGAGGTTAGAGGAGCTCAGGCGGGTGGCCTTCCATGACAGGCTCGGAACCCTTTATGACAAGACAGAGAGGATCGTTGCTCTGGCATCTTACCTGGCCGACAGGCTTTGCCCTGACAAAAAGAAGGCCATCGAGAGGGCTGCATGGCTCTCCAAGACCGATCTCATCACCGGCGTAGTCGGGGAATTCCCGGAGCTCCAGGGACTCATGGGCAGATACTATGCCCTGAATGACGGCGAAGGCGATGAAGTGGCCGACGCGATTCTGCAGCAGTACCTGCCGGCCCACTCCGGCGACAGACTTCCCGAGACAGACGAGGGCGCCATCCTCAGCCTTTCCGACAAGATGGACAATATTGTTTCATTTTTTGCAGTTGGCTCTACGCCCACCGGCTCA
>CAMTVV010000192.1:0-2947 GCA_947085305.1 uncultured Nitrospiraceae bacterium
CACTAAGTGACTGGAGTTCAGACGTGTGCTCTTCCGATCTCCGCACATTATGAAGGATGGTACCGATGAGCTTGCACAGCAGCTTGCAAAGGCATTTGTTGATGCCGATGCTGCAACCCTGAAAAAGGTCGGCATTAACTGTATTGTATGTCACAACACAAAAGCCATCGTCCACAAATGGCAGGACGGCGAACCGGAAAAGGGTGTTATTTACGGCTCCAAAGACGGAGCGCATCCTGACAAGACCTTCTCTGCTATGAAAAAGAGCGCCATAATCAACGAGGCTGTCATGTGCGGACAGTGTCATGGGACAGGACCGAATCTTGAGTTCCCTCAGCCTTCCCAGTGCGCAACGGCTTATGGAAGCTACCTGCATGCCTATATTCCAGCGGGCGGCACAGAGACCTGCCAGGACTGCCACATGAAGAAGGACGGCAAGGGGCATCTTATGCCGGCGCATGGCGACAAGGATATGATGAAGAGCGGTATTTCCGTTAACGTCGAGGCATCTGCTTACAAGTTCCTCCTGAAGGCAGGAGATTCGATACCTAAGGCTGTTGTCAAGGTGAGTATGACCAATAAGGCAGGACATAGGATTCCTGACGGCTGACCATCTCCTCAAAGGCTGGTCCTGGATGTGACCGCTAAGACAAAAGATGGTAAAGAGATATTCAAGGATTCCAAAATCTATATGCCACAGGCCACCAACAGCCGCGGCGACGCCATGGTCTACGGCGCCCATTTCAAGATGGGATACACGCGCGACACAAGTCTGCAGCCATTGCAGACAAAAGTAGAGACGTATGAAATCAATTTCCCTTATGAAGATGTGGAAAAAGAGGCTGGAAAACCCAAGGTACGGGAGATTAAGGCCAAGGAGATGGATGTAACAGTAGTTCTCCGCTATCAGCTCGATCCTGCTCCTGGAGAAGCCGGTAAGGACAGTTTTGTTATTTATGAGACGACAAAGACCGTAAAAGTAAAGTAAGAATCTGATAAAAATAGGGCCTGTACCGTGATTCTGCGGTGCAGGCCCTGTTTTTTTTGATCTCCGGATTTGATTATTTGCCAAAGTTTGAGTTAATCTTACACATGCGGAGAACAATTCAATTAGTTGTCTTTGCGTTTTTCATCATTATCCCTTTGTCAACTGGAGCTGAATCGAGACAGGTCAACCTTACAGGCGGGGGGCCCTGACAGGGGAGCGTCACTTCCCTTGTAAAGGAAGAAGTTTTAAGTCTTAAGCCGGGCGAATTGCTGACAATATTTATTGAAAAAGAGAATAAGAATTTCATAACATTTGCAATAAAGGTAGAAGAGCTGCCTGTTGTTTATGAGGAAATGACTGAAAAAGACATTACAAGGTTTGTGATCCGGTTAAAATAAAACAGATATTTAAGGACAAAGGCCGGTTATAAATACCCTTCTAACAGGAAATCATCACCAACCCTTTTCAATATCACCCGCAGGCAACAAACTGCCGCGACTTCAAACTTCATCAAGGATAATTTCCTGGATTGGGCGGGGTCAACCCCGCCCCTACAAGTCATCATGACTCCACTGGAAACATACTGAACAAGGCAATCGTGCGGACGTCTTACAGCCGCCGCTGATTTTGTCGTTTTACGTGCAAGAAATGACTGTTATCAAATCATTTAACGGATAATGTGACAGATATCTTCCTCCGCCTTTAAATCCGTGAGGATTATCCTCTACCTGTAGTTTGTGAATTGAAGAGCGATGCCGAAATCTTTCTCCTTCAGCTTTGCGATAATCGTTTGGAGGTCGTCGATCTTTTTTGCCCTCACGCGGACCTGATCCTTCTGTATTTCAGCGTTCACCTTCAGCTTGAGGTCTTTTATGAGCTTGACCATCTCCTTTGCCTTGTCCTGGGGAATGCCCTGCTGGAGGGTTACCACCTGGCGGACCGTGCTTCCGGCAGCCTGTTCAACCTTGCCGTAATTCAACGCTTTAAGGGAGATATTCCGTTTCACAAGCTTGGACTGGAGTACGTCGGTGACGCTCTTGAGCTTGGTTTCGTCATCTGAGGCGAGAGTGATGACCGCCTTGCCCTTGTCCAGCTCTATGTTGCTTTTGCTTCCCTTGAAATCGAAGCGTTGCTGAATCTCCTTCATCGCCTGATTTACGGCATTGGAGACTTCCTGCAGGTCCACATCGCAGACGATATCAAAAAAATGCTCATCAGCCATTTGTTCCTCCTGGTTTTATTATTCAACCTTTCTGCTCCACGGAAAGACAGCATATACAAGTGGTTCAATTATACCCCGCGAACCGCCAAAAATCCATATGGATGTTACAATCCCCTCCCGTAATCTTCCGTCTCTTTTTCTTGACCATCTGCGCCGCAGCCTTTATACTGTAAACAGGCATGGTATGAAGAGAGAGCGCTTTATCGGCTCTCATCATTTGATCGCTCAACGGAGGGGAATGAATGGACATTGCTCTTAAGCGGTTTCTGATCCCTGTCGTCGTCGCCCTCGTCTCCGCTTCTGTTCTCCTTGTCATCAGGGGCGTCATCTTCCGGCTCTTACACCGCCGGGCTGTGAAGACAGAGGCAAAGTCATGGGATATTATCATCGCTACCCTGAATGCCCCGACTCTTTTCTGGTGCATTGCCGGCGGTCTTTATAGCGGGGTTGTCATCTCCGACCTCCCCGAACGATATGTCTTTTACTTCAGCAGGACGATCAATGTCCTTGTAATTCTCTCCATCACCCTGGCTGCATCGAAACTGTCGGGGAAGATGTTCGGAAACCTTGTTCAGAGATCGAACCTTCCCATACCCACAACAGGTCTTGCCATGGGGATTTTGAAGGGGACCATACTTATCACAGGCATTCTGGTTATCCTCGGCGTCCTGGGGATCTCCATAACCCCCCTTATCACTGCCCTTGGTATTGGCGGTCTCGCAGTGGCCCTTGCGCTG
>CAMTVV010000193.1:0-11371 GCA_947085305.1 uncultured Nitrospiraceae bacterium
CTCAATGGCGACTGGAATACCTATTGGCAAGAACGGCGAAAGGAATTCGTTAGGTATGCGGCCTGAATTCATCACGGAAAAAAAGATGCTTACTAATAAAGCAGCGCCCTTGCAACGAGATGTCTGAATGCATATACTGGAGAGAGTTGATCATTCGGACCACAGAAAGGAAACGGAGCATGAGCTGCGAAAAACATCCTCGGCGTCAGAAGCCCGCTGGACAAATAACGGCGCACTGCGGATGAAATCCCTAAAGCCTATCCTTGACCGCTTCTACAAAGAGTTTGACTTTCGTGAACGGCTACTCCATGATCCCATCGAATTTCCGCATAAATATAAAAACCCTGAAGATATCGAGGTATCGGGCTTCATAGCCTCATGCCTTGCATACGGAAGGGTGGAGTTATTTAAACCGGTGGTGGAAAAGATTCTTTCACTGATGGGGGAGCATCCTTATTCCTTTCTCATGGATTTTGATGCCGGGAAACAGGGGCGGCGCTTCACCTTCAAATACCGCTTTAATGAGAGCAGGGATATCCTCTGTCTGCTCTTTATCATTCATGAGCTTCTGAAAAAATACTCGTCAGTGGAAGCTGCCTTCAAGAGCTATTATGCGCCTGATGATCCGGACACAGGCAAGGGAATCATTGGACTTGTGGCAGCTATTATGTCCATAAATACATCAGTGATCTACGGAAGAGATATTCGTCCCCACGGAATGACGCACTTCTTCCCCACGCCGGCAAAGGGAAGCGCCTGCAAGAGGATGAACCTATTTCTGCGTTGGATGGTGAGGGACAGGGACATCGATTTCGGAATCTGGAAGAGGATACCAAAAAATAAACTGGTGATCCCTCTGGATACCCATATTGCGAAAATATCCCGGTGCCTCGGATTCACCAGGCGGGCGTCTGCCGACTGGAAGGCTGCGCTGGAGATCACGGCAGCGCTTAAGAAATTAGATCCTGAAGACCCTTTGAAATACGATTTCGCCCTGTGTCATCACGGGATATCCGGGGTTTGCAACGCGCAAAAGAGTCCGGGATGCAGGGAATGCGTTTTCAAAAATGACCCTTGACATGCTGAACGGATCGGATATAATTTCTTTAAGACTTTAAAAACTAAACTTCCTTGCCTGTGCTGCAGGTGAGGATTATGCCAGGAGGCAAGCATGAAAAAGTCAATATTTATTCTTTCTGTTTTACTTCTATTGCCAACCCTTGTGTTTGCTCAGACGAAGAAAGAAGAGCTTGCACCCATGAGCAAAGAGACAGAGGCATGCCTGGGGTGCCACAGGATTTACACGCCGGGTATTGTTGAGGATTGGTTAAGGAGCCTGCATTCAAAAACAACCCCTGCCTCTGCCTTGAAGAAACCTGAGCTTGAAAAGAGGATATCCGCAAAAAAGGTTGATCCGGGGCGTGAAAATGTTGTGGTGGGATGCTATGAATGCCACAGCCTGAATCCCGACAAACATATGGACAACTTTGACCACATGGGATACAAGATCAATGTTGTGGTATCCATAAATGACTGTTCTACATGCCATCCCGCAGAGGCGAAGGAATATTCGGGCAGCAAAAAGGCCCATGCAGTCGGAAATCTCAAGAAGAATCCGGTATATAATACCCTTGTAGAGACCATTATAAGCAAAAAGGAAGTAAAAGATGGAAAGGTGATCCAGCTGGAATCCTCGCACCTTACACAGAAAGAGACATGTTTTTCATGTCATGGCACAGATGTAAAGGTGGAAGGCTTGAAGGAGGTTGAGACAAAGCTCGGAAAGATAAAGGTCCCCAATCTCAGGAACTGGCCCAATCAGGGGGTGGGAAGGCTTAATCCTGATGGAAGCATGGGGGCGTGCACTGCATGCCATCCGAGGCATAGCTTTTCTATTGAGATAGCAAGGAAACCGTACACATGCGCCCAGTGCCACCTTGACCCGGACGTCCCTGCGTGGAATGTCTATAAAGAGAGTAAGCACGGAAACATATACTTCTCAAAATATCAGGAGTGGAACTTCAATGCAGTTCCATGGAAGGCGGGAAAGGACTTCCAGACGCCCACCTGCGCCACATGCCATAACAGCCTCATAACCGCGCCTGACGGAAAAACGGTCATCGCTCAGAGGACCCATGACTTTGGCTCAAGGCTATGGGTAAGGCTCTTCGGCCTTGTTTATTCCCATCCACAGCCGGTTCACGGCGATACGTCCGTTCTCAGAAATAAGGACGGATTGCCTATGCCGACCGCATTCACAGGCGAGGTTGCCGCAGAAGGTCTAATCAGCAAAGAAGAGCAGATGAAGAGGGAAGGCGCAATGAAGAATATCTGCAACACCTGCCATGGCACATCGTGGGCGAACAACCACTTTGCCAAACTGGACAATACCATTAAAGAGGTTGACAGCATGACCCTTGCCGCCACCCTCCTGCTTGTTGATGCATGGAAGAACAACCTCGCTGAGGGACTTCCCCACGGCAAGAACCCCTTTGATGAGACTATAGAGCAGCTGTGGATAAGGCAGTGGCTGTTCTATGGGAATTCTATTAAATATGCCTCTGCAATGACAGGCGCGCCTGATTATGCTACCTTTAAGAATGGCTGGTGGAATCTTACCGAAAATCTCCAGCATATGAAGGACTGGATAGAGCTGAAGAAAAAGGCTAAAGGTAAAGAGTGAGGATTATCCAATACTGTTCGGCATGAAATGTGCAGGTGAGGTTTATCTTTTTCGACGGCCCTGGGGAATCTCTTGATGGGGGCTAGATTTTTTGGGGAACCTCTTGACAAATTTTTTTAAACAGGATAAACTTAGTCCAGATTATGGAAATAACCCGCGAGACAGATTACGCCATAAGATGTGTCCTTCACCTGTCAGAGTCATCACATGAGATTACAATGGTGGATGAAATTGCCAGGGCAAGAGCAATTCCTAAAAGCTTCCTTGCCAAGATACTCCAGAAACTGACAAAGGCAAAAATCGTCAAATCCTTCAGGGGGGTTAATGGTGGTTTTCAGCTTGCAAAAAGACCTGAAGAAATAAACCTTCTTGATGTTATAGAGGCTATAGAAGGGACAGTTGCCATGAATAGATGTGCCATTGATAAAAGGATGTGCAGTTTCAGTAATTCATGCTCTGTTCATCCTGTGTGGGTGGAGATGAGAAAATTAGTGGAAAATAAGTTCATGGGATACAGTTTTGCACAGTTGGTGAAACACAAAGTATAACTTTTTTTAAATTAAAACAGGATGAAATTAGCCCTGTTTTAAAGTTAGTGTAGTGTTCTATAAATAACTTTGCTGTTTTTGTCATTCCTGCGCCTGCCTGCGGTAGGCAGGGAGGTAGGAATCCAGAAAGGAATAGATTCCTGTTCCCCGATCGGGGCCGAGGACAAGTTTCACTGGAATGACAGACTATAAACATATTATTTGAGGAACACCACATTAGATTAAAACGGCTCATTTTGGGCTTTCATAACAAAAAACGGAGGTAAGGACAGATGGCAGAGCAAAATGTTATGCACCATGAAGCTGTTCATGAGCCAGAGCCCAGTGTATGGCCGCTGGTGGTGGGTCTTTCTACCATAGTTTTAATTTTTGGACTCATGACAGCCTTTCAATGGAAGGCGCAGACTGCTGGTATTTTATTGAGCGGAGTTGGAGTTGTTGGTATCCTTATGGGACTCTTCGGATGGGTTTCAGAGGTCTATGGTAAAAAACAGGATGTTGGTTTAAGCAAGGTGGCGATACTTGTCTTTATTGTATCAGAGGCTGCCTTGTTTGGCGGGCTGTTTGGCAGTTATCTGTATGCCATGGTTCCAGCAGATGTTTGGCCGCCTACCGGCACACCGGCAGGTGTTCCACCCTTAGGACTTGCCCTTATTCTCAGTGTATTTCTCCTTTCTTCCAGCGCTACAATCCATGCGGCTGAATCAAGGCTTGAAAAGGGCAATTTAAGTGGGTTCAAGGGCTGGCTTTTCCTGACAATGGTCTTAGGCATACTCTTTATTGCAGGTCAGGTATATGAATGGTCAAAGCTGATAGGGGAAGGATTTACCATTAATTCTAATGCATTCGGAAGGTTCTTTTTCCTTGTTACAGGCTTTCACGGCGCCCATGTTGTTGTGGGTCTTATAATCCAACTGTTTGTTCTCCTCATGGCAATGGGTAACAAACTGACAGCAGAGAAACACACAATAGCAAAGGCATGTGGTTATTACTGGCATTTTGTTGACGGCATATGGCTGCTTGTGCTGTCGCTCATATATGTGCTGCCTGCTGCAAAGGGATGAGCATGATCAGAATGGGATTTGTTTTTGTGTTCTGGTTGCTGGTGTTGTCCAATATCGCATATGCCCGTCCTGCGTATAAGGACAGCAGCTTTAATCCTGATGTGCTTAAGATAAAAGAAGATGACTATCTTGGCAAGGGGGTACCTGATATCAAAATGACTGACGACAGCGGCAGGGCGGTAAGTCTCGGCAGTCTTATGGGGAAGCCTCTCGTAATATCAATCATCTACTATATATGCCCGCATACTTGCAAACCACTCAATGAAGGGCTTGCAGAGGCATTGAAAAAGGTTGACTTGAAGATAGGGGATGACTTCAATGTATTGACCATAAGCTTCAGCGATAAAGAGTCTGCTGAAGACGCAAGGGGCTTTCGTGAAAACCTTCGTGCAAAGATGCACAAAGATGGCAAACTGCCTGACAATTTTGAAAAATGGGTATTTGCCACAGCCTCGGCTGACCAGATAAAATCGCTGACTGACTCAGTAGGGTACCGCTTCTTTTATTTAGCGGAAGAAAAGGCATATGTTCACCCAAATGTCTATATATTCCTTTCACCGGACGGCAAGGTAACGAGGTATATCTTTGGGTTATATCCTTCAGCCGCAGATATTCGCCTCGCAATCCTTGAGTCCGCAAAGGGGAAGATTGGCAAATCACCGTTGATTAGCTCTGCGGTGCTTGCCTGTTATCGTTATGATGCAGCAAGGGGGGGATATACATTAAATATCCCTCTTATCTTTGCAGGTGTCGGATTATTCTTGCTTGTCTTTACGCTGACTATTGCTGTTTTTTATGCAAAAAAGATTAAGAAGAAAAGGCTGGCAAGGGCTGATTAAAAATTAGAAAGGAGGAGGAGGATAAAGATGAAAAAGATTGTATTGTCGTTAATGGTAGCGCTGTTGATGTTTTGTGTCACATTTGTGCCTGATGCATCTGCAGTTGACCCGGCTAAAAGCTGGGACAGGCATTTCAATTTATGGCTGATTATATCAGTGGGCATCTGGTTAACTGTCACCATCCCTCTCATTTATCTTGTTATTAAGTACAAGAAAAAGAGGGAAGGTGAAGAAGGGGCTGATATTCACGGCAACCCCTTTCTTGAGGTGGTATGGACAGCAGTCCCCCTTGTTATTGTAATTCTTCTCGGAACCCAGTCATGGGCGCTTTACAGGGAATACAGAGCAGTGCCACAAGGCGCCTATGAGGTCAAGATTGAGGGATTTCAATTCGGCTATGAGATGGCCTATCCAGAGGGCATAAAAACAACGAATGAGCTAAGGGTGCCTGAGGGCACTCCTGTTAAGGTCATATTGACCAGCAGAGATGTTATTCACACCTTTTCAATCCCGAAATTCAGGGTTAAAGAGGACATGATACCAGGAAGAACCACATACATGTGGTTTCAATCCGGAGAGACAGGTGAATATATTGCTTACTGTTCTGAGTACTGCGGCACTGCCCATTCCATGATGAGAGGGAAGGTTATTGTCATGAAAAAGGATGATTTTAAGGCATGGGCAACACAACATAAGGAGGCTGTTGCTTCAATGTCTTTAGAGGCAAGGGGCGAGAAGCTTGTTAAGGATTTAGGCTGCATTGGATGCCACAGCATTACCGGTGAAAAAGGGGCAGGCGCTTCATTTAAGGGGCTGCACGGCAGTGAAATAATCCTTGTTGACGGCAGGAAAGTGAAGGCTGATGATGCCTATATAAAGGAGTCTATAGTTGACCCTAAGGCAAAGCTTGTGAAGGGATATGCCCCGACAATGCCGCCATATACCTTACCCGAGGCTGATTTAAATGCAATGGCGGCATATTTGAAAACTGTAAAATAATTGAACAGGAGGTAATGACATGAAAAATGAACCATCAGGTCTAAAGGCGTGGCTCTTTACCACAGACCATAAAAAGATAGGTATTATGTACCTCGGTACAGCAATGGTCTTTCTTGTTGTGGGGCTTCTCCTTGCTATTTTAATGAGGACATCGCTGCTGTCTCCGGAAAACCCCATATTGGGTCCGAAACTTTACAATGTGGCATTCACAATTCACGGCGCTGCCCTTATCCTCTTCTGGATGATACCTGTGCTTACAGGTTTTTTTGCTAACTATCTTATCCCTCTGATGATAGGAGCAAGGGATGTTGCCTTCCCGAGGTTAAATGCACTCAGTTACTGGTTTTACGCAGGCGCTGGCATCGTGGCGGTCCTGGCGCTCTTGTTGGGGCTTGATGTGGGCTGGTATGGTTATCCGCCATACTCAATAAGCGAAGGGGTTAATACATCCCTTTATGTCTTTGTTGTCCTGCTTCTGGGCTTATCCGGCACTGCGGGGGCAGTTAATTTCATAACCACCATAATCACCTTAAGGGCGCCTGGAATGACATGGATGAGGTTAAACCTCTTTGTATGGGGGGCATTAGGCGCCTTTATCATTCAGCTCATCGGGCTGCCTTTATTAGGCGCAGCAGTGATATTCCTCTTCCTTGATAAATATCTTGGAACGAGCTTTTATAATGTGGCAACAGGTGGAAACCCTGTTTTATATCAACACCTCTTCTGGTTTTATGGCCATCCTGCCGTCTATGTAGTAGCGCTTCCCATTTTTGGAATAGTCTCTGAGATAATAACCACATTTGCAAAGAAGCGCGTCTTTGGTTATGTGAGTATGGTCATAGCCTTGATGGCAATCACTGTAATCGGTTTTGAGACATGGATACACCATCTCTATACATCAGGGGTCGTTGACTGGGCGAGGATAGCCTTTATGTGGGCGACTATCCTTATAGCGGTACCAACAGGGATAAAGATATTTAACTGGCTCGGCACACTGCATAAGGGATCAATAGAATTCAGAACACCAATGCTATGCGCCCTCGGTTTTATTTCTCTCTTTACCATCGGAGGGGTAACAGGTGTTGCTAATGGTCTTCTGGGCTTTGATATCCATGTGCATGACACTCAGTGGATAACTGCCCACTTTCACTATGTCCTGTCATTGAGTATGACCATGCTGGCGCTTGGCGGTATATACTATTGGTTTCCCAAGGTGACAGGCAGGATGTATAATGAAAAATTAGGCAAGACAGCCTTCTGGATAACAATAGCAGGCTCTATGTTTGCATTTTTCCCTCAGTTCATCATGGGCATTGAGGGACTGCCGAGGAGGTACTGGAGTTATCCGCCTGAATATCAGCCTATGATGATATTTTCAAGCATAGCATCCTATATTGCCATAGCAGGGTTTTTCCTTATGGTCTACAACCTTGTCTACTCTGCCATAAAGGGAGAAAAGGCGCCTGCAAACCCATGGGATGCAAAATCCCTTGAGTGGACAATTTCATCTCCTCCGCCTGCATATAACTTTGCAAAGATTCCAGTGGTTACTGCAGGACCGTATGAGTTCGGGAAAAAAGAGTCTGCTGCAGCTTCTAAACGGACTACATAAGGATGGGGGTATTATGAACACAGGGAAATGGATAATTGCTGCGGTTATGGCAGTAACGGTTGTATTTTCAGGTAAGGTTGTAATGGCAGGTTCCTCTGATGTCAGTATTGAAGGGGCATCTGCCATCTTCTCCCCTAAGATGCCGGACTCAGGGGCAGCATTTATGAAGATAATCAACAATGGTGATACGGATGATGCCCTGGTGGGTGTAAATATCAATATCAAAAAAGTGAGGGCGGTGCTTCACGATATAAAAGATGGCAAGATGGTGAAGACAGAAAGAATAATCATCCCTGCCAGAGGCGCCGTTGAACTGAAGCGGGGAGGTCCGCACATTATGCTATACGACCTGCCTTCTGACATAAAAGAAGGCAAGTCGTATACCCTTACCTTACGGTTTGAGAGGGCTCAGCAGAAGGATATCAGGGTTAAGTTCATGGGTGGAAGGCTGCACGACATGCACAAACATTAAGAAGGTTTTAACGTTTAGTAATCCCATGTTAATAGATTATATCAAGCTAACATCTCCTGGCATAACCCTGTTGGTAATGCTGACAGGGTTTGTAGGCATGTTTGTTGCCTCCAGAGGAACAGTAGTACCCCCTCCATCCTCATTACTGTTCCTCTGGATCCTTCTTGGTATCGGCCTTGCCTCAGCAGGGGCATCTGTCTTCAACAATTACTATGACAGGGACATAGACCGTCTGATGCAGAGGACATGTAAAAGGCCATTACCAGAGGGGCGCATAAACGCCAGGAATGCCCTTATGCTCGGCGTGCTTCTTTCATCGGCGGCACTTGTCCTTCTGCTGCTTAAAGCGAATGTCCTGTCTGCCTTTCTTGCTGCATCGGCAATATTTATCTATTCCTTTATCTACACGGCCATCCTGAAAAGGCGAACCCCTCTGGCAACAGAGATAGGAGGCATATCAGGCGCCCTTCCACCTCTCATCGGATGGGCAGCAGTTAAGGGCACAATTAGTCTTGAGGCATTACTGCTCTTTGCAATGATTTTCCTATGGCAGCCTCCCCATTTCTGGTCACTGGCGTTAAGGCACAGAGAGGACTATAAAACAGCAGGCATACCAACTATGTCTGTGACGGCCTCTCCTGAAGAAGTAAACTTGCGTTCACTTATATATGTATCTGCATTGGTGATGGTAAGTTTATTTCCTTATTTCATTGGAATGTTCGGCAGGCTTTATCTAATTGTCTCTGTAATTGCCGGGATTAGTTATCTTTTTCTGTATTTAATGGTCATAGTCCTAAAGCGAGATATGAATAAATACCTCTTTCATTATTCCATCATATATATATCTCTGATTTTTTTATTCATGTTTGTTGATTTTCAGGAATGGCCGGTATAGGCGCTTGGCTTTTTTTCTCTCGTCAGTGAAAAGTGGACAGTACGAAGACATGGAAGGTCTAAAAAACAGGATGCTTGATGACGATGACGAGAAAAAGTAGGTCTTTCTATGAGACGAGATAAGTTGCCTTCAGCTTAAGAACGGCTTCAAAACGGTTCCGAACCTGAACTTGCGGAGCTGCCGGGAGACGCTCCCTTTATCCACTTCAGCGAGCTCCTGCGGATGAGCTCAGGCCATATCTGAGAAGGTTCCTTCTCGAAGATGGTCTCTGCATCTGCCGGCAGCACGTGCCAACTGCCCAGCGCCACTTCCCGGTCCAGTTGCTGAGGAGCCCACCCGGCATAGCCTGCAAACACGCGAAACCTCTTCCCGGTCTCCCCTCTGTCGATCATTCGCTTGAGGAGCGTCTTGCTTCCGCTGATGTAGATGTCCTTGAACACATGCCGGGAATCTTCAGGCTTATCGAAAGACCGGATGAGCAGGAACATTTGGTCCATCCTGACCGGACCGCCGATGGAGAGGGTATCCGTCCGCTTCTTAAGTCCCTCTATCTCGGGAAAGGCATTGGAGAGCCTCGCTTCAGAAGGACGGTTGATCACCAGGCCCATGGCGCCCTGGGCGCTGTAGTCCGCCAGAAATATAACAGCCTCCGCAAATCTCGGGTCCTTCATTTCTCTGCCGGCGACGAGGAACTTCCCCCTGGAGAGGGTCGTGTCCGGCTCCTGGGGAAACTGCAAAGAAGGATTGGCAGGAATCTTCACGGCAGGAAACTCCGGGCGCTCACCGGAAAAGGCCGATCCAACAGTCATGACAAATATAAGGATGAGAAACAGTAATTTTCGGTGAAGTTTAAAACCCTTGAGATTGCTTCGCTCCGCTCGCAATGACAAAATAAGCTTTCGTAATCTGTCATTGCGAAGAGCCTTATCCTGAAGCAATCTGCTCACTTTTTCACCGAGAATTGCTTGATAAGAAGCATCAGGGCTGACACGGGTGCAGCGGGACAAGGAAAAAAGGAAGATGACACTTTATTCATTCAGCAACCTCACTTTTGGTCTGTTGTCGGCGCGGTCATGTTTTGGGGAAGTCCTCGCTTCAAATAAAAAGGTGGCGCTTGCTTTTTTCTTCTTTGCCCGCTATCTCTTTGAGACTAATCGTCTCACGACTGCACTCTCAACTGCTTCACAGCATGAGACATTGGGCAAAGAGGGCAAGACCGCCACCCTTCACTGCCTCTCTTCTTAATTACAGGCTACTCCTTTTTATGATGTCTGTCAAGTTTTATTTCAAACCCAAATCCCGCTTTAGAAATTCCAAAACTGTTCCCTCCCCCTTGACGGGGGAGGGCGCGGGTGGGGGTGATAATAAATTCGTTTATCAACAAGTTATGATCCCCCTCCCCTTATCCCCTCCCGCAAGGGGAGGGGAAATAATACTTTTTATGAGTATGTGCTATTTTTTTACACGCTGCCCTCTTTCATCTTTTTTACGAAAGAACCAAAATAATCCTGTGTTGAAAAAAAAGCGCCCGTGCTTTAAACTAAATCCCGTCATGCAGAAACTGATAAAGCCGCTGATACAGAAAAATAATTCCATGATTATCCTTGTGGCGCTGGACGGTCTGGGCGGGCTCCCCTTGCCCTCGCCAATGCAGGAAGACTGAGAAAGTTCGGCGCATGATTGATACCCACTGCCATCTTGACATGTTCCCCGGGGATGCTGAATATTCGAAAAAACAAAATGGCTTTGAGGGAGACAGCAGGGAAGCTGTCATCCGCAGAGCAGGGGAGGCAGGTCTTGAAGCCATCATCACCATAGGCTCTGACTTCGAAAGCAACTTCGCCAATATTGCGATCGCAGAAAAATATGAAAGGGTATACGCCTCTGTGGGCCTGCACCCGCATGATGCAAAGGACTTTACTGAGGAAATATATAATCAGTTGAAAGAATGGGCAACAAACAGAAGTCAGAAGTCAGAAGTCAGAAGTCAGAATAAAAACTCCGAACTCCAAACTCCAAACTCCAAACTCTCAAAAATTGTTGCCATCGGTGAAACCGGTCTTGATTACCATTATGATCATTCACACCGGGACAAACAGAGAGAGGTCTTCAGAAAGCACCTCGCCCTTGCAGGAAACACTGGACTTCCTGCGGTGATCCACAGCCGTGAAGCAAAGAAAGACACCCTTGAGATACTGGCGGAGTCAGGAATAACAAAGGGGGTCCTGCACTGTTTCTCCGGGGACATGGATATGGCAG
>CAMTVV010000194.1:0-16264 GCA_947085305.1 uncultured Nitrospiraceae bacterium
CAGCGATGACGCTGTTGCCATTAAGGAAATACCGAAGAGCATACTGATTGTGGGGGCAGGGGTTATCGGCTCGGAATTCGCGTGCCTGTTTTCTGAATTCGGGACAGACGTGACCATGGTTGAGGCGCAGGAGAGGGTGCTCTCCACAGAGGACCGCGAAGTGTCGGAACTCCTCGAAAGAGAGTTCAGGAAGCGGAAGGTCAAACTGTTGACAGGAGTGAGCGTGACCAGGGTCGAGGCAAGGGAAGACGGCATGCATTCCTTTCTCTCTGACGGAAAAGAGCTGGTCACGGAGAAGATACTTGTCTCTGTGGGGAGATCCTTTAACACCGAAAATATGGGGCTTGAGGCCCTTGGCATACAGAAAGGCAAGAAGGGCGAGCTCATCGTGAATGAGAAGATGGAAACGAATGTTGATGGGGTATACGCTGTCGGCGATGTGGTGGGCGGCATGCTCCTTGCCCACAAGGCATCAAGGGAAGGGATCGTTGCCGCGTCCAATGCCTGCGGCATTGGGGCGGCAATGGATTACTCGGTGGTGCCCGCAGCCATATTCACTTCACCGGAAATCGCTTCTGTAGGGCTCAGGGAACATCAGGCAGTGGAAAATGGAATCTCTTTCAGGAAGGGCGCCTTTCTCTACAGGGCCCTGGGGAAAGCCCATGCCATGGGTGAGATAACAGGATTCTTCAAGATCATTGCCGAGGCCGGTTCCGACAGAATAATCGGCGCGCATATTGTGGGGCCTCATGCGGCCGAGCTCATCCACGAGGTTGCGGTCGCAATGCGGGCGGGGCTGAAGGCAAAAGACATTGCGGAAACAATACATGCCCATCCGACCCTGTCTGAGGGGTTGATGGAAGCGTGTGAAGCTGTTCACGGAGAGGCCATACATGTCCAGAAGAAGTGACCCTGAAGGGTGAATGCAATGCCGATGCGAGCACTGGCTGACAGCTGGGTCTCTTCCATAAAAAAGAAGAACAAGGACGTATTCTCTGAACTCGACGTCCTCCTCCGCGGCCTTGACCGGTTCTTCAATGTCGACAACCTTCCCCTTTCGAAAGAGAACGTGGCGAACAAGAATTTCTTCGACGAGCTGTCCGCCGGAAGGGACACCATGCTCAGGATCGTGGGTCTCCTGGAAACGATCATCCCCGAGAACAAAAAAAACATCTACTGGTTCCAGAAGTTTGCCCATTCCAAGTTCCTCAATGACAAGAAGAGGGACGCCCTCCGGGAGGAGCTGTACAAGCAGGATGTGCCCGAGAAGAGCCTCTTTCTTCTCTACGATACATTCATTAACCTCAAGGGGATCATTTCGGACATTCTTAAAACCGAGCATATACCGTATCTTACGTTCACCAACATAGGCCAGATCGTCGGGCGGGAGATCCGGGAAAATACTTTTTTCAATCCCTTCAAGCAGGACCTGCATCCGGATTTTGATGTGATCGAGAACCGGGAAGTTTCCCGTGTCGTGAAGGGCATTAAGGATCCGGAGGTGAAAAAATATTCTTCAATGCTATTGCTCTATCTTTTCCGGTTCCTCAGATATCTCAGATATGCCGACACCTCGAGCAGGTTCGGCTCCCTCAATTCTTCCCTGCTTATCATCCTGCTTCTCCGGTCGGAATTCACTGTTTTCCTTGCGTATTTCGATAAAGCGATGCGTAAAGTCAAGGATGATGAGTTCAGGACGTTTCTCAGGGTGATCTCCTACCAGTTCTCCATGGAATCAAAAAGGGTGTTCCTTCAGGAACTGAAGGAGGTATTCAGGAACAAGTCTCCCCAGTATCTCAAGGGGAAGATAGAGAACAGTCACGGCATTTTAAAAAACCTCGCAGAGCAGAGCATTGTCCAGCTTGTGCATTTTTTCAACCCTGAGGTGAAGGGAAACGAGATATTTGATACCTTTGTCACGAAGCTCGAACAATCCTTAAGGTTGCGGGAAGATGTCCTCATTCTGAACCGGTTCCTGGCCCTTATGGAAGAAGGCCCGGACGAACGGAGACTCCATGTCTTTGATTCCATGAGGAACTTCATGCTCTATTTTCAGAGCTTCACGTTCAAACTCCTCAGGTATGATGATTATGAGGAATTCGTTTCCTTTTTTAATAGGGCGCTGGCCTTTAACAGGGAGGACGTGAAGAAGAAGGGGTTTGACAAAATGCTGGACAAGTTCAGGCAGTTCAGGATATTTACGGAGACGTGCCTGCGGCAGTTTTCGAGCAGGGCTGAACTGAGCGATCTGCCTGTGGATATGAAGCGGATCGAAAACAGCCTGAACCAGTATTTGCAATAACCGCGCGGTGTTATTTGAGTGCGAATGCAGAAGTCAGAATACAGAAGTCAGAATACAGAAGTCAGAATGGGAACATAGCTTTCCTTCTCTCCTGAATTCTGACTCCTGAATGCTATATTCTACTAAGTGATTTACTTAAGGAGGCTTTCATGGGAAGAATAATTGACGTCAAGGCAATGGAGATACTGGACTCAAGGGGGAATCCGACTGTCCAGGCAGAGGTTATTCTTGACTGCGGCATATCGGGAAAGTTCGGTGTTCCCTCAGGGGCTTCCACAGGGGAACGGGAGGCTCTGGAGCTGAGGGACGGAGGAACGAGGTATCTCGGCAAGGGCGTGCTCAATGCGGTCCGTAACGTTATGCAGGAGATCGCGCCGAAACTGATCGGCCTTGACTCCATGGACCAGCCCTCCATCGATACTCTCATGATCGAGATGGACGGCACCGAGAACAAGTCCTGTCTCGGAGCGAATGCCATTCTCGGGGTTTCCCTTGCGGTCAGCAAGGCGTCTGCCAACGAATTGGGAATCCCGCTCTACCGGTATATCGGCGGATGTAACGCAAAGGAACTGCCGGTGCCGATGATGAACATACTCAACGGCGGCGCACATGCCGACAATAACCTTGACATCCAGGAATTCATGATCATGCCCGCGGGGCTTCTCAACTTTACCGCTGCGATCTGCGCGGCTTCTGAGGTCTTTCACGGTCTGAAGGCGATTCTTAAGAAGAACAAGCTGAGCGCCGGCGTGGGAGACGAAGGAGGGTTTGCCCCCAATCTAAAGAGCAACGAGGAGGCCATCAGGCTGATCATCCGGGCCATTGAGGATGCAGGGTATGTCCCCGGCAGGGACATCTGGATTGCCCTTGACGTGGCGGCATCGGAATTCTACTCCGAAAAGGGGTACCGCTTTGAAGGCAAGCTCCATTCTTCGGACGCTATGATCGCCTATTATGAAAAACTGATGAACCGCTATCCCATCCTTTCGATCGAGGACGGTCTTTCGGAAAAGGACTGGAAGGGATGGAAACGTCTCACCCAGAGACTGGGAAAGGCGGTCCAGCTTGTGGGGGATGACATCTTCGTCACCAATACAAAGATCATCAGGGAAGGGATAAAGCAGAAGATCGCCAATTCGGTCCTCATCAAGCTCAACCAGATAGGCACCCTCACAGAGACGCTTGACGCCATAGAGACGGCCAGGAGAGCAGGGTATACCGCGGTGATCTCCCACCGGTCAGGGGAAACAGAGGATACCACTATCGCAGACCTCGCGGTTGCATGCAACACGGGGATGATCAAGACAGGTTCCGTATCGAGGAGCGACCGCGTAGCTAAATACAACCGGTTGCTGGAGATCGAGAAAGAGCTCGGGAATTCAGCATTGTACAAAGGGAAGGATGCGTTGTATAATTTAGCGAGATGAATTGCGAAAACCGTCTGAGGAAGCAGGTAACCTCCGAGATCAAAAAGAGGCGTCTCATCTTTTATACCATAGTATTCCTCAGCCTGCTCTATCTCGCCATAAGCTTCACCTTTGGCGACGCAGGCTTCCTCAAGTACCGGGAGTTAAGAGAGAAAAAAAGCCGGATCGCCCTGGAAATAAAAGAGCTCGAGGCCCGGAATGCCCGCCTGAAATCCGAAGTGAAGCTCCTGAAAGAGAACCCCTTCTACCTCGAAAAACATGCGCGGGAAGAATTCGGCATGGCAAAGCCGGACGAGTATATCTTTAAGTATGAGCGGTAGCCAGACCGGTTCATGGCTCATAGCTCATGAAAAAGCTCATGGCTCATAGTTCATTGCTCATGGTTTTTACTATCAGCTATGAGCTATCAGCTATGAGCTATCAGCTATGAGCTATCAGCTATGAGCTATCAGTTACATATTGCCTTCCTCTGGCACATGCACCAGCCGTATTACAAAGACCCCTTCACCGGAGTCTACCGTCTGCCCTGGGTGAGGCTTCACGGGACAAAGGATTACCTCGATATGGCTGCGGCGCTGGAGGAGTTTCCCGACATAAAGCAGACCTTTAACCTTGTGCCGTCCCTGCTGGAACAGATCATTGACTATACGGATAACAACGCTAAGGACGCATTTCTTGAGGTCACTCTGAAGAAGGCATCCGAGCTGACGGACGATGAGCGGGTGTTTATCCTCGAGAATTTTTTCCTCGCCAACTGGGATACCATGGTGCGGCCTTTCCCGCGGTACTATGAACTGCTGCTGAAGAGGGGACTGAGGTTTTCGAGGACAGATCTCCGCCGTACCATCAGGTATTTTACCGATGGGGACTTCCTGGACCTCCAGGCGCTGTTCAACCTCACGTGGATAGACCCGATCTTCAGGGCGCAGGACGCCTTTCTCAGCCAGCTGGTTGCAAAGGGCAAGGAATTTACAGAGGAAGAAAAGAGACTCCTCGTCGAAAAGCAGTTTTCCCTGCTGCGCGCCATCATCCCGAAATATAAAGAGCTCTCACAGAGAGGGCAGATAGAAATATCCACTACGCCGTTCTATCATCCCATCCTGCCGCTCCTCTGGGACACGAACACGGCAAGGGAGCCGGTTCCTGAAGTGCGTCTTCCGAAGAGGCGATTCTCCCACCCCGAGGATGCAAAAAAGCAGATAGAGATGGCGGTTGAATATTACGAGGCGCTGTTCGGACGCAAACCGGGCGGCATGTGGCCTTCAGAGGGGTCGGTGAGCGAGGACGTTGTCAGGGCCTTCCATGAAGCAGGGATACAGTGGATCGCCACTGATGAAGATATCCTTGCCCGTTCGCTCAGAGAAGGGCTAAGGGGTTCGTCAGGGAATGTACTTAAGCCGGAGATCCTCTATTCCGCCTATGAATATTCCGGCGTCTCGATGATTTTCAGGGATCACAAGATCTCGGATCTCCTTGGATTTGTTTACTCCGGATGGGACCCGAAAAGCGCTGCCCACGATCTGATCGACCGGTTGCTCCAGATTCAGGGTTCGCTGCCGCAGCATGAACGTTACATTGTTCCGATCATCCTCGATGGTGAAAATGCGTGGGAGTATTACCGGAACGACGCCAATGACTTCTTCCGGTATTTGTATGAGGGCCTGTCAAAAAATGAACGGCTGAAGACCACCACGGTATCGGAGTTTTTGGAGCTGCAGGGCAGAAGAAGGAAACTGGAGCGCCTCGCAGCCGGTTCATGGATCTATGCAAACTTCAATGTCTGGATAGGACATGAAGAGGACAACACCTCATGGGACTATCTGACGGAGACGAGGGATGCCCTTGAGAAATTTCAGAAAGCCCACCCTGAACAGGATCTGGACTCTGCTTGGAAGTCCCTCTACGTTGCGGAGGGGAGCGACTGGAACTGGTGGTACGGCGACGAACACTCCACCGAGCTTGCTGAGGAATTTGACGAGCTCTACCGGTTGAACCTCATGAAGGTTTACAAAGAGCTGGGCAAGGATGCGCCCCCGCAACTTCATGTGCCTGTTCTCAGGGAGGACAGAGCCGTTGCTCCCGTTCTCGAAATCAGGGGCTTTATTCATCCCAGGATTGACGGTATTATGACGAGTTATTTTGAGTGGTATCAGGGAGCGCAGCTGGATGTGGGGAAATCCGGGGGAAGCATGCACATGACCGAGAGCCTCATATCAAGGATATATTACGGCTTTAACCAGGACACGCTTTTTATCCGGGTCGATCCCAGGGGCGCGCTCGAGGCGTTTCCCGAAGAATCGGCGCTTTCCATAGAGATCATCAGACCATTTCCCTTCAGGGTTGATATTCCCCTGAGAAAAGGGGCAACGGCAAAGCTCCTGGGCAGAAGCGACGGAGAATGGTCCGAAATCAGGGAAATCACGGATGTCGCCGTCGACGAAATCCTTGAATGCGCCGTTCCCTTCAGTGATATCAGGGCAAAGGAGCGCGACGAGCTGAACATCTTTATCACGGTCAGGAAGGAAGGCGAACAATTCGAGCGATGCCCGTGGAGGGGTTATATCACTGTTACCGTGCCGACGCCTGACTTTGAGGCGATGATGTGGAGCTGAAATTTAACGTGATGTTCCCTGAAGTTTGTTGTAGGGTTCCATTGTCATTGCGAGCGCAGCGCGGCAATTTCGATAGGAAGGTGATTCAAATGCGGGTTGAATAGCGGAAAAAGTTAATTATCCAGAATTTTCCTCACCTTTCTTAAGAGGGCGTTAGGTGAAAGAGGTTTTACGATAAATTCTAATCCTTCTTCAAGAATCCCCTTTTTGTGCACAATATCTGCAGTATATCCGCTCATAAAAAGGGCTTTAATATCAGGCATTGCTTTCCTTATCTCTTCATAAACCTCTTTGCCGTTCTTCTTCGGCATTACTACATCGAGGATGAGAAGCTTGATATTGTCTCTGTTCTCAATGAACTTATTTACCGCATCCTCTCCGTCCGCTGCCTCTATAACTTTATATCCAAATCCCTCAAGCATGGTTCTTATGATTTTTTTTACTGCTTCATCATCCTCTGCCAGCAATACTGTTTCGGTCCCTCTTCTTAAAACCGCAGATTCTGCCGGTTTTGTTTTTTCAACCTCGGATATAATCAATGGCAGGTATATCTTAAATGTTGTGCCTTTTCCCAATTCGCTATAAACATTGATAAAACCCTCATGCTGTTTAATTATTCCATACACAATTGAAAGTCCAAGCCCTGTTCCCCTTCCCGTCTCTTTGGTCGTAAAAAATGGCTCAAATATCCTCTCTCTGGCGCTCTTATCTACGCCAATACCTGAATCTGTTACTGTTATGAGCGTATAGTCCCCCGGCTTTCCATAACCGTGGGTCTTTATAAATTCCTCGTCCAATTTCATAATTCCGGTCTCTATAGTTAATAGCCCTCCATCAGGCATGGCATCCCTCGCATTTGTGCTAAGGTTCATTAATACCTGCTCTATCTGACCTTTGTCTGCCATTACGGTTAAATCACCAATCCCCCTTTCACCCCCCTTTGCTAAAGGGGGGATGGGTTGATTATCTGTTTTCTGCTGAATGCAAGAAGGCTGTTCGTCTGCGATAACGCTCTTCGCTTTCGCTCAATGCTTCCTGGGCCTGTTTGCGCTTTGTAATGTCCCTCGCAATCTCGATGCCTGCGATAATCTTACCGGTTGCATCTCTTAAGGGTGACGTAGTGACCTCAACGTGTAATGTCCTTGTTGGGTTGCTCCTTTCCACAGTGTGGATTTTGCCGTCCTTAAAAGACATTGCTACAGGGCAGCCCTCACAGATATCGTCTCTGAGCTCATAAGCTTTGTAACAGTACTCTCCAATGTGATCCCCAACAAAACCCTTATGAATCTGATTTTGATATAAGATTTTATAGTCGGTATCCTGAATGTTTATGCCGTCTCCAATGGCTGCAATGATCGCCTCTGTCCTGGCTGTTTCAGCTTCAGCCTTTTCGAGCGCTACCCGCTGCAAGGTCGTTTCATTGGCGTGGGCGGAAAGATAGACGACGGGGATATCGAGATGGGCGCTGATATGTTCAGCAGCCTTCACTCCATCCACACTCCCCTTGAGCACGATATCCATCATCACAAGGTTCGGGCATGTCTCTGCTGCTTTGGCGATTGTCTCCTCTCCGGAGGATGCGGCGCCGGCAACTTCGTATCCGAGACTTTCCAGCATACGAGACGCGGAAATTCCGGAGCAGCGTACCAGGAGAAATGACATGATGAGAGGATTAAACAAACAAGCGTTCGTATTCATCATTCTGCGCCTCGCATTATGGGAGAGTCTGCCGCCTCCCTTTTGACATAGTATACGGCAACTCTTGAATAGATGACAACGTGCTCAAGACTGTTTTCCGGCGGGATATGGCAAATTTTATTTGATTCCGTTATTATCTAAAGGGACTTGCCGGCATATCTTCACAAGGAGGCTGTCTATGATTCTCGGAGTGAATATTGACCATATTGCAACCATCAGGGAAGCGAGGAAAGGGGTTGAACCGGACCCGGTCATGGCAGCGACCCTTGCAATCCTTGGAGGCGCGGACGGTATCACCGTGCATCTCAGGGAAGACCGGCGCCACATAAAGGACAGGGACCTGAAACTCCTGAGGGAAACCGTTCCTGTGGAACTCAACCTCGAGATGGCTGCAACTGAAGAGATGGTTCGCATCGCCCTTGATATAAGGCCTGACCTGGTGACCCTTGTGCCTGAGAAGAGGCAGGAGCTTACCACAGAAGGCGGCCTTGATGTAATGAAACAAAAGGGACATATTAAAGAGACGGTAAAAAAACTGCATGATTCAGGCATTCCTGTGAGTCTCTTTATTAATCCTCACATAATGGATGTGGATGTCTCGAAAGAGACATCCACTGATATGGTTGAGATTCATACAGGACTCTATTCCAATGCAAAAACAAAAAAACAGGAAGACGAATTACACAGAGTAATGGAGGCGGTAACGGTTGCAAATAAGTTGGGAATGTTGACCAACGCAGGACACGGTCTGAACTTTTCCAATGTTAAAAACATAGCTGCGATAGAAGGAATCAGAGGGCTTTACATCGGCCACAGCATTGTCTCGAGGGCGGTCCTTGTGGGCATGGAACGGGCAGTTAGGGAGATGAAGGAGCTGATAAATCAAGGGTTCGAGGGGTCAAGGGGCCAAGGGTTCAAGTGAAATGCTCAAGAATCACCAGGAATTACAGGTCTGGCAAAAGTCCTATCAAATCCCTGGAAAACAAACACTCGACTCCTCGAATCCTCGACCCCTTGACCCCTTCTTGAGATGATTTACGGTATAGGCATAGATATCATAAGGGTGGCCAGAATGAAAGAAGCGGTGGAGCGGTGGGGCGAGAGGTTCTTGAAGAGGGTATTTACCGCGAATGAAATCGCATACTGTTATGAAAAGAAAAACCCCTTTCTTTCGTTATCGGCAAGGTTCGCTGCAAAAGAGGCGCTGATAAAGGCCATGGGGTTGCGGGGAGCCGTCTCCTTCAGGGATATCGAAATCCTTAACGATGCCCACGGCAAACCCGCTCTTCTGGCGCATGGTGAACTTGCTAACGCTTTTAGAAGAAATTCAATCCGACATGCGCATCTGAGCCTGAGCCATGAAAAGGAATATGGTGTTGCCTGTGTGGTCCTCGAAAAGGAAGATATTCCGTAATCCGCCTGTTATTTCCCCTCGCTTTTCAACCGTTTCATGGCCTCTTTCGCCGCTGCGGTCTGGGCTTCCTTCTTGTTCTTTCCTATGCCGCGTCCGAACCTTTCCCCCGCGATATAGACATCTGCGGTGAAGGTTTTACGATGTTCCTCACCTTCCTGGCTCACGATCCGGTACTCGGGAAGCGCGCCGAAATACATCTGGCTTTTTTCCTGAAGCTCTGTCTTGAAGTCACGGTACTGGCCCGAAGATATAACAGTGAGGATACTCTCCCTGAAAAGGTGGAGGATAGAATTTCTTGCAGCCTCATACCCCCCGTCGAGGTACACAGCTCCGAAAACCGCTTCCATGGCATTAGCGAGAATGGATTTCTTGGCCCTTCCCCCTGTCTCTTCCTCCCCCCTTCCCAACCTTACATGCGCGCCGAGGGTTATGCCTGCTGCTATATCGTAGAGCAGAGAACCCCTCACGATATAGGATTTGATTTGCGACATCTCCGATTCAGAAAAATCCTTGCTGTAGCGGAAGAGATATTCAACCACGACGAGCCCGAGAACCGAATCGCCGATGAACTCAAGCCGTTCATTGTAAGAAGGCGCCCTGTCAGGGTTCTCGTGGTGGTATGACCGGTGGGTCAGGGCCTCGATGAGGAGCTCCCTGTCTTTGAAGGAGTAGTCGAGGTTCTTTTCAAGCGTCTCTAAATTTTTTAAAGAGGAGACAGGCATTTGTCCCGCCAAACCCAAAGGAGTTTGAGAGCGCATATTCCACATTCGTATACCTCGGTTTGTGGGGAGCATAATCGAGGTCGCATTCCGGATCGGGATTGTCGAGGTTGATGGTGGGAGGGATGACATTATTCTGAACGCTCAGGATAGCGATTACGGTCTCTACGCCGCCTGCGGCGCCGAGGAGATGTCCGGTCATGGATTTTGTGGAGCTCACGGAGAGCTTATATGCGTGGTCTTTAAATACCGTCTTAATCGCCGCCGTTTCCAGTTCATCGCCGTATTTTGTTGATGTCCCGTGGGCGTTAATATAATCCACCAGCTCAGGGGAAACCCCCGCATCCTTCAGGGTCAACGCCATGCAGGACGCTGCTCCTGCGCCTTCAGGGGCAGGTGAGGTGATGTGGTAAGCGTCGCTTGTCATGCCATAGCCCGCAAGCTCTGCATAGATTTTTGCATTTCTCTTCTTCGCGCTCTCAAGGGATTCGAGAATCACAACCCCGGCCCCTTCGCCCATGACAAAGCCGTCCCTGTCTTTGTCAAAGGGCCTGCTGGCGCGCTCGGGTTCTTCATTCCGCGTGGACAGGGCCTTCATCACCGCGAATCCGCCGATGGCCATAGGGGTTATCACTGACTCGGCGCCTCCCGCGATCATTACATCGGCATCGCCCCGCTGGATGACCTTGAAGGCATCGCCGATGGCATGACTTCCCGTTGCGCATGCGGTGGCCACCGCAGAATTCGGCCCCTTTGCCCCGAACTTTATGGAAACCTGGCCGGATGCGAGGTTGATGATAAGCATGGGGATAAAGAACGGTGTGATTCTCCGGTACCCTTTTTCGAGATACATCTTGTGATAGCGCTCGATTGCGGGAAGTCCTCCTATGCCGGAGCCGATGATGACGCCGACCCTCTCCGCATTCTCCGCTGTAATGGCAAGGCCTGAATCTTCCATGGCCATGGTGGAAGCAGCGACTGCGAAATGGATGAAGCGGTCCATCTTCTTCACTTCCTTGGGCTCAATATACTGGAGGGGATCGAAATCCTTGACCTCCCCTGCGATATGGACCGGAAGGTCGGAGGAATCAAAGGTCCTGATAACGCCGATTCCCGACCTTCCTTCCAGCAATGCTTCCCATGAGGTTTTTACCCCAATCCCCAGGGGGGTGACCAGTCCTAATCCTGTGACAACGACACGACGTTTTTCCATTATCCTTTTAAAACCCTATCCCATCTTGTTCTTGATATACTCCACAGCGTCTTTCACCTTCGCGATCTTTTCGGCGTCCTCGTCGGGTATCTCTATGTTAAAGGCCTCCTCGAACGCCATGACGAGTTCCACGGTATCCAGCGAATCCGCTCCCAGGTCTTCAACAAATGATGCCTCAGGGGTTACCTCCGTCGGGTTTGCCCCGAGCTGTTTTGCGATAATTTCCTTCACTTTTTCTTCAACCATCATTGCACCTCCATATTGAATTTAGGCTATGGGTTATTGAGAATAGGCTATAGGTAATCAGGAACACTTAGATGATAGCTGTTTCTTTTCTGACACCTCATCACCTAGCGCCTATTGCCCGTTTTTTATTTTTACATATACATGCCGCCGTTCACATGGACCACCTGGCCGGTGATATACCCGGTGGCCGCAAGGAACACGACGGCGTTAGCGACATCCTCTACGGTTCCGAATCTGGCCATGGGAATAGCCTTTTTCATTTCCTCTTTCACGTTCTCGGGGAGCGCATCGGTCATAGCCGTCATGATAAAGCCGGGGGCAACGGCATTCGCGGTTATCCCTCTGCTTGCGTACTCTTTTGCGATGGTCTTCGTCAACCCCACGATGCCCGCCTTTGAGGCGCTGTAGTTCGCCTGTCCCGGGTTGCCCATAAAGGCGACCACAGAGGCGATATTCACGATCCTTCCGTGCCTCTGCTTCGCCATTATTTTCACTGCCTCTTTGGAACAGAGGAACACCCCCTTCAGATTCACATTGATGACCGCGTCCCAGTCTTCCTCTTTCATCCTCAGCAGGAGGCTGTCTTTTGTTATGCCCGCGTTATTGACGAGGATGTCCAGCCTCCCTAATTCTTTTACGATGTCCTCAAAAGTCTTTATCACCTCCCCTGAGTTAGACACATCAAGCCGCACGGCCATAGTCCTGACGCCCAGGCCTGCCAATTTGGCGGCGGTTTCCTTTGCCTCATCGAGCTGTATATCAGCGATGACTACATCAGCGCCTTTTTTGGCAAGGGCTTCAGCTATCGCCCTGCCTATGCCCCTTGCACTCCCGGTGACAAGGGCAACCTGACCTCTGAATTCCATCTGCACACCTCCCCCAAAAGACGGCTATAATTCTAACAGAGAAATCTTCTTATTTTCCAGTCTTTTGTGAAACCCGGAAAATAGACATAGAACTTTCCAAAAGTTTCCCCTCCCTTGATGGGAGGGGATTAAGGGGAAGGGGTTTGCGAGGATTAACAATTTTCTAACTCTATTTTAGGGTGGAACCCGGAAAATATTATTGAAAAAGCTGGAGATAATCCATAGAATTTGCAATAATCAGCGGCTTTTTAGTTATAATATACGCTACTTGATAAACGAAAGGGGGTTAAACGTTCATGCACCATAAAGTGTATCTCATTGACGTAACCAATAGAGACGGTGTCCAGACCTCGAGGATACTGCTGCCGAAGCTTTCGAAGACCATGCTGAATCTCTATCTTGATGAAATGGGTTTTTACCAGAGCGAGATGGGGTTTCCGACGCTGAAGCATGAAGTAAATTATATCAATGCCAACCTTGAGCTGGTAAAACTCGGAGCCATTAAGAGGCTTCACCTGGAGGGCTGGTGCAGAGCGGTTCCCGAAGATATCGAGCTGGCTTTCAAGAACTGTCCGGAAATCAAGCATTTGAATATCTCCATGTCCACCTCCGACATCATGATCCAGGGGAAATTCCAGGGAAGGAAAACGTGGAAGGATATCATCGATTCTCTGGTGAAATCGGTGAAACTGGCAAGAGAACTCGGCGTGGAGACCCTGGGGGTTAACGCGGAGGACGCATCAAGGACCGAACTGAGCAGGCTCATCGAATTCGTAATGGCAGGCAAGGAGGCCGGCGCAGACAGGTTCCGGTACTGCGATACCCTTGGCGCGGACGACCCCATCACGATTTATGAAACCATAAAAGCCCTGACTCTGGCGACCAAATTCCCCATTGAGATGCATTGTCATAACGACCTCGGCATGGCTGAGGCGGTATCCGTGGCAGGGGCCCAGGGCGCCATAGAGAGCGGTGTCGACACCTATATCAATACCACGATCAATGGATACGGGGAACGCGCAGGCAATTGCGACCTCGTTTCGACGATCCTTGCCCTGAAATTCTCCCACGGTCTGAAGAACAAGATCCCCCTTGATGAGCATATTGACCTGAAAAAGGCATGGAAGATAGCGAAATATGCGTCGTACGCCTTTAATCTCCCAATCCCTATAAATCAGCCCGGGGTTGGCGCAAATGCCTTTGCCCATGAGTCAGGCATCCATGCAGACGGCGCGCTGAAGGACCGGCGGAGCTATGAGCTCTATGACCCTGAAGATGTGGGCAGGGGCGAGCCTGAACTCCTCGAGACCGGAAGGATCATCACCACAGGTGAATACGGCGGGGTCAAAGGGTTCAGGCACGTGTACGACAAGATGGGGATCCATTTCAGCACTGACAATGATGCGAGGACGATACTGGAACTGGTCCAGTACGCAAACCTCCATACCCAGAAACCGCTCACTGATGACGAGCTCCGGGTCATTGCGAGCTATCCGGACGTTGTCAGAAAGATCCTCACTGTGAACGCATGAAGCGCACCATAACCTTGATACCGGGCGATGGCGTTGGGCCGGAAATTGCTGAGGCCGCGAGACGGGTCATCGATGCCACAGGTGTAGCGATACAATGGGAAATACAGGATGCGGGAGAGGATGTGTGCCAAAAAGAAGGCACACCCCTTCCTCAGCGAGTTATCGATTCCATCAAGAAAAACAGGGTTGCCATAAAAGGACCGGTAACCACTCCTGTGGGCGCCGGCTTCCGGAGCGTAAATGTGACCCTGAGACAGGCCCTGGATCTCTATTGCTGTCTGAGGCCGTGCAAGAGTTTCAAGGGGGCGAAGACGCGGTACGACAGTATTGACCTCGTCATCGTGAGGGAGAACACCGAAGACCTCTACGCAGGGATCGAATTCGAGAAGGGCTCTCACGATACCGCCCGTCTCATTGATTTTATAAGGGAGACGACGGGGAAAAAGATACATCCTGATTCAGGGATAAGCATAAAACCGATCTCGGTATCCGCCACTGAGCGCATCGTAAAGTTTGCCTTTGAATATGCAAGGAAAAACAAGCGGAGGAAGGTGACCGCGGTTCACAAGGCGAACATCATGAAGTTCTCTGACGGGCTCTTCCTTGAGGCGGCTCGGGACGTGGCCGCACGCTATGCCGACATCGAGTTCGAGGACAGGATTATAGACAATATGTGCATGCAGCTTGTGCAGAAACCTGAATTGTACGACGTGCTTGTGCTGCCGAACCTGTATGGTGATGTCGTGTCCGACCTGGCAGCAGGTCTCATCGGGGGTCTCGGGCTTGCGCCGGGCGCGAACCTCGGGGATGACATGGCAGTGTTTGAGCCTACCCACGGCAGCGCGCCGAAATACAAGGGCTTGAATAAGATGAATCCCATTGCTATGATATTGTCAGGAGTGATGATGCTCATTCACCTCGGCGAAACAGAAGCGGCGCAACGGCTGGAAAGAGCGGTTGCCTCTGTTATCGCAGAAGGCAGGGATGTTACCTACGATATGAAACCGACC
Source organism: uncultured Nitrospiraceae bacterium (assembly GCA_947085305.1). Taxonomy (GTDB): domain Bacteria; phylum Nitrospirota; class Thermodesulfovibrionia; order Thermodesulfovibrionales; family UBA9159; genus JAMCQB01. Next base: position 15,040 of record CAMTVV010000194.1, read on the forward strand.
ACGGATGACCCGACTGCTGCAACCACCTCGGGGGTTGCGGATGCCATCATCAAGAAATTAGCCTGATCGCCCAGATGGAAAGCGACTGTTCACCGCAAGCTAAATTAAAAATTCAAAAAGCAAAATTTGAAGATTCGGGGCTCCTTTATTTTGAACTTTTAATTTTGAATTTTGCATTCGGTTTTTGACTGCTATGTGGCTTGATATCCTCCTGATTGCGCTTTTCATTTTTCTGAACGGCCTCTTTGCTGCAGCAGAGATTGCGGTTGTCACTTCGCGGAAGAGCAGGCTGAAGCAGCTTGCCGAAGAAGGCAGCAGGGCTGCTGGAATACTCCTGCGGTTCAAGGAGGAGCCTGACAGGTTCCTTGCCACCATACAGATCGCCATTACCCTTGCCGGTGTCCTTGCATCTGCCATCGGCGGAGCCGCTGCAGTTCAGGTTTTAAAGCCTGTCATTGCCGCAGCGCCCTATAAGCCGATAGCCGCCTCCAGCGAGGCAATCTCCATAGGCATCATTGCGTTGGTGATCACCTATGTTACCCTTGTCTTCGGGGAGCTCATCCCGAAATCCATAGCCCTCACCCATCCCGAAGGGGTCGGGATGAGAATAGCGAAGCCGGTGGAGGCATTTTCTAAGGTCGCGGCCCTCTTTGTCAAAGTCCTGACCTTCAGCACCAATCTGCTCCTCAGACCCTTCGGGAGGAAGACCTTTACCGAACGGGCCTATGTGACAGAGGAAGAGGTGAAGATGCTCATTATGGAAGGGGGCGAGCAGGGGGTATTTGAACCCACGGAGCAGGAGCTCATTCACAGTGTGTTCGAATTCACGGACATGTCGGCAAAGGAGGTGATGGTGCCGTCCACGAGGATGGTTTCCATAAGCCTCACCATGCCGGTGGATGAGGTCAAGTCCATCATTGCCGAGGAACAGTTTTCCCGTTATCCGGTGGTGGGGAAAGACCTCAATGACATCCGGGGCATCCTCTACGCAAAGGACTTTCTGAATGCGCTGGCCAGGGGGGAAGCGGACGTGAGAAAACTGATCAAGCCGCCGTTCTTTATCCCTGAGACAAAGAAGATAAGCAATCTTCTGAGAGAAATGCAGAGGAAGAGGGTCCATATGGCGCTGGTCATAGACGAGTACGGAGGGGTCTCCGGCCTGGTGACCATGGAGGACCTCATCGAAGAGATCGTCGGCGAGATAAGGGACGAGTACGATAAGATC
>CAMTVV010000195.1:0-10944 GCA_947085305.1 uncultured Nitrospiraceae bacterium
AAAAAATATAGGAGGTGAGCCTTATGAAGGAGATAAAAGTATCCTTCACAACAAGTATATCATTAAAACAGACAGACATCCACTGGATAGAAGAGGAGTTATTAAAAAAGAGGGAAGAGGTATTTATAGAGGTAATGAAGAAGGTAATGGAGGGGATTGAGGAGGAAGCGGTTAAATCCAAGGGGTTATGTCCGGATTGCGGGTTGACATTAGTGAGCAACGGTAGCGAGACAAAGAAGATAAAGACGTTACTTGGGACTTTACGAATAAGGAGGACAAGGCTTCGCTGTCAGAGATGTGGGAAAGAAATTTATCCTTTAGATGAGGCAATTGGGGTAGAAGGAGATAGCGTGACAATAGGAGTAAAGGAGAGGGCATTGTGGGCAGCGGTAGAGGTAAGTTATGAGAAGGCGTCAGAGTTTTTGAAGAAATTCACTGGATTAGAGGTTTCACGCAACAAGATACACGGGATGTCTTTAGAAGAAGGCAAAAAGATAGAGGTGTGGGAGGAAGATAGACGTTTTAAGGTATTCGAACAGGGCGGGGAAGTAGAAGAAACTGATAAAGAGGCTGCTGAAGTTCTTTATATACAGGTAGATGGCACAGGAGTAAACGACAGAGAGAGTAAGGAGTGGATGGAATGTAAAGTAGGGGCTTGTTTCAGTCAAAGGGTATTGATTTCAAAAAACAGGGTATGGTTAATGGACAAGAAGAGCTATGCCTCTATAGAAGATGCAGAAGGTTTTTCAGAGAAATTTTATCTTGATTGTGTAAGGCATGGGGTGGATAAGGCTAAGAAGGTGTTTTTTATTGGGGATGGTGCAAGATGGATACGGAATCTAAAAGACAACTATTTTCCGGAGGCTACAGGGGTATTGGACATCTGGCATTTAGAGAGGGAATTTAAGAAGGTATTTGGAGTTGAAGGCAGCACTGTAGTTGCTGAGCTTAAGGGTTTGGCATTAAAAGGTGAGGCAAAAAGAATAGTAGAGAGGTTATGGCAGGAGGCATTCAGAACAAGGGGAGAGATGAGGACAAAGGTTAAGGATCTTATAGAGTATGTGAGTAACAATTATGACTGGATACAGAACATACCGCTTGTTGGGGGATACGGCAGCGGTCCTATAGAGAAGACAGTTGATATTACGGTAGCCAGAAGGTTTAAGAAGCGAGGCATGAGCTGGTATAAGAGTGGTGCAAATCCTTTATTAAGACTGAGGCTTTTGAAACTCAATGGCGACTGGAATACCTATTGGCAAGAACGGCGAAAGGAATTCGTTAGGTATGCGGCCTGAATTCATCACGGAAAAAAAGATGCTTACTTCAACATTTCAAGGGCAAGGAGAAAGGAAGTCTGAAATACTGAGGGCAGCCCTATTGTAAGGAGCCTCTGATTCGGGTATCATACTACGTTAGATGTAATTGAAGGAGAGGTGAATATATGCGTAAAAGCAAAGCGAGTTATATAATCCTGTTCGGATTTATTTTCCTGGTCCTGCCCCTGTTCTCTTTCTTGCTGAACCTCTCCTTCGACTGGCTCTTTTTTGCGGAGACAGGATATACGAATCTCTTTTTGAAAATACTTTCGACAAAAATCGGCGCAGGCCTGTTCTTCGGTGTCTCCTTTTTATTCTTTGCGCTGATCAACATAACTGCCGCTCACAGGATCGCTTTTCCGGAAAGGGCTTTTTTTATCCTTGAAGGGTCCATCCAGCCGCTTCAGACAAGCGGCCTGGAAAGAGTCGTCAAACCACTGACAGTGCTTGCAGGCTTCGTTATGGCGCTGTTTGCGGGGCAATGGGGCGCGTTGAGATGGGAAGATTACCTGCTCTTCAAAAACAGTCTCCCTATGGGTGTCGCTGATCCTATATTCGGCAAGGATATGGGATTTTACCTCTTCAGGCTTCCCCTGATAGAGGCGATCAGGGGTTTTGCTTCATATGCGGTAGTATTGACGGCAATCCTGTTGGCTATCAACTATTTTTTAAGAGGAGGAATCCTCTTAACGGAAAGAAATGCCTCTCTCGACAAAAAGGTCAAAATACATCTCGGCATTTTAGCGGGGTTGTTCATTCTTACTGTTTCCTTTGGTTTCTACCTCGATACATTCAGGCTTTTATTCTCCGAGCACGGCGTCGTTTTCGGCGCAGGGTATACGGATATTCATGCAAGGCTCCTTTTTTACAAAATCCTGATCGTTATCACGCCCCTTGCAGGCATCCTCTTCACGGCAGGGATACTCCGAAGCTCCACGAGGCTGGCAGTTATTCCTCTGATCCTCGTTTCAGCAGTGTATTTTATCGGCATCGTGGTATACCCGTCCGTTCTCCAGAAATTCAGGGTCGCGCCGAACGAGCTTGCCTTTGAGACACCGTTTATAGAACATAACATAAGATTTACCAGGCTCGGCTTCGACCTTGACAGGATAGAAGTGATACCCTTTGATGTGGACTATAATCTCACAGGCAGGGACATAGAGAAAAATGATGCAACGATAAAGAACATAAGATTGTGGGACCACAGCCCGCTTCTCAGGACATACAGCCAGCTCCAGCAGATAAGGACTTACTACAAATTTGCCGACGTTGACAATGACAGGTATACAATAAACGGGGAGTATATGCAGGTGATGCTCTCACCGAGGGAGCTCTCTTACAATGACCTTCCGAGCAAGACATGGATAAACGAAAGGCTCATTTTCACCCACGGAAACGGCATCACGTTGGGACCTGTCAGCAGGATAAGCAGAGAAGGGCTTCCAGAGTTCCTCATAAAGGATATCCCGCCTGTAAGCCTGGCCGACCTCAAGGTGACAAGGCCCGAGATATACTATGGAGAGCTTTCGAATGATTATGTGATAGTAAAAACAAAGGTGCCCGAATTCAGCTATCCAACATCCGAAGGCAATATATACACGACTTATAACGGCAGCGGAGGGGTCAGGCTTGATTCCATTTTGAAAAGAGCCTTGTTCGCGGTAAAGCTCAAGACGGAGAAGATTCTCCTGTCCTCTGATATCGGCAGAGAAAGCAGGATCCTGTACTACAGGAATATTGCAGAGAGGGTCAAGAAAATAGCTCCCTTCCTGGTCTTTGACCAGGACCCCTATCTCGTGATATCGCAAGATGGAAAACTTATCTGGATGATTGATGCCTATACGGTGTCAAACAGGCTGCCTTATTCAAAGCGGGCAGACAGGCGGATCAATTATATCAGGAACTCCGTAAAGGTCACGGTTGACGCCTATAACGGCTCCATAAGCTTCTATACGAGCGACCTTTCGGACATTATGTTGAAAGTCTATTCAAAAATATTTCCCGGCATGTTCAGGCCCATTGGAGAGATGCCTGCCGGACTGAAGCAGCATATACGGTATCCGCATGGGTTTCTCCAGGTGCAGGCCTCCATGTTCGCTTCCTATCACATGACAGACCCAAAGGTCTTTTACAATAAGGAGAATCTCTGGGAAGTGCCTGCCTTTGGGGAAAAACCGATGGAGCCTTATTACACGATAATGAAACTCCCGGGCGAAAAGAAAGAAGAGTATATCCTTCTTTTGCCCTATACCCCTGCTAAAAGGGATAACCTTGCCGCGTGGCTTGCCGCGAGGTGTGACGAGCCGAACTATGGGAAACTCGTCGTCCATACCTTCCCGAGAGACAGGCTCATCTTCGGCCCTAAACAGGTGGATGCGCGGATAAACCAGGATTCCTTTATATCCCAGCAGCTCACACTTTGGGGCCAGCGCGGTTCGCAGGTCATCAGGGGAAGCCTCCTCGTGATTCCGCTAGAGAGCTCACTCTTGTACGTCCAACCTCTCTATTTGGCAGCCGCGGACAAGGTCGGTCTTCCCGAGCTGAGGAGGGTTATCGTTGCCTATGAAAACGAGGTGGTGATGGAGGAAAACCTCGACCTCGCCCTCCAGAGGTTGTTCGGGACCAGGAAAGTCATCGTCGGGAAGGTTGAGAAAATTGCTGAAGATATAAAGGCGACTACCCAGGATCTTGCAAAAGAGGCGATGAGGGTCTTTGAAAGGGCGCTCGAACTCCAGAGGCAGGGTAACTGGGCAGGTTATGGAGAGGAGTTAAGAAAACTGGAACAGATATTGAAGAGGATCGCAAGGTAGACCCAGATCCGGAAAGCTCAATATAGAATATGCCTGATTCAGTCTGCCTCCCGGAATGACCAATATTTTCACCAGGCTGAGGTTTTAGTATCTAAACCCTCCAGTACCTTTAATGCTTCTCTGCGTATCAGGGGTTCGGCGTCATTGTCCGCAATCTCTTTCAGATGGGGGATCGCCCTGATATCGTTCATTTCACCCAGGGCCCTTACAGCGCTCATCCTGACTGCAAAACTCCTGTCCCCAAAGGCGGAAATCAGGTAGGGAAGAGTCTTCCGGTTCCCGATTCTTCCCAATGTCTCAATGACCGCTTCCCTGAGATAGAAGCTGTCTTCGTCAATAACGTAGAGGAGAGCATCCACCACCCTTGGATCATTTCTGAATTTTCTCAGGGCGACAATACCGTTCCATTTCAGAGCCGGGCAATCGTAGTTAAAAAACGTATCGGTCACGACTTTTATAAGGATATCCGTTGCCAGTGGATTTGCAATATCGCCCAACAGTCGCATTGCGGAGATCTGAAGCTTCCAGTCATCCCTCCTCTCTTCAACGATCTTCACTAATGCCTTCACGGCATCGTCGTCGGATGCCCTCTGTAATGCTTCCATTGCCGGTGAATGTTCCCCGGGGACTGCACTCCGGAGCTTTGCCTCAAGGTCATCGCTTCCCCATGCCTCCCCTCTGCCGCAAAATAAAACAATAGCCATGATCGGCGCAAGAAGCGCTGCAAGAATCCAGGACAACATCCTCCGCATCTTCAATCCTCTGCTCGTCCTTCACGGGAAATCCTCGTGACATTCTTAAATCTTTTCAGGCGGTAATAGGTCTCCCGCTCCCGCTCGGCGATATACTGGGAGATCGCCTTTATCTGACTCCTCAGCTCAGGCAATATTCGCTCTTCCAGAACCCTTATCCTCCTTGTGGTCTTGAGGATCTCCTCGCTGAGCCTCTTGAGTTTGCTTTCGAAGGCTGCGATCTCTATCATGGACTCCACAATCTTCTCAAAGAGCTCAATACACTCTTCAAGATGCGGGGTAGTAGAGAGGTAGTCGTAGCCTCTCTCGCCGGGCTTTCTCAAGGGTGTTTCATGCATAATGACATCCCTGTACTTGAGCCCCCAGATACTCCTCTCCGTCATCTCAACACCCAGCTCCTGTTTCGTCACCAAGGACAGGGATTCCACGCTCTCCCTGCCCTCGTGCCCGAGACTCAGGGCCAGCTCCCCTATGGCCTTGCCATAGGCCTTTCTGATATCTTCCCTTGTCCTCAGGAACGGCAACGCAGCGGAGAGAAACTCCCGTATCAAAGCCTGCCTCCTCGCCCTGAGAATCCCGATGCTGTTGTTCACCGACACAGCCTTCTCCTTGAGGAGCAGCAGGTTTGTCCTTGTGGGATGTATCATTTGAGATCACGCCCTTCAGAGTTCAAAAGATCCATCATTGTCTTGCCGCAGTGACCACTTTGCCCTACATACAGATAAGCAGTAAAAGCCGCAAGGAAGAAGAGAAGGCTGTAGATTATTATCCTTCCCATCTATCGGTATTCTTGTAGGAGCGGATTCTCCTCAGGCCGGTTATCCATGAAAGGAGCATGCTCACGATGCTTACGATGATGGCGCCCCAGAAAGCTGCCCAGAAACCCCTGATCTGAAAACCGAGATGAAAGGTGTCGGAAAGAGACGCGGTGAGGGCAAGCATCAGGGTATTGATGATCAGGGTGAAGAGCCCGAGGGTGAGAATAATAAAGGGGATGGTAAAGAACTGAACAATGGGCTTTATCACTGAATTGACGATGCCGAAGACCGCACCCACAATGATCATCTTCCACCACTCGCCGGTGAAGGTTATGCCCTCCACAAGTTTCACCGCGATAACGATGGAAAGGGCGTTGATCATTACTCTCAGGATCAGATAGGACATGTCAACCGGTTCCTTTAAATATAATAGTTGATGCCGTTGAATTTAATCATGGAATACCCCGGGCAGACTTTTTTATTTATAAAGCCGCCTTTTCGACTCCATGAGGGCCTGCACAGGCTTGAGACCATAGGGGCTGCCCTGCTCTATGGCGGTGAGCACTGTGCCGCCTCCGGTGAAAAAGTAGTAGCTGGCATTATCCATCACCGAGAGATAGAGGCCGGGACAGAGGTCCTTGAATTCCTGGAGGGTGTCGCCGCCGCCGTACATCTTCATGGCGATCCTGTTCCTGTCTATGGCGTGGTCAAGGGCCTGGGAGCCGGCAGTGAAATGGGGAGTATAGCCCATCACGGCATTGACGAAAATGGTTCTTGCGGAACCGATGGCTTCAGCCACGGCTGCGTCCTCGAAAGACTCCGGGGCGATGTCCAGAACATATCCGTAGGAATTGCCTGCCTTGAAATCCCTTATGTTGATGGTCCTGTATTTGCCCTCCATCCGTCCCTCTATGGTGTCTGATTCGATCACAAAGGGGAGTTCCACCACCTTCTTATGGGCCGAATCCCTCTCCACAAGTTCTTTGGCAAGACTTATGTCCTCATCTGTCACGCCCTTTATCCTCACATCATACTTTGCGCAGAGATAGGTGTTATAGATGACCCCGCCCAGTATGAGGCGGTCGACCTTTTCGTATATTGCATAAAGCGGCTTTATCTTTGTGTCGTACTTTGCCCCTGCAACCACCGCCACAAAGGGCCTTTCGGGATTCAGCACGCTGCTCAGATTGACCACCTCCTGCTGCATGAGAAATCCTGCATAGGAAGGGAGGTAGCCTGTGATATTGTATGTGGACGCATGGGGCTGCCACGACCCAAAGGCATCATTTACATAGATATCGGCAAGCCCTGCCAACTGGAGGCTGAGGGCCTCCCTCAGCTCCCCCTCGGCCTCTTCCCCTGCAAACCAGCGGGTATTGGGGAGATAGATACCGCCGATCTTCCGGTCCCTCAGCTCCCTGACGGCGAGGTTGATGGAGGTATCGATCCCTGTTATGCCTTTTTCAGGATCTATAGGAAAGCGCGGGATATAGAATTTCGTGTGGAGTTTCTGCTCAAGGTACTGAACAATGGAATCCACAGACTCATCGGGTTTGCACTGTATCTTCCCTGTTTTTTTGTCCTTGGGCCTTCCCACATGGGTCATCATTATCGGCCTTCCGCCCCTCTCAACAATATGGAAGAGAGTGCCCAGGGTTCGGTCTATCCTGTAAGGGTCCCGGATCTCGCCGCGCTTCACCACATTGTGGTCGAACCTCACCAGAACGATTTTACCGTTCAGCTCAGCGTCCTGGATCAGGGGCAGGTCCGGATGTAAAGAGGTTTTCTTCATAGCTTATAAAAAGTATTGCTCATAGCCGTGACAATGTCAAGCAAGGATCAAACCTTTTTCGCCTTGAATCCCATTTTCATCATGGCAGAGAGTATCTGTATTTCATTGATTTCCTTCGGATCGTATTCAATGGTTATTGTCTCTTCCTTATAGCCCACACGGGCATTTATAATGCCGTCCATACCGAGCAGTACCGTCTCCATATCAATGGCGCAACCGGCACATGGGATACCCTCAACTTTTAACCTTAGATTTTCCGGCATATCTAAAACAGCTCTTGATATTTATAGAATTAACCAACCGATTATACTATTTTCTACGATATTGCTTTCTTGACCTCTTCCGGCAAGGGAATGGGTTTAAACTCCTTCCCGACGCAAACGAGGGTGGTAGTTGCCCTTGCAACCAGGACATCCTCTCTTCTGATTTCCTGAAAGAATTTTATGGTAGCCATTCTGGCCTCTTCCACCCGCGCCGAAACAAAAAGCTTGTCCTGGTAACGGGCCGGCGCCTTATAATCAATCTCGACCCGCGCAACTACAAACCATATATCCTTCTCAGCCAGCTTCGGCAGCTCAATCCCCCTTTGAAGGAGATACTCAGTGCGGGCCTCTTCAAGGTATTTCAGGTAATTGGCGTAGTAAACCACGCCGCCGCAGTCTGTATCATGGTAATAGATCTTTTTCTCTATATAAAAATCGGCCATTACCCCAGTCCAAACTTTTTCATAAGTTCCAGCCCCGCATCCAGGGACTCAAAGACATCCCTCCTTCTCATCCCCTGGTTCACAAACTCCCTTTCGAAGGCATCGGCAAAGTCGAGCATCAGCCTGTCGCCCTCGGTCATTCCGTCCCTTCCGACTATTGCCTCAAGCCTCCTGAGGTCCCTGCCCTTTGCGTAATATTTGTAGAGGAGATTGGCAACATTCCTGTGGTCTTCCCTGGTATGGCCTGCTCCTATGCCTCTCTGCATGAGCCTTGAGAGGCTCGGCAGCACATCCACAGGAGGGAATATCTCTTTCTGGTGGAGTTCCCTGCTCAGGACGAGCTGGCCCTCTGTGATATATCCGGTGAGGTCCGGTATGGGATGGGTGATGTCATCCTCAGGCATGGTCACTACTGGGAGCATGGTGACAGAGCCGGGCATGCCCTTGATCCTCCCGGCGCGCTCGTAAAGGGATGCCAGGTCAGAGTACATATATCCTGGATAGCCCCTTCTGCCGGGCAGCTCTTCCCTTGCCGTGGAAACCTCCCTCAGGGCATCGCAGTAATTGGTCATGTCCGTGATTACCACAAGGACATCCATTCCCTTTTCAAAGGCCAGGTATTCGGCCACGGTCAGCCCGAATCTCGGGGCAAGGAGTCTCTCCACCACAGGCTCATCAGCCATGTTCGCAAAGGCCACGAACCCTGTCTTCATCTCCTCGAGGACCTTTTTATAAAAGGAATACTCATGGAAGGTGAGCCCCACCGCAACAAAGACAACCACAAAACCACCCCTCTTTGATTCCCCCCTTACTAAGGGGGGATTAAGGGGGGTCGAAGCATTCTTCAGTATCCCGGCAGCCAGCTCCTTTGACGGTAGTCCTGCGCATGAAAAGATCGGAAGCTTTTGCCCCTTCACAAGGGTGTTGAGCCCGTCAATGCAGGAGAAGCCTGTTTCGATAAACTCCTCGGGTCGCGCCCTGGAAGAGGGATTCATGGGGAATCCGGTCACAGGCGACCATTTTTCAGGAATGAACATGGGCGCTCCGTCTTTGGGCTGGAATGAGCCGCTGAATACCCTTCCGATAATGTCGGCTGAAAGGGGGGCCTTCTTCACTGAGTCGGAAAACACTACAGAGGAGTTTCCGATATCCAGCCCACGGGTCTCTCCATAGACCTGTATGAGGACAGAATCCCTGTCGATCTTCAAAACCTCTCCCTCCACCTCCTTGCTATCAGGGAAAACAACCTTCACCACTTCCCCTACCCTTGCGCTGAATACCTTCTCCACAAAAAGCAGCGGTCCTCTTATGGATGAGATGGTGGTATATATGTGTTCAGAAAGTCTCATATCCTTGCGGGTATTATACCACTCACTGGTTTTGACAGGAACAGTTTTTCTTCTTCGGTAGTCTCAGCGGACTCTTGGATGTCATTCCCGGCTTGACCCGGAATCCAGGGCTTCCCCAGTTTGTCATTCCGACCTGTTCGGAATCTTTCTTCAGGAAGGATTGCGGACAAGCCGCAATGACAGAAGAGCGCTTATTCCCTTGATAATGCGTTTGAACATGCGTTTGAATAGGGTTTGACATGGTAAAAGCAGACTGCTATAATCAGGTCAACTGGGGGGATGGAGATGGGGTAACTATCGGCAAAGACGATTCAGGGATGATAACCGTTTCCTTCCCTTACGTCCCACTTTTGGTAGCAAGCGTCAAGAGCGTCCCCGGTCACAGATGGAATCCTGCCGAGAAGCGCTGGACTTTTCCCGATTCCGACGGAACACTTCAGAGAATTCTGGAAGCCTTCCAATGCACAGAAATCAAGATCGACAGAGATTTTCTAAGCTTTGTCAACAAACAGCCTTCCGAAATTAATGATAACGACATAAAAGATTATCTCCTTTACCTCACAGAGGAAAAAGATTCCGCAACAGCGACATTAAATCAAGCCATTAATGCCCTGAAATTCTACTACGGCATAATGCTCAAAAAGAAATTTGTCTATGAGGTGAGAAGACCGAGAAAAGACAAGAAATTGCCTGTGATACTGAGTCAGCAGGAAGTTGTCAAGGTCTTAACATCCTTAGAAAATCTTAAACATAGAACCCTGCTTATGCTTGTTTATGCCTCCGGTCTAAGAGTAAGTGAAGTAGTGAAACTCAAGGTATCTGACATAGACAGCGACAGAATGCTGCTTAACATCAAAGGGGCAAAGGGACGGAAAGACCGATGTACCATGCTTTCGCACACAGCGCTGGAGACCCTTGATGAATACCTCGAAAAATACAAGCCCGTTAAATGGCTCTTTGAAGGCGCACGAGAAGGCAGATACCTGTCGATAAGAACAGCGCAAGCCGTATTCGAGCAAGCAAAGGACAAAGCAGAGATCAAGAAGGACATCTCCATACACGGATTGCGGCATAGTTTCGCAACTCATGCCCTTGAAAACGGCACGGACCTGAGATATATACAAGAGCTCCTTGGACACAAAAGCAGCAAAACGACAGAAATCTATACACATGTGAGCACGCGGGACATCGGCAGGATACGGAGTCCGCTTGATAATCTGGATTTGAAGAAAGGCGGTGAAAAAGAAGACAAACAATAGTGGAATAGGAAATAGGCAACGTACCGACTGCGTAAAAATATCCCTATTGGAAGGATAGACGCAGTACACAATGTTGCCCATAGGAAAAATAGACGCAATGCGTCTACAAACAAGTTATCGTAAATCAGGTCACCATTTTGGTATTATTATATTAGATTTAAAAGATGGAGGTGTGAGATGAATACGCAGTTCGTAGTTGATG
>CAMTVV010000196.1:0-6215 GCA_947085305.1 uncultured Nitrospiraceae bacterium
GACTCGAACCTGGGACCAACCGGTTATGAGCCGGTAGCTCTACCAGCTGAGCTATGGGCCCTCCTAACAGTAACAAGAACGCGCAACGCGTGAAATCGCAGAGAATCTGACCTGTTGTGCCACAACGTTTTTTACTCGCAACTTGTTAGTATAAACTTGTTACGCTCTATCGGTCAAGGACTTTCGATGAACGTCCTCAGCCACTTACTGCGGGCAGGGTGTTTCAGTTTCCTGATCGCCTTGACCTCTATCTGTCTGATTCTCTCCCTGGTGACGTCAAATTCCTGGCCAAGCTCTTCAAGGGTGTGGGGGGCATCCTCACCTATGCCGAACCTTCTCTTGATGATCTTTGCCTCTTTAGGGTTTAGGGTGCCGAGCACCTTTTCAATCTGCAACTTGAGGTCATCGTTCATGGCGATATCAAGGGGGGACAGGGTGGCCTTGTCTTCGATGAAATCCCGGAGCTGGCTGTCCTCTTCCTCCCCGATGGGAGTCTCAAGGGATATGGGCTCCTTGGTGATCTTCAGGATCGCCCTTACCTTTTCCACAGGCATACTTACCCGGGCAGCGATATCCTCTGCAGACGGTTCATCCCCCAGCTCCTGGACAAGTTCTCTTGTGGCCTTTGAGATGCGGCTGATGATTTCCACCATGTGCACCGGTATCCGGATGGTCCGTGACTGATCGGCAAGGGCCCTGGTGATAGACTGCCTGATCCACCACGTGGCATAGGTGCTGAACTTGTATCCTCTCCGGTACTCGAACTTGTCAACAGCCCTCATCAACCCGATGTTCCCCTCCTGAATGAGGTCCGGGAAACTGAGCCCCTTCCCGATATACCGCTTTGCGATGCTGATCACAAGCCTGAGATTGGCCTCGATCATAGCGCTCTTCGCATCCGATATCTCTTCCCTGCCGTCAGTAAAAACTTTCAGGTGTTTTTTCATTTCGGCGTGCGCGCCGAAGAGGCGTTCATATTCCTTTATCCCGGTTAAGGAATCAGCGTCCTTCTTTTTTTTCCTCTTAATCTCCTCCACCTTCTGAATCGCTCTCTCCAATTGCTCGGAAAAGGCGTACATCACATCTTCTTTCAGCCTCAAACTCATGACTTTTTCTAATATCTTCTCCCTATTATCCCCGAGGAGCTTTTTGTAGCGGTTCTTAAGATTTTCAGATTCAGGAACTTCACACTTTTTCTTCTTTCCCGCCCTGCTCCCCCCGGCCTTTTTCCGAAGTGCGTCTTCCTCCGGGGCGACTTTTGAAAGTTTCTCCAGATAGATCCTGCGACGCCGGTACAGGGCCCTTATCTCTTCGGTAACGGCAAAAAACCTTTCCGCTTCCTCTGACATGGATTCTTCAGCATCCCCGCCGTCCTGCACAATCTCGGCAAGAGGCGCCTCTCCCTTTTTTACCAGCTCTCCGAGCGCAATGAGCTTCTCTATGGCAAAGGGAAGAGAAAAGATCGCCCGGGTCATATTCTCCCGCCCTTTTTCCATCTTTTTTGCCAGCTCAATTTCTCCCTCCTTCGTCAGGAGTGGAATAGCGCCCATTTCCTTGAGATACATCCTTACCGGCTCATATTCCGTCTCAGCAAGCGAAACCCTTCGCCCCTCTTTCACCGCCTCTTCATAAACGGCTTCGCCATTGAGGAATATCTTCTCATCTTCCGGCGGCTCTTCTCTCAGGAATTCCAGCTCATCTTTGTCGCTCCGCTCTTCAAAATAGTCAAACCCTTCCCTCACCGCGCCTCCTTTATCATCCTCTGTCTTTCCTGCAGCAGCGTACTGAGGAGCTCATGATCCCCCCTTTTTTCTGCCTGCCTGATCCGCTCATGGATCTGCCTCCGCTGTTCATCGAATCTCCGTTCAACCATGCTTCGAACACAGTCCTCTATATTCCTTTCCACGTCCTCGTGATCGAATCCGGGGTGAAAGGTCAGCTTTGTTACCAGGGCCTTTTCTTCGTCGGTGAGGGATGAATGCACTGATTCAAAACTCTCTCCGTGACTTCCCGCCCCAAGTCTCCCTAATATGCTTCTCACCGTCGGATTCCTGAATTCCTCCACCGTCAGAGATCGCAATATATAGGCCAGTTTTTCGGGGAATGCGATGACAGCGCTTAACAACAGAAGTTCCTCATCGTAGCAGAACCCGCGGGGAGGAGGAGCGTGAGAAGAAGCGCCGGACGCTCTTCCCTTTAGCTTCTTCCCGAGCCCCTCCAGCTCTTCCCTTAATACCGTTTCCCTCAGACCGGTCTTTTCAGAGAGCTCCCTGACCATCTCCTCCTTCATGATCACATCCCCGGCAGCCGAGATTATCCGAAGGGCTTCATGCGCCATTTCGGTTCTGTCTCCTTTTGAAACGCCCGCGATGAAATCTACAGGGGACATTGCCCCGGCGATCAGGTCTGCAAACCGTTTTTCTCCGTTTTTCCTCAGAAAACTGTCAGGGTCGTCCTCAGGGGGCAGCAGGAGTATCTTTGACGAAAATCCCTGTTCAAGGAGAATAGGGATGGACCTCTTCGCCGCAGACTTGCCTGCCTCATCCCCGTCAAAAACCAAAACCGCCTTCTTCGTGAACCTCTTCAGCCGCTGAAGATGTCCCGGCGTCAGCGCAGTGCCGAGAGGAGCCAGGGCAGTCGTAAACCCGTATTGATGGCAAAGAATGACATCAAAATATCCCTCCACAATAACGGCGTACCCTTTTTTTCTCACCCCGTCCTTTGCATGGGCGAGTCCGTAAAGGGTTTCTCCTTTCTTGAAGAGCGGGGTGTCCGGCGAATTCAGATATTTGGGCTGGGAGTCATCCATCACCCTTCCCCCGAAGGCAATGATACCGCCCTGCATGTCAAGTATGGGGAACATTATCCTGTCCCTGAAGGTATCGTATATCCCCTTTTCGCCTGAGGTAACAACGCCTGACTGGACAATGGCGGCCCTGGGAAACCCCCGCTCCTGCAGAGAGTTCGCCAGATGATGCCACTCCTTTGATGCATACCCCAGGGAAAATGAATGGATCGTGTCTTCCGTCAATCCTCTTTTCTTGAGATAGGAAGATGCGGTCTTTGACTTTTTGAGGTTGTCGGCAAACACCTTCGCAGCCGCCGCGTGTATCTCCAGGAGCTTTTCCCTCGGCCCGTCATCTGCGGACTGAAGTCGGTACTCCTTCACATCGATGCCGGCCTTCCTGGCGAGAAAGCGCAGGGCTTCCGGGAAAGAGAGGTTCTCATATTTCATCATGAAATGGATAACATTGCCGCCGGCACCGCAGCCGAAGCAATGGAAAATCTGCTTGTCCTGGCTCACCATAAAGGAAGGTGTTTTCTCTGAATGGAAGGGGCAGAGGCCTTTGTAATTCCGGCCTGCCCGCTTGAGTTCGACATAGTCGGATATCACATCCGCTATGTCGAGCCTTGCCTTTAACTCTTCAAGAAGCCTTTCATCCTTCATAAAAAAAGACGGTGACGAGTAACACGTTGCTTGTTACTATTCTACCGATCTGCTGATGCGCCTGAATCCGGAACACTCATAGACGGTAAGGGCTGTTCCGGCCGACTTGCCGAGCTCATCGAGGAGGAGATTCATCCCAAGGTTGTCGCTGGAGATATGTCCCGCTATCACCACGTTGAGATGGTTTTTTTCCGCTTCCTTGCGATGCTCTTCGCTCAGGTGCATCGCCACGATGGTGTTCACCCCGCCTGACGCCATGCTCTGGAATATCTCCTTCGAACCCTCTGTGCCGCCCGTCATATCCACGAATATCTTGCCGGCCTTCCTCGTGCCGGCGCCCAGAAGGACCTTCGGTCCTGCGCCGATGCGGGCGGCTTCCCTGTACTCGGGAATGGACTTAAGGATTTCCATCACGTCAGCAACGGTATAAGGGTTCCTTTCATCAAATATCCTCTGGAGGTAGGTCGCAACCATATTGTCGGAGGGGGTATGGAGACAGATGAAAGGCAGGCCGAGGAGTTTCGCGGCATCCACCGTCCTCGTATGGTTAACCGGCATGAGCTTCCTCTCCACTTCCTTTATCCTGCCGTCCATGAGGTCTTCGGCAACACTGATGGGCACCCCGAACCTGTGGAGGATATCCGACTGTATCCTCATAACGTCATACAGGTTTGCGTAGGCCCTTCCCCCGGGATGGTGCGCGAGAAGGAGGTCGATCTTCTGTCCTTTTTCCCTGAGCCTCTCGCAGAGGAGCACCTCGCCCACCTCGATATCGATGCCGATGAGGATATTCCTGATTTCCTCTTCACCGGTCCCGTTCAGGATCCTTGAGTCTGAGTAGGGGTTGTTCAGGACCTCCTGGTCAAAGAATTCCCTGTCGTCCTCTTTGAGGTCGTTGAACTCCTTTTTTCTCGCCTCAAGGTCCTTAACAACAATCTCTTTTCCCCTCGGATCGTTGTCTGCGCCGATTGCAATAGCTTTATCGAAAAGATCTTTCAGCTTCATTATAACTGGGTTGTGCCCCCGGACTCCAGCAGCTCCTTCACGCGCTGATTGACATATTTCCCGTCTGCCACCCCTTTTACCCTGGGCATAAGGACGCGCATCACCTTCCCCATATCCTGGGGGGTTCTTGCAGACGCCTCCTGAATCGCATCGAGAATAATCCTGTCAAGCTCGTCATGGCTGAGTTGCTGAGGCATATAGGCTTGAAGAATAGCGACTTCCCGCTCTTCATTCCGGGCCAGGTCCATTCTCCCGGCCTTTGTGAATTGCTCTATGGATTCCCTACCCTGTTTAACCATAGAGGAGAGGACTGAAACTATTTCATCATCCGTCAGTTCCCTGCCCTTTTCGATCTGCTTGTTCTTCGCCGCAGCTTTAACCATTCTCAGGACAGAGACCTTCGCGCTTTCAGAGGCCTTCAACGCTTTCCTGAGATCATCGTCGAATCTCTTGAGCAGCGACATCCTATCTCGCAACCGTTCGGACTTTTTTGAGAGCTTTCTTACGAGCAGCGATCGCTTTCTTTTTCTTCTTCACGCTCGGCTTTTCGTAATGCTCCCTCTTTTTTATCTCCGAGAGAATCCCTTCCCGTTCGCACTGCTTTTTGAACTTTCTGAGCGCGTTTTCGAAGGAATCACTCTCCCGTACCCTGATAGAGGGCATTCATATACCCCCTCCTCTCTATTATTGATTTTGTGTTCTTTCTGCCTGCATACGCAGGAGGTTAAATACTTTAGCAATTACCCATATGGCATGTCAAGGACAATCCCGCCGGAAAATAAAGAGTTTTTTGACCTGCCTCAAATCACTGACCGGACAGGTATTTCTTCGGATTCTTCAGGGCCGCGGCTGCTACCGCAGCCCTGGATATGCCCAAATTTTTCAATACCCCTGCTGCGTCTGCAAGGGAGCTGCCGCTGCCTGCAAGAACACCCTTTGCCCTGTAGACCGGCTTTCCTCCCGGCATGGCGCCCTCAACAGAGTCCGACACAAGGATAATCCTGTCGTGTCTTTTTGTACGAAAGATGAGCCTCAGAGTTTCCGTATGGAGATGCACTCCGTCAGCGATGACCTCAATAAAAGTATCCTCATCCAGAAGGCCGAAACCGGCAAGGCCCGGCTCCCTGTGATGAAAAGGCCTCATGGCATTAAATATATGGGTGACCCCGGTGGCTCCGGCCTTCTTCCCGGCCACAGCTTCCCCATACGTAGCATCGGAATGACCCATGTTCACCCTGATGCCGGCGCCTGCACAAAACTCAATGACCTTCAACGCACCCGGCAGTTCCGGCGCTATGGTGATGATCCTGATGATTTCCTCGAAACCATGGATGAGCCTCTCAAGAGATGCCAGGGTCGGTTTTAAAAAGGCGTCTTTATCCAGCGCTCCGGATTTTGCCGGATTCAGGAACGGTCCTTCAAGATGAACTCCTAAAATCAGTGACGAGTGACGAGTTATAAGTGATGAGTTTAATACGGATTTTTGAGTCTTAAATTTTTCCTTTTTGGAACTTTGAACTTCCATTGCCCTCTTTACCGCTTCGATATTCTTCCTCATCTTATCGATAGCGCTGGAATATATTGTAGGGAGGATGGCGGCGGTTCCCGCCTTTCCATGAAGTTCAGCAATTCCTAATATGTCGCCGGGGTCGTTAGTTCTTGTATCGTATCTTCCGAATCCGTGGGTATGAAGGTCAATAAACCCGTGCCGCTTCATCTCAGTATAATGTCATTCCCGCCAGTCGGGAATCCTTCTTCAGGC
>CAMTVV010000197.1:0-2690 GCA_947085305.1 uncultured Nitrospiraceae bacterium
ATTTGGTTATGGCTGCCGTTAAAAGCAAAGACATTTACAGACTGGGGGTGGCTCTTCACACGTATGCTGACACCTTTTCCCATGAACGGTTCAGCGCATTTCATGAAGACTGGAATAAAGTCAAAAAATCCTTTATCGGGAGTCTGCCGCCGAATATAGGGCACGCAGAAGTCTTTCACCAGCCGGATGAGATTTCGACTGAATGGGTCGATGAGCGCTTTGGCAAAACAAAGATCAGGAACCGGGAGAGGACGCTGGAGGCTGCGGAAAGGATATTCGGCCTTATCAAAAAGGGAAGGGCGGCATGGGCGGATGTGAAAGCTGATTTTGAGGGCTTTTTGGATGCAGAGGATTTCCACGAGAGGACAAGCCTTGTCAAAGACAAGTATCCTGAGATCGAAGATTACGACGAAGACAGATGGCTTGATAAGGCTTTAAGTTTCACCAGGGATGCATCAGAGACCCCTCCGGATGATCCCCTTTCAGGCTCCTCACCTGCGCCAAGGCCGAGGTTTGTGGAGATAGGGGTTGAAGACCCCGAGGCCCACTGGTTCAGATTCCAATCCGCCGCCAAGAAACAGCTTGCCATGGTTCTGAATATGGTGGATGCATTGTGAATTACAGATCCTTTATTAACCTGCAGTGCGAATTTCTTCCCTGCCATAACCTGGAGGACTGGCATTCCTGTCTGTTCTGCTACTGCCCGCTCTTTCTCCTCTCCTGCCCGGGAGAGTTCTCGGTCCTGCCCGCTGCCATGAAAGACTGCTCCCGCTGCGTCATCCCCCATACGGAAGAGGGCTGGGATGTTATCCAGAAGGAGCTCCGGGAACAGTTGTACTGCGAGGGGAAGAAGTCTGTAGAAGTATAGACTCTCACCTTTGTTCTTCCGCGCTGCCACAAAGAAGGGCTTGCCTTTTGATGGCAAGCCCTTCTTGCATCCTTCTCAGGGAGTTGGCGCTAACTCAGATGCTTGTTGACCAGCTTGGTCATTTCGAACATCGAGACGGTCTTCTTTCCTCCGAACACCGCCTTGAGGTTTTCATCGGCATTGATATCTCTCCTGTTCACCGCATCCTGAAGCTTGTTCTTCTTGATGTACTGCCACAGTTTCTTCACAACCTCTGTTCTCGGGATAGGCTTGTTCCCCACTACCTTGGCAAGGGCATCGCTGATCTTCATGGCCTTCATGAATGCGGGGTTCGGTTTCCTCTTGGCCTTCACCGTCTTTTTCGTTGCTACTTTTTTCACTACCTTCTTTGTGACCTTCTTTACGACTTTCTTCACTGCCTTCTTTGCTGCTTTTTTTGTTGCCATCTCTCCCTCCTTGTATGGTAAGCATCTCAATGATGCCATTGAGTTCCTTCTCTATATTAGCTACATCCTACTAAACATCGCTCGTCTTGTCAATAAATTTTATCTGGTCCCCTCAAGTTTCTTTCCCGGGCCTTGAAGTCCGGCGCACTCGGTTACCGCCTTATACCGCAGCCAGCCGGGGAGAGTCTTGAGAGAAGAAATGTGCTATAATGTTATAATACAGCCAATAACACGCAAAGGAGGAATCGTTATGGCAAGAATGGTTACCTATGAGTGTGATGAATGCGGGTGCGAGATCGTCATCACCGAGATGCCGGAAACAGAGTTGACCCCTATTTACTGCTGCGGCATGGAGGTGAGCGAGGTATCCTCTGCAGCCGGGAAACCGGGGAAAAAAACGGTAAAAAAGACGACAAAAAAAGTAGCGAAAAAAGTCGCAGCTAAGAAGGTCGCTAAAAAATCCAGGTAGAAGCGCGATGTGCACAGGGTGTTATCCCGGCGATATCATCGTATGCCCCTCGTGCAAGAGAGATGACGAGGGGTTCAAGCTGGGCGAATCCGATTCTCCCTTCAAGGAATTAGGGGACGGGAAGCTTCAGTGCCTCTGCGGCAGAATTTTTTCCCTGGAGGAGCAGGCAGTCCGGAATGTAAATAATATGGTATAATGCCTCTAAGGGGAACACCGATCAAGACTATTCATTTCATTGAGGCCAAGTCGCCCGGCGCTCACATCTACAGCAGGACACCCCTGCCCCGTCTCGGCACCATTTTGCTCTCTACGCTTCTCAATAAGAAAGGATATATTTCCAAGGCCTTTATCGAAGATATCGCAGAGCTGGACTGGGATGAGCTGAAAGGGGCCGATATGATAGGCATCTCCTCAATCACCTCCACGGCGCCGAGGGCATTCCATCTGGCAAAGAGGTTCCAGTCTATGGGCATCCCTGTTGTCATGGGAGGTCCCCACCCCACATTCCTGCCTGAAGAAAGCCTCCAATACGCAGACTATGTAGTAAGAGGCGAAGGGGAAGAGACCCTGATTGAGCTCCTGGAGCGCCTTGGATCCGGCATCCCGCTCGATGATATCAGGGGCCTTTCTTTCAGGAAGGGCAATGCCTTTGTCCATAACCCTGACCGCCCCCTTGTACAGGACCTGGATGCCGCGCCCATTCCGGATTTCACCGTTGTGCACAACTGGGGAAAAAGGACCTACCTCCCTATCGCCACATCCAGAGGATGCCCCTTCGACTGCAAGTTCTGCTCGGTGATCCCGATGTTCGGAAGGGCATACCGCTTTAAATCATTGGACAGGGTCATGGAAGAAATAAGGGGGGCGGCCTCAAGGAAGGAGATCGGAAGAGCACACGTCTGAACTC
>CAMTVV010000198.1:0-2462 GCA_947085305.1 uncultured Nitrospiraceae bacterium
CGAAGCGCGGATTCTCGATGAAAACGCGGACGCGATCGCGCAGGCTCGGTGCGAATTTGGAAACGGTCGTATTCATTGTGCCTTGTTATGTGGGATACGGTAAGTTAATTACTCTTTTGACCACTATATTTGAAACTCAATTTCTTCCTGGCCTTGTTCTCTTTCGTGCTCGATATTGTAAGTTGCACGAACGGGAACGTATATTCTTTCACCCGCAATTTGAATTTCAAACTGCTCACCTTTTTCGAGCGAATCTGCAAGACGGCGTAGTTTTGAAATAAAATCTGATATTGGATAACTTTTCTCTACATCCCTTTCTGTCTCATTGCTCATATTTTCCTTCCTTCCTTCCTTCCTTTCATTTAAACCTAACATTTACTATACCCCGTAGGTATCTTATCCCTTTTCATGCATGATGATAACACAATCTTTGCTTTTTGAATAGAAAAAAAGTCTTGCCCCTGAAATAGGCATAGACCCCTCGAGAAAAACAAAACCCCTTCTGGTTTAATGATTTGCGGTGATATAAAATATAACTACAACGGTTAAACAAAAAACCAGAAAGGGGTTAAAGAAATGATAAAACAAAATCTATTGGAATGCAACAAAATTGAGAGATCGAAAGACAAAGTGACGGCGAGGGCGGGACTTATAATGTTTGACGGCTTCATGAAGGCGATGAAGATTGAAGAGGTAATAAACAAGCACATGCCCGTACCCGGCTCAAACAGAGGGCTGAAGGCATGGCAATACATAAGGCCGCTGAGTCTGATGCAATACGGAGGCGGCAGGCACATAGCCGATTTAAGGGAGCTAAGAGAAGACAAGACATTACAGAAAGCGGCAGGGCTGAAGAGCATACCGTCAGATTCCGCAGCAGGGGATTGGTTATTGCGGACAGGCAAGGGGTTCGGAGTTGAAGGGATGGAAAAAGCTCACAGGGAAGCAGACATGAAGATGTTGAAGATGGATAAGAACGAAGAATATACGCTGTGGGCAGACCCGACGATAATAGATTTGGGTGATAAAGAATATGCCGAGAAGATTTATACAGGACAGGAAGGAGACCGTCCAATTCTTGCAGGGCTAAAAGAACTGCCGATATTCGTATATCACAAATACCGCAAGGGCAATGCAATGGGCGGCACAAAAGAAGCGCTAAAGAGCGGTTTTGAAGCAGTAGAGGCCGCGGGCAAGAAGATCAAACATACGGCTTGTGACAGTGAATTTTACAACTCAGAATCCATAAACTTTTTACAAGGCAAGAAGGGAAGCACATTCACGATAGTAGCGGACAAAGACGCAGCGGTAAAGGAAGCGATAAAGGAGATATCGGAAGAACAATGGAGACCCTACCATAATATACATGGCACAAAGACAGACAGGGAAATAGCGGTAACCGTGCACGCCATGAATGAAACCGCCGCATTTACCCTTGTGGTCATGAGGTGGAAGAAAGAGCATCCAAGCCTTCTTGAGCCTGATGGATACTTTTATCATGCAATAGCGACAAACATGGAAGCAGATGGGGAGGCGGCAATAAAGATACATAACGAGAGCGTCCCTGATGCGTGCAGAGCGGTATGGCAATACAATGAGAGGGCGCAGATGGAGAACTGCTTAAAGGAGTTGAAGATAGGGGTGGGGATGGAGCAAATGCCGTGCGGAGAGTTTGAGGCAAACGCAATGTATTTCAGCGTTGGTGTGCTGACCTACAACCTCATGATAGCACAGAAGCATTTTGTAATACAGGAAGGGATGCAGAACTGCACGATAGCGACACTGAGATGGAAACTTCTGCAGGTAACCGGATGGATAGCGAATCATGGCAATAGAATCAGGCTCAAGATAGCGACTACCTTAGAGAAGTTTAATCATTACATAAGGATGATAAAAAGGATGGAGGCTATAGCTACATTGCCATATTGAAAAAAAGGGGATTAAGGGCAGGATTTAAAAAACGAGATGTAGTGGTGCGTCTTAAGAAGGCAATTTTAGAGATTTTTGAGACGGTAAAGGGCAACAAAAACAAGATACAGAACAAAATCTCTTGGCTTGCTGCTTTAGATAAAATGCCTTTAAAGGGGCTAATCAAGTGGTATGCTAATGTCTATGTCTATTTTTCGGTTATACCTGGGAGATGTTATTACTAAAGTCAAGTCACACATAATTCCTGTCTTGAGATGTCACATGATTTGAGTTTTTTGGTATCCCACATCTTCCTAGATGATCCTGTGGTGGTTTCCATCTTGTTGGTCTTACTTCCTTGTGCTCTCTTTTACTCAAGATCTCTTCTTCTTTTAGGCGCCTGTATTCTTCCTTTTTAGTTCCAGAAAGGTAAGCCTTTTAGAGTCATACAGTATCTCTATGCCTCCATCTATACATCTTGCAACCTCCACCCATTTACCTCCAAAGCTCTGTATTCCATTTGATGGTATTATCTGATAGATACTTCCTTCAAA
>CAMTVV010000199.1:0-18073 GCA_947085305.1 uncultured Nitrospiraceae bacterium
CGGTCTGGGCGGCCACGGGGAAGAAATACTCGGACTCATAGGCTCACGGGGAAAACTCATCGGCATAGACAGGGATGAAGAAGCTCTGAAAATGGCGGCGCAGCGGCTGAACGACTCCAGGGTGGTTCTGAAAAAGGGAAGATTTTCCGACCTGGAAGATCTGGTGAAAGAAGCAGGAGAAAAAAAGGTGGATGGAATTCTCTTTGACTTCGGCGTCTCGATGATGCAGTTCAAGGACCTGAGCAGGGGATTTAGTTTCAATTCCGACGAGCCCCTCGATATGAGGATGGACAGGTCGCAGAAACTGAAGGCTGAAGATGTGGTGAATACCTATCCCGAGAGGGAACTGGAGAGAATCCTGAGCGAATACGGCGAAGAGAGACTTGCTCAAAAGATCGCACGGGCCATAAAGATATACAGGACAAAAAAAAGGATCAGCGCCTGCAGGGAACTTGCAGAGCTCGTGAGCGCTGTTTACCGGGGGAGGGGAAAACACCATCCCGCAACCAGGACATTCCAGGCATTGAGGATCGAGGTGAATGACGAGATAAAGGAGATTCACAAGGGGCTCGAGGCTGCAGCAGATCTCCTCGGGCAAGGCGGGCGGCTCTGTGCCATCTCTTACCATTCTCTGGAGGACAGGGTAGTGAAAAACTTCATGAAGAACGCTCACCGGGAAGGGCAGTTGCGAATGCTGACCAGGAAACCCCTCATTCCTTCTCGTGATGAGATGAGGAAGAACCCTTCAGCGAGGAGCGCCAAGCTGAGGGGAGCGGAGAGACTATGACTAATTTACATCGGAGAAGTATGGTATCATATATGATAACGCCATTGTTCATCACCTTTCTCCTGTGCGGCATCTTCGGCATTGTCTGGCTCAGATCTAATTTCACCTCGGTGGAGTATACCATCAGTGAGCTCGAAAACAAAAAGGCGGACAGGCTCAGGGAGGCAAAGATGCTCTTGGCTGAAAAGGCTTCTCTCATGTCGATGCATAAGATGGAGAAGACCGCAGTCCGCGACCTCGGTCTGGTATTTCCGGACAGGAAAAAGGTTATGTATGTAAAAGAGAAAAACCCGGGTATTCAGAAGGCCTCTCTGGAAACCTCGTCCGGGTGGGACCGCAGGAAGGCCGTGGTTGATTAATGAGGAAGAGGGCGATTATTCTGAATACCGCCATCGCCTTCGGATTCCTTATCGTAATCCTGCGTCTTGCGGATATCATGATACTGAATCATGAGCGGCTTTACGCGCGCGCGAAGATGCAGCAACTGAAAGGGGAGGATGTACAGGTCAGGCGTGGAATCATATTTGACCGGCACGGCAGGGAGATGGCGGTGAATCTTGAACTGGAGTCCCTTTACTGCAATCCGGCTGAGATCGCCTCAGTCGAAAAGAGCGCCTACGTCCTGTCCGGCATCACCGGCAAGCCGTTACAGGCGATCCTTACGAAACTCAACTCCGGGGGCCATTTTGTCTGGATCGACAGGAAGCTGGAACCCGAGGTTGCGCGAAAGGTAAAGGAAACGAAGATCAAGGGTCTTGGATTTGTCCAGGACGCAAAGAGGTTTTATCCCAAGGGTCAGCTCGCGTCCCATATCCTCGGCTTTGTGGATATCGATAACAAGGGATTAGAGGGCGTGGAGCTCAAATATCACAACGCCCTCAGCACCAGCGGCAGGAAGGTCCTGCTCTCGAGGGATGCCAGCGGCAAGACCTTATCCCAGGGCGTGGATATTGAATCCACCGGCAACAACCTGGTCCTGACCATTGACGAGGGTTTGCAGTATATTGTCGAGGCGGAACTGGACAGGGCAATGGAGAAATGGCGCGCAGCTGCAGCGGCTGCCATCATGATGGATCCCCACACCGGGGAGATCCTTGCCCTCGCAAACAGGCCCTCATTCAATCCCAACTACCTCTCAGGAAGCAGGAACTTCGAGAGGAGAAACAGGGCCATCACCGACTATTATGAACCGGGTTCCACCTTCAAGATCATCATCGGCGCCGCTGCGCTGGAAGAGAAAGAGGTATCCCTTGATACGCCCTTTGACTGCAGCAGGGGGGCGATCGAAGTAGGCAGGCGGATAATGCATGATGCCAATAAACACGGTCTCCTGACATTCAAAGAGGTGATCCAGAAGTCATCCAATGTGGGTTCGGTGATGGTGGGCATGAAACTGGGGAAGGAGAGGATCTACCGGTATGCAAAGGCCTTTGGTTTTGGGGAAAAGACAGGGATCGACCTCCCCGGTGAGGTATCGGGGTTGATCAGGCCGCCGGAAAGATGGTCCGGGGTCTCCATAGGTTCTGTGGCCATCGGACAGGAGGTTGCGGTGACACCCCTTCAGGTATTGCGGGCCTATTCCGCTATTGCAAACCGCGGTCTTCTGGTGACGCCCCATGTGGTGTCCAGGGTCGTAAGCCCTGAGGGAAAAACACTCCGGACATTCACCGGTGAGACAAAGAGGGTTCTCTCTCAGAAGACAGCGGAGACCTTCAAAGACATATTAAAGACGGTCACCGAGGAGGGCGGCACAGCAAGGAGCGCGGCGGTGAGCGGCAATAAGGTTGCCGGCAAGACCGGAACGGCACAGATGATGGATCCCAGCACAAAGAGGTATTCAACAGAAAAATATATCAGCTCCTTTGTGGGCTTTGTTCCTGCGGACAATCCCAAGATCGCGCTGATCGTGGTCATTTACGAACCGAGGGGACATATATATGGAGGGGTTGTGGCTGCGCCCGTCTTCAAGAAGATTGCAGAGAATGCCCTTTCGTATCTTGATGTCCCACGGGAGGACGGGCCGGGGGATATGCTGGTGGTCTCACGATGAAACTGGGGGATATCCTTTCCAACTGCGAAGACGAAATAGTAATGAGTAACGAGACAGAGGTTACAAGTGAAGAACAAAGTAAAGACTTGTCACTGTCTCTCGACAGAGAGATTTCAGGGGTTGCTTATGATTCGAGGAAGGTTGCAATGAACGGCATGTTTGTTGCTATAAAGGGAGAGAATTTTGATGGACATGACTTTATCAGCGACGCGATAGGGAAAGGCGCGGTGGTTATCGTCAGTCAGCAAACAGGGGTTAAAGCGGGACGCAGGGGGCTTATGGATTCGCCAACAATTTTTATTAAAGCGAAAGACAGCAGAAGGGCCCTCGCATGTATGGCGAATAATTTTTACCGGCGGCCTTCAGAGAATGTTTCTGTCATCGGCGTCACCGGCACCAATGGGAAGACCACCACGAGCTATCTTATCAAATCCATACTCGAGGCATGGGAAAAGAAGGTCGGACTTATCGGCACTATCGCCTACCTCATCGGCGGCCGGGCGTATCCCGCCCTCCACACCACCCCTGAGTCCCTGGAGTTCCAGGGCCTCCTCTATGAGATGGCATCTGCCGGCTGCAGCCATGTGGTCACCGAGGTTTCTTCCCACGCCCTTTCCCAGAGAAGGGTGGATTTTACGCGGTTTGTTGTTGCGGTCTTTACCAACCTCACCAGGGACCATCTCGATTTCCATGAGACGATGGAGAAGTATTTTGGAGCGAAGGAGAGGCTATTCACGGAACTGCTGTCCGAGACCGGAACAGCGGTGATTAATGCAGATGACGCGTGGGGCAGGAAGCTGTTGAAGGACCTCAGGGAAATCACCGCGCGGGATCAGGGGGACGAATGCCCGGCCATCATCACCTACGGGATTGACGGCGAGGCTGATGTCTCTGCATCGGAGAGAGAGGATTCTCTCTCAGGGGTTTCTTTCACGCTGACCTGTAAAGGCGGAACATACCGGATGGATTCTCCGTTCATTGGTGTCCCCAATGTTTATAATATCCTGGCGGCAATATCCGTCGGCATTGCCCTGAATATCCCGATGGAAGTGATACAGGAGGGGATCAGGAATATTCCCCAGGTGAAAGGGAGGCTCGAAAGGGTGGATGCAGGTCAGGATTTTCTCTGCATTATTGACTATGCCCATACGCCCGATGCCCTGGAGAGGCTTATCCTGACTGCAAGAGAACTCACCCCCTCCCTAACCCTCCCCCCTCGAGGGGGAGGGCAGGGGCGGGGGGGAGACCCCGAACCCCGAACTCCGAACGCTTTACCACAAATTATAACCCTGTTCGGTTGCGGGGGCGACAGGGACAGGGGGAAAAGGCCGGTCATGGGGGAGATCGCGACGCGGCTCAGTGACTATGTGATTATCACTTCAGACAATCCGAGGAGTGAGGATCCCGGCGAGATAATAAGAGAGATAGTTTCCGGCATATCAAAGGACAATTATACCCCGGTTCTTGACAGAAGGGATGCTGTAATATCAGCAGTGGGAAAGGCGGGAACGGGCGATATTCTGCTGATCGCGGGCAAAGGACATGAGGAGTATCAGGAGATAAAGGGAGTACGCTATCGGTTCAGTGACAGAGAGGTTGTGGAAGAGGCGATAAGGACTAAGCTTAGAAAGATGCAAGATACAAGATGCAAAATGCAGTAGTAAAACCAATATCATGCATCGGTAATTTTGGATCATGCATCATATAGAGAGATTAATATGGGAACTTTGACCATTGAGGAGATAATCGACGCCACAGGCGGGAGGGTGATCCATGGGAACTCTGACGGGACTTTCTTTACCGGGGTTTCCATCGACTCCAGGAGCATCGGAGAAGGGGAGCTCTTTATCGCCCTCAGGGGCGAGAGGTTCGACGGCCATGACTTTCTCATGGATGCTCTGGTGAGGGGAAGGGGAGCCGTGGTGAGCGCCCTTCCTGTTGCGCCGGCCAAAGGGAAGACGGTGGTGTATGTGAAGAACACCCTGAAGGCCCTTCAGGACATTGCCCGTCATGTGAGGCTGAAAAGACGCCCCACTGTGATCGGCATCACCGGCTCAAACGGAAAAACCACAACGAAGGAGCTCATTGCGTCAATACTTGGGATTCACCACAAGGTCATGAAGAATTCAGGGAACCTCAACAACCAGATAGGGCTGCCGATGAGCCTCATCAGGGCGGAAGAGGGTGATGAATTTGCGGTGATGGAGATGGGGGCCAGCGGCAGGGGCGACATTAAGGAGTTGTGCGGCATCGCTGTCCCCGATTACGGGGTTATTACCAACATCGGGCCTGCCCACCTGGAAGGATTCGGAAGTCTGGAGATGGTGCGGAACACGAAACTCGAGCTCTATGATGCAGTAAAGACCATTGCGCTGAATGCCGATGACAGTTTTCTCATGGAAGGAGTCTCTGAAAGGCTGGAAAGAGGGAAGGGACCGGATATTATCACTTATGGCATGAGCGACGCCGCTGATGTATACGCGCGGAATATTGAACTGGAAGAGCGGCATTCGGTTTTTACCCTCTGTACCGGGGATAAGTGCGTTAACGTTGCCATGAATGTCCCCGGCCGGTTCAACATCTCCAATGCCCTTGCCGCTGCAGCCGTATGCGCTGCGCTGGGTATTAAGCCGGAAGATATAAGGGCAGGCATAGAGTCCTTCGCGGGAGTTCCCATGAGACTTGAGTTCAGGGAACTGCTCGGAGCCACGGTAATAAGCGATGTCTACAATGCAAACCCTGCATCTATGGAAGAGGCGGTAAAAGAACTGGTGAGATTGAGAAAGCAAAGGGCCATCGCTGTCCTTGGGGACATGCTCGAACTGGGCGTTTATGCGGAAGAGGCCCACAGAAGGCTCGGAAGATGGATGTCGGAGCTTCCGGTGGATGTGCTCATTGCGGTGGGTGAAATGATGGGGAAGGCAGCGGAGGAATTCTCTGCATCACATGGGAAAAGCCCTGAATCCCGCCGCGTTGTTGCGGCATCCAGCTCCTCAGAGGCAAGAAGAATCCTTCTCGGCATCTGCAGGGAGGGAGACACTATTCTCGTGAAGGGCTCCAGGGGAATGCGCATGGAAAAGGTACTGGAGAGCAATGCAGGCAATTCTTGCGGCGGTTCGGGTGATAAAGTCACCGGTATGAGGGAGCTGGGAAATGCTCTATAGTCTTCTCTTCAGCCTTCGCGACGTTTTTTCTCCCCTCAACGTATTCAGGTATATCACTTTCAGGACGGCTGTTGCGATCATGACCGCAATGCTGATCACTTTTATTTTAGCCCCTTGGGTCATGAGGCGGCTCAGGAGACTGAGCGTCACACAGCAGATCAGGGACGACGGGCCGGGGACCCACGCTGTCAAGTCAGGCACCCCTACCATGGGAGGGATTCTCATTATAGGATCCGTTGTTCTTACGGTGCTCCTGTGGGGAGATCTGAAGAACATGTATATATGGGTGATGCTACTTTCCCTCGTAGGGTTCGGAGCCATAGGTCTTGTGGATGATTACCTCAAGGTGATGAGAAGGAACCATAAAGGACTGAAGGCCTGGTACAAGTTCGGCGCCCAGCTCTTCCTTGCCTTCCTCATCGGCGTATTACTCTACATGAACCCCAAGGATCCTTACACCGATGTCCTGAGCATCCCGTTTTTCAAGAAATGGCTCATTGACCTCGGCTGGTTTTATATACCGTTTTCCATAGTCGTCATTGTCGGCGCGTCCAACGCGGTAAATCTCACCGACGGTATCGACGGCCTGGCCGTAGGCCTTGTGAGCATTGCGGTGCTTGCCAACGGGGCTCTGGTCTATATTTCGGGAAACAAGAACCTTGCGCAGTATCTCCAGGTGCTCTACCTTCCCGGCACGGGCGAGCTCACTGTCTTTTGCGGAGCGATGCTCGGCGCAGCCCTGGGATTCCTCTGGTATAACTCATACCCTGCGGAGGTCTTTATGGGTGACGTGGGGGCGCTGGGCCTCGGCGGCGCCCTGGGGACGCTGGCGGTGATCACAAAACATGAGATCGTCCTGGCAATCGTGGGGGGGATCTTTGTGATGGAGACCTTGTCGGTAATTCTTCAGGTGGCATCATTTAAACTGACAGGAAAAAGGATATTTAAGATGGCGCCGATCCATCACCACTTTGAATTGAAGGGGTGGCCGGAACCCAAGGTGATCGTCAGGTTCTGGATAGTGGGGATCATGCTTGCCCTCTTAAGCCTTACGACATTAAAGGTGAGGTGAGCATGAAACAGTCGTCAGTCGTCAGTCGTCAGTCGTCAGCTAAAAGATCAGGTTTTATTATCATCTTTTTGCTATTCACTGTTCACTGTTCACTGTTCACTGCCTTTGCTGACGAGATTCATTCTCGTGCTGCTATTGTGATGGAGGCTTCCACGGGCAGGATCCTCTACGGAAAGAACCCGAACCTGAAACTCCCCCCGGCAAGCACCACAAAGCTCATGACCGCCATGATAACCCTGGACCGGTTAAATCCCACTGATACGGTAACCATAAGCGAACGCGCTGCCCGTGTTTCTTCCATCAAGGCAAATTTCAGAACAGGCGAAAAAGTGTCGGTGGAGACGCTCCTGAACGCAGCGCTTATTAAATCGGCCAACGATGCGGCCTTTGCCCTTGCTGAGGCAGTGGCGGGTTCTGAAGAAAAATTTATTGAACTCATGAACCAGAAAGTCATTGCACTGGGGATGTCCGACACGCAGTTTATCAATTCAACCGGATTGCCGGGGCATGGACAGTACACTACGGCATATGACCTTGCGAGGATGCTGCGATATGCCCTCAGATATCCTCTCGTGCGGGAGATTATTAATACGAAGGCGAGCCGCATCTCCACGGAGGACGGCAGGGCCATTTTCCTGAAGAACAGCAACCGGCTTCTCTGGGCCGATGAAACAATGCTCGGCGGCAAGACAGGATATACAAAGGAGGCGAAACACTGTTTTGTCTTTGCCAGTGAGCACGGAAATGAGACTGTTATTGCTGCCTTGCTGGGAGCTCCAAGCAGGGAAACATTATGGAAGGAATCGGAAGAGCTGATGGAGAAGGGTTTTGCCGTCGTGAACGGCAAGGCCGAGCCGGTGATGTATTTCACAAAGTCCGACTATAAGGCCTCTGTCAGGCCTGCTTCCTACAGTGCAAAAACTTCAGAGATGAAGAAAGCGCCGAACAAGCAGGTCCAGAAAAAGGTTGCAAAGAAAAAGACGAAAAGCAAATCCGGCAAGTACGCTAAAAAGGATAAGGCAAAGGAGAATGCAAAGGTGGAGGCAAAGGGGGCCGGTGGAAACAAGGGGTAAGAAAGTACTTATCGTCGGCTTGGGCCGGAGCGGGGTGGGCGCTGCTAACTTGCTGTCCGGCTCAGGAGCCGATGTAACGGTTACGGATAAGAAACCGGCGGCGGAACTCGGGGAATATCTTCAGCGGCTTTCTTCCTCTGTGAAGCTCTGCCTCGGAGGGTATCCGGAGAGGATGAACGGGACCGACCTTGTGGTGGTGAGTCCGGGCGTTCCCCTGGAGATCGAGCCCATTGAAAAGGCAAGGGGAAATGGTATAAAGATCATCGGAGAGCTTGAACTTGCGTATCGGATAATTCGGGGTTTAGGGGTTAGGGATCTGGGGTTAGTGAAAGACACGGCGTCAATCCCCAATCCCCAATCCCCAATCCCTTTTCTGGCGATAACAGGAACTAATGGAAAGTCTACCACCACGACTCTTCTTGACATGATGCTCGGGAAGGGAGGATTCAGAACACTCCTCGGCGGCAATATCGGCAACGCGCTGATAGAAGAGATACAAAAGGCGATTAGTAAAGTTAAGGCTAAGGCTGAGGTTGAGGAAAAAGAAAATCTCAACCTTAACCTCAACCTTGACATAGCTGACTTTGTTGTTGTGGAAGTGTCGAGTTTTCAGCTCGAATCCATAGATGAATTCAAACCCATGGGAGCAACGATCCTTAACATAACTCCTGACCACCTGGACAGGTATCACTCCATGGACGAATATAGCGCCGCAAAGGCCGCGATCTTCAGGAATCAGGACGAAAATGACTATCTTGTGCTGAATGCCGACGACCCTGAGGTAATGAAAGTTGAAAGTGAAAAGTTGAAAGTGAAAAGTATAAGGCCGAGAACTTTATATTTTAGCAGACACCGAATGGTTGAAGGCGCGTACTATAGAGACGGAGCTATACGGTTCAATTTGCCGGGTATTCCTTCAACCTTCAACCTTCAACCTTCAACCTTCAGGATTAAAGGGGTCCATAACCTGGAGAATGCCATGGCTGCCTCGGCCATGGCTCTCCTTGCAGGGTGCCCGACTGATGCTGTTGCAGCGGCCCTCCGTGATTTCCCTGGCCTTGAACACAGGCTTGAGTTTGTGAGGGAACTCGAGGGAGTGAGATATATACACGACTCCAAGGGGACCAATGTGGGCGCGGTGATGAAGTCCCTGGAGGGATTCCCGGAACCGGTCGTCCTTATTGCCGGAGGCAGGGACAAGGCGGGTGATTTCGGACAGATGAGACCCCTCATACGGGAAAAGGTGAAGGCGCTGATCCTCATCGGTGAAGCAGCGGAGAAGATCAAAGGCGCCCTGGGTGACCTGACGGAAACGGTTGTTTCCTCTGATCTGCGCGATGCAGTGGAGAGGGCAAGGGGGTTGGCAAAGAGGGGGGATGTAGTCCTCCTTTCCCCTGCCTGTGCCAGCTTCGACATGTTCAGGGATTTTGAAGACCGGGGGCATCAGTTCAAAAAGATTGTCAGGGGGTTATCCTAATGACGGCAAACAGCCGTTGCCATGACCACGACCGGTGGCTTCTCCTCATCACGGCTGTCCTCGTTGTCTTCGGCTCCATCATGATCTACAGCTCCACTTCAGTGGTGACCCCTGTTCTTGCGAAGAAAAATGTCACGCCTTTTTTTTACTTCAAGCGGCATATTTTTACCATGATCATGGGCGCGACCTTCATGTACATCGCCTTCAGAATGAACACCGAGGCGCTGAAAAAAGCGGCAATCCCACTGCTGATCTTCTCGTTCATTCTCCTCATCCTTGTCTTTGTCCCGATGATCGGGGTCAGCGCAGGTGGGGCGAGCAGGTGGATCAGGCTCTGGCCATCCACATTTCAGCCTTCTGAACTGGTGAAGCTTGCCATGGTCATATTCCTTGCGAAATACATGTCGATGCCTTCCTACAAAACCGACAGTGTCACCTCGTTCCTCATCCCGGTCGGCATAATGGGACTCTTTCAGGCGGTCTTTCTCAAGCAGCCCGACTTCGGCGCGGCCATGAGCCTCTGCATCCTCACTATTGCGATGCTGATTCTCTCGGGCATACGGCTGCGGTACATCATGATGCTGGGGCTTCTGCTGGCGCCTGTCTTCTTAAAACTCGCTATGGAGCCTTACCGGTTGAAAAGGATCCTTGCGTTTCTCGATCCATGGAAAGACTCACAGGGCTCGGGATTCCAGCTGGTCCAGTCCTTCATCGCCCTCGGGAGCGGAGGCATCAAAGGTATCGGACTGGGAGAGAGCAAACAGAAGCTCGCCTTCCTTCCCGAATCCCACACGGACTTCATCTTTTCCCTTGTGGGAGAAGAGCTTGGCTTTATCGGCGCATGCATTATTGTCTGTCTCTTCCTGCTGTTGTTCCTGAGGGGTGTCTCGATTGCAAACAGGACAAAGGATCCCTTCGGATATTATCTTGCTTCGGGTCTTTCGATGATGATTGCGTTCCAGGCGCTCATAAACTTCTCCGTCACCACAGGACTTGTTCCCACAAAGGGGCTTCCCCTTCCCTTTGTCAGCTATGGCGGTTCCTCCCTCCTGATGAATATGGCGGCCGTGGGATTGCTCCTCAGGTTGTCCAGGGGGGATGAGGCGCGGAGAGTTGTCGACAAAACAGAGGGGCTCATCGAGAGGAAAAAAGCCCTGATGTCGGTGTACGGTCGCGGACACGCGCTGAGCCGTTATGGAAGAGCGAATGGTCAGGGAAATTCATGAGGATAGCGCTTGCGGGCGGAGGGACAGGGGGACATCTCTTCCCCGGCATTGCCATAGCGGAGGAACTGAGAAAGTTAGACAGTTCTGCGGAGGTGATTTTCATCGGGACGGAGCATGGGATCGAGGCGTCCATTGTGCCGATGGAAGGGTACTCCATACGGTATTTGAGGGCTGAAGGTATTGCGGGAAAATCGGCAATGAAAAAGGTGAAGGCAGGAATAAAGACAGTGTTTTCCATTTATGACTCTTACATGATGCTGAAGGAGCTGAGACCCGATGCCCTGATCGGCCTCGGCGGCTATGCATCCTTTGCCCCGGTATTCGCGGGATCCCTGCTCAAAATACCTACGCTTATTATGGAGCAGAACTCGGTGCCGGGACTGGCCAACAAGGTCCTCAGCAAGATTGCAGATGTCATCTGCGTGACATACCATGAGAGCATGTCTTTCTTCCCAAAGAGCAAGACCTACATAACCGGGAATCCTGTGAGACATAAGATCCTGAACGCCGACAGAGAGTCGGCATATCAACTCTTCGGTCTTGAGAGGGGAAAGTTCACGGTCTTTGTGTTCGGCGGGAGCCTCGGCGCGAGAAAGATCAATAACGCGGTCTGCGGCGCCTTTTCCTACGTCAGTGACATAAAGGAAAATATCCAATTTCTCCATCAGACGGGGAAAAATGACTATGACGCGGTGAGGGAGACTTACCGGAAGTGGGGGATCAAGGGGACCGTGGCAGCATTCATACACCAGATGCCTGAGGCTTACGCAGTGGCTGACCTGGTGATATCCAGGGCGGGCGCCACCACCCTCGCCGAGCTGACGGCTGTTGGCAGACCGGCAATACTTATCCCTTATCCCTATGCAGCGGGCAATCACCAGGAATTGAATGCCCGGAGGCTTTCCGAGATGGGGGCTGCCAGGGTCATACTTGATCACGAGTTCGATTCTGAAACCCTCGCAAGGAACATAAAGGACCTTTTTAACGATGCAGGAATACGATCAGAGATGCAGAGGTCAAGCAGGTCACTGGGAAGGCCTGAGGCTGCGCAGAAGGTGGTGGAGCTTGTGATGAGCCTGACGAAAAAGACGCCGGCGCCCGGTAATCTGTCAAGGAACAGGAAGGGTGCAGGCGCTGCGGGGGCAGGGGCCGGATCGAGGAAGAATGTTTGAACGGTACAGGACCATCCATTTTGTGGGTATCGGAGGCATAGGCATGAGCGGTATCGCCGAAGTCCTGCACAATCTGGGGTACGAGGTGACCGGCTCTGACCTGAAGGAGTCCGACACCGTGACAAGGCTGAGAGGTCTAGGTATAAAGGTTTCCACAGGCCACAGAGCAGAAAACATAGACGACGCCCATGTGGTTGTGATCTCATCCGCCGTCTCCGACAAAAATCCGGAGGTGGTTGCCGCCAGGGAAAGGTCTATTCCGGTCATTCCCAGGGCGGAGATGCTTGCCGAGCTCGGGAGATTAAAGTATGGGATACTCATCGCGGGCGCACACGGCAAGACCACCACCACTTCCCTCATCGCCACCATCCTCGGTCATGCCGGTTTTGATCCGACGGTGGTGATCGGCGGCAAACTCAGGGCTACGGGGAGCAATGCCCGTCTCGGCCGGGGGGACTTCATCATTGCGGAGGCGGACGAGAGTGACGGATCATTCCTCAAACTCACCCCCACCATTGCGGTGGTGACCAACATTGACAGGGAACATATGGACTTCTTCATGACCATGGATGCCCTGAAGGACGCCTTCGTCTCCTTCATCAACAAGGTTCCCTTTTACGGGCTCTCCATCCTCTGCGTCGAAAATGAAATTATCCGGGAGATCCTTCCACGGGTACACAGGAGATATATCACCTACGGGTTTTCAGAGGATGCGGATGTCCTTGCGACCAATGTGGAAAAGGGATTTCTGTCTGTGAGCTTTGATGTGAAGTACAAGGGAAATGACATGGGACGCTTCGTTCTTCCCATGCCCGGCATGCACAACATCCTTAACTGCCTCGCCGGCATCATCGTTGCCCTGGAACTTAAAGTTGAATCCCCGAGAATAAGGGAAGCGCTGCAGGGTTTCAGCGGCATACAGAGGAGGTTCGAGTTCAAGGGTGAGGTGAACAGCATCAGGTTTTTTGACGACTACGGACATCATCCCGCAGAGATCAGGGCTACCCTGAAGGCTGCAAAGGAGTCTCTGACCGGTGCCGGCAAAGGGGGAAGGGTTTTTGCGCTCTTTCAACCCCACAGATACACACGGACAAGGGACCTTCTCCATGAGTTTGGAAATTCTTTTTCAGATACCGACGTTCTTTGCGTGATGGATATTTACCCTGCCGGAGAAAAGCCCATAGAAGGGGTGAACAGGGAAGCCGTGGTGAAGGCGGTAAAGGATAACGGGCACAGGGACGTTGTCTCTATTACTGACCGCAATATGCTAGCAGAAACCATCATGAAAAGACTCATACCCCATGACCTGTTCCTCACCATTGGCGCCGGAGATGTCTGGAAGACAGGGGAAGAACTCTTGAAGAGGATGAAAGGTGAAGGATGAAGGCGATGGCCCAGCAGTTGTCGGATAAGAGATTCAAGGAGATATTCGGCCTCGACGTCTTCGTGGGGGGCGTGTATGCCGATGAATCCATGAAAGGCCATACAACCCTCAGGATTGGCGGTCCTGCCGATATCTTTGTGATGCCGAAGAATATGCTCTCCCTGAAGAGCCTTTTGTCCGCCCTTAAGGATGAGGGCATACCGGCCATGCCTGTGGGAGGAGGCAGCAACCTCCTGGTGTCCGATGAAGGGATACAGGGGGCGGTCATCTCCACGGTTTTCCTTAATCACATAGAGGTCATCGAAGAAAGTGTTGATGAGGTGAGGCTTTTCGTAGAGGCAGGCACCCCGCTTCAGAAACTTGTGAATCTTGCCAATGCCCGGGGGTACAGAGGGATAGAGGGGTTGGCCGGCATACCGGGGTTTCTCGGGGGCGCCCTCAGCGGCAATGCGGGCTCTTTCGGTTATGAGATCGGCGACGTTGTGGAGTCTGTGACGGCGGTTGATATGAGAGGAATATTTTCGATCGATAGAGATGCCCTCGGGTTCGGGTACCGGAGCTCTGCCGTTGCTGAAGGGACGATCGTCCTCAGCGCCAATGTGAGATTAAAGAAGGACGACCCCCGCGAGGTAGCGAAAAGGGCGGGTGATTTTCTCCGGGAAAAGCTGGGTAAACAGCCAATAGCGCAATTTTCTGCGGGGTGCGTATTCAAGAATCCCCCCGGCGCCCATGCAGGCAGGCTGATTGACGAGGCCGGATGCAAGGGAATGAGAAGTGGCGATATAGAAGTGAGCAGCCTCCACGCGAATTTTTTTATCAATATTGGGAACGGGAGGGCGTCGGATTTCCTTGGATTGATGGAGGATGTAAGGGTAAGGGTTCTGAA
This sequence comes from uncultured Nitrospiraceae bacterium, assembly GCA_947085305.1. Lineage (GTDB taxonomy): Bacteria > Nitrospirota > Thermodesulfovibrionia > Thermodesulfovibrionales > UBA9159 > JAMCQB01. Next base: position 14,292 of record CAMTVV010000199.1, read on the forward strand.
GGCGTTCGGCATCGAACTTGAGCCTGAGATAAGGATTGTAGGGAGGTTCGGCAGTGCCGGTAACAGATAAGAAAATAGGCGTGATTATGGGCGGAACTTCTGCGGAAAGGGAGGTCTCCCTCAAAAGCGGGACAGCGGTATTCAACGCATTGAAGGGGCTTCACTATAATGTCGTTGCTATTGACGCAGGTCCGGACATTTGTGAAGCGCTGAAGGGGCAAGGAATCGGGCTAGCGTTTCTGATTCTCCACGGAGGGTATGGAGAAGACGGCTCTGTTCAGGGCCTTCTGGAGGTGCTGGGCATTCCCTATACAGGCTCCGGTGTTCTTGCCTCTGCCCTTGCCTTGGACAAAGAGGCATCAAAGAAGGTCTTCCTTTATCACAGGATTCCGGTTGCGCCTTTTGTAGTTGTCAGCCAAATGGCTGTCAGCCAACAGCTATCAGCTATCAGCTTCGAAATGCCGTGGGTGATAAAGCCGGCCACAGAAGGCTCCAGCCTCGGGGTGAGTATCGTGAAAGATGAGGCAACAGTGGATGCTGCCCTGGAAAAAGCCCTGGGGTTTGGAGGAAGAGCGATCATAGAGAAGTTTATCCGGGGAAAGGAGATCCAGGTGGGGATTCTCAATGAGAGGGTGCTGGGCTCGGTTGAGGTGAGGCCGAAGCTTGAGTTTTACAGTTATGAAGCAAAATATACGCCGGGCATGACCGAATATATCCTTCCTCCCGAGGTGTCCCCTGATATCCTGCAGAAGGCTGAGAGGTCCGCTCTTTCAGCGCATCTGGCCCTGGGCTGCAGGGGCGCCACAAGGGTGGACCTCATTGTGGATGACGAGGGCAATGCCTATGTCCTTGAGGTGAATACGATTCCCGGGATGACAGAGACGAGCCTTCTTCCGAAGATTGCACGGCTGACCGGCCTCGATTTTCCCTCCCTCGTGGAGGAGATGCTGAAAGAGGCGTTGACGAGGAGAGGAGGGGTATGAAGGTCTTGCGTTTCTCGCGCCCCCTTTTCTTCGGGGTACTGGTTCTCCTCATCGGGATGAGCCTCTGGCTTTACCGGTTCAGCGCCGGCCTCTTTCCGGTAAGGGAAGTCGTCTTTAGCGGGAACATGCACCTTTCCGAAGGAGAGTTGATGACCATAACTGGAATCGACAAGAACGAGAGCCTCCTTACCCTTTCGGGTAAGGGGCTTTCAACAAAGCTTTTACAGTCTCCCTGGATCAGGGATGTGAGCATCAGAAAGGAATTCCCCTACAGGATTCTGATAAAGATCGGGGAGACCTCTCCCTTTGCAATTCTCGAGACAAAAGGGCGCACTTTTCTCATTGATGAGAGGGGCAGGATGCTTGAGGAGTTGAAGGGGACAGTGCCCTTTCTCCCGATCATCAACGCCGATCCCTTCAGAAATCATGACAATTTCATAGAGGCTCTGAACCTTGCGAAGGCGATAAAAGACAGACAAATCGCCACCGAGAGGACCCGGGTGGAGATTGTCGCGGATAAGGGTCCGGAAAATATCTCCATGGTTCTTGATAATGTGGTTATTAAAGTGGGCCATGGGGATTATGAACAGAAACTGAACAGGCTCTTTGCCCTTGAAGACGAGATAAAGAAACTGGCCATCACTGTGGATTATGTTGACCTCAGATTTGCTAACAAGGTTGTGGTCAAGCCCATCAGCGAGGTGGTGAGATGACCGCGAGAGATACCTGCAACGCGGATTTTGCCGTCGGTCTCGATGTGGGCACCACAAAAATATGCGCCCTTTTCGGCATGCGGGAAAAAGGGATGACGAGGATTATCTCCACAGGATTATCCCCGTCCTATGGGTTAAGGAAGGGCATTGTGGTGGATGCAGGCCTGGCAGCCGACTCCATAAAGAGGGCGCTGAAGAATGCAGAAGAGGCCGCAGGGCTCAAGGTCAAGTCTGTTATTGTCGGCATTGCCGGAGGTCATATCAAAGGATTCAACGGCTATGGCGCCATCGGCGTAAAGAGCGGCATGGTCAGGGAAGAGGACGTGGACCGGCTCGTGGACTCTGCCGGCGCGGTGTATGTGCCGGTGGACAGAGAGATTCTTCATGTGATACCCGGAGGGTTCAGGCTGGACGGCAACAACGGCATAAAGAATCCCGTGGGCATGTCCTTCGAGAGGCTGGAGGCTATGGTGCATATCGTCACGGGGTCGGTGACCTCTGTCCGGAACCTCATAAAGTGCTGCGAGATGGCCAGGGTCAGGGTGGCTGATATTGTCCTTGAACCACTGGCCTCTGCAGATGCGGTGCTCACCCCTGAGGAAAGGGAAAAAGGGGTTGCCCTTGTGGACATGGGTGGCGGCACCACGGATGTTGCCGTGTACCTGGGTGGTGTGCTGAGACATACGGCAGTCCTTGCCCTGGGGGGAAACCATATCACCAATGATATTGCCGTCGGTCTCGGAATTGCGGCTGAGGAGGCAGAGAGGCTCAAGAAGGCATACGGTTATGCCGTGACAGGAGTCATCGACGAAAAAGGCGAACTGGAAGTAAAGGGAGTGGATGAGCGGATGAGGAAGCTGCCGGTCAGCCATCTTTTTGAGATCATACAGCCCCGGTGCGAAGAGATCATGACGCTGGTGCAAAGGGAAGTCGGGATGTTATCAAAGGGAATTGTTCATTCATCGTCTCCTTCATGCGCATCAGTGGTGCTCACCGGCGGAACATCGCTGCTGAGGGGACTTGACAGCATGGCCGGGTCTATCCTCAGTCTCCCGGTCAGGATAGGGATTCCAGGAAAGATAATCAATGAGGATCTCGTGAAAAGTCCGGAATACGCAACCGGGGTAGGGCTTGTCCAGTACGGTCTGGACCAGAGGGAACAGCTGGATCATAGTATGCCGGAGAAGCAGCTAACCGCCGGCAGTATATTTGAGCGGATGAAACACTGGGCCAGGGAATATTTTACATAGAGAGAATCAAGAAGAGGAAAGGAGGAGTGATATGTTCGAGATTGATGATGTGAAAGGGCAGTCAGCAAAGATAAGGGTCGTGGGAGTGGGAGGGGCAGGCGGGAACGCCATCAATAACATGATCGCCTCTCATCTTCAGGGGGTGGAGTTCATCGCCATCAATACCGATACCCAGGTCCTCGAGACATCCCTTGCGCCGGTGAAGGTCCAGATAGGGGCGGCAATTACCAAGGGACTCGGCGCCGGCTCAAATCCCCAGGTGGGGAAACAGTCAGCCCTGGAGGACAAGGCCTCCATAGCAGAAGCCCTTGAAGGAGCTGATATGGTTTTCATCACTGCAGGCATGGGGGGCGGCACAGGGACAGGGGCTTCCCCTGTGGTTGCCGGCGTGGCAAAGGAAATGGGCGCCCTCACTGTGGCGATTGTGACAAAGCCCTTCTTCTATGAGGCAAAGACGAGGGCTATTAATGCGGAAGAGGGCATTCGGGAGCTGAAGAACAATGTGGATACCCTTATAGTGATCCCCAACGACCGCATAGCCCTTGTGGTGGACAAGAATACTCCCCTTCTCAAGGGCTTCAGCATCGCCAATGATGTTTTGAGACAGGCAGTGCAGGGGATATCCGACATCATCCTTAAGCCGGGCCTGATCAATGTGGACTTTGCCGATGTGAGGACCATCATGCAGAACACAGGGAAAGCGGTGATGGGAACGGGCGTGGGAAAGGGTGAAGGAGGCGCTGCGGAAGCGGCCAAGAAAGCAATTCTGAATCCCCTTCTTGAGGACTCCACCATTGATGGGGCCAGAGGCATCCTGTTTAACATCACCGGAGGCA
>CAMTVV010000200.1:0-2678 GCA_947085305.1 uncultured Nitrospiraceae bacterium
CGAGGTTTCTGCCGACAGGTGCATGTCCTGCGCTGCGTGCCGCGACTGCCACATGTGCGAGTCAACCTGCTACTGGGGCGCCATCAGCAGGATCGAACATGCCGACGGTTCGTACGAATACGTGGTGGATGATAACCTCTGCATCGGCTGCGGCTTCTGCGCAGGGGTCTGCCCCTGCGGCGTGTGGGAGATGGTGGAAAACGTTTAAGCCATGAGGTAAGATAAAGGCGGTTGTTGACACAACAACCGCCTCTTTTATTTTGAGAAAGGAGAGGATTATGGCGGAACAGAAAGTTACAACCGTGGCTCTCCGGAAACCGAACGGAGAGATTGTGAGCATCGAGAACCCGGACCGGATAAGTTTTCCTGACCAGTCTAGGCCGTATTGGACCATTGTCAAAGAAAACAGGGAGATCAACACCACCGGCAAGGTCTGGATTGAACACGCATCAGGAAAAGGGGAGGTCCTCTGCGAAGACGCGGTATCGTGCACAGGCGTCAGGTGCTTCCACAAGACGCCTCATTACAACAGCGAGGAGTGCGACCATGTCTGCCGGACAATGAAAAAGAATGTGAGCTGCAATCCCTATAGTATCTAAAGAAGACTTGAAGTCGCACGCGTCGTCAGTGGCGCCCTGTATGCGAATGACCGCCTGCAATGACGTAGACCGCTTCGGAATCCGTCAGGTTCTCTACAGAACATACAGAATTTCCTGTCAGGTGGACTGCCTGGCCTTCTGAAATCACTCCTGAACAGCTCCCTGTCAAAGCAAAAATCCCCTTGACCGCAAGAAATATCTCTTCATGTCCTGCGCCGGGCTTTAATTCGCGGTTCTTTTCCCCGGGGTTCATGCAGCCGTAAATGAGATAGCAGGCATGGCTTCCAGTATCATCACTGCCGAGGATAAATTCACCGGATTCCTTCAGTCTGCCTTTGACCTCAAAAACCTTCAGCTTCTTTCCCTCCCACCAGGTCCTTCATCGCCTCTTCTATCGTCGTAAATCGGAATTGAAAGCCTCTCTCTAAAAGCCTCTTGGGAAGGACTCTCTGGCCCTCCAGGAGTATCGTTGCTCCTTCCCCGAGCTGGAGCTTCAGCACAAATGCAGGGACGCGCATCACAGCAGGTCTGTGAAGGGCACGAGCAAAGGCCTCGGTCAAACCCTTATTGCTTGTAGGATTCGGTGCGGTGAGGTTATATATCCCCTCAAATTCTTTGTTCTCAATCACAGTAAAATAAGCCCTGACAAGGTCCTCGATATGCACCCATGAAAATGCCTGTTTACCGTCGCCGATGGTTCCGCCCAGTCCCATCCTGAAGGGGATGAGCATCTTCTTAAGGGCGCCGCCTTCAATGCCAAGCACAATCCCGAAACGGAAAACCACCGTCCTCACCCCGACCTCGTTTGACTTAAGGGCAGCCCCTTCCCAATCAATGGCCAGCTTCCCCAGAAAGTTGTCAGCATAGCGGGCATTGTCTTCTGCATATGTTGCCTTTGTGTCATATATGCCCACTGCAGAGGTCGAGATAAAAAGCCCGGGTTTTGTCTCTTCCTTCGACATGGCTTCCACAATCTTCCTTGTGGTATCTATCCTGCTGTTATACATGACCTTCTTGTACTCTTCGGTCCAACGCTGGGCCACGGAAGCCCCGGCCAGATTGACCACCACGTCAGCGCCCCTGATCTTCCTGGCAAGCATCTCCATTTCCAGGAAATCCTCTCGCTTCAGGGGCGTCACCTTCCAACCCTTTCCCTCGAAAGCCCTGGTAAGATGTCCTCCCACAAATCCCGTTGCGCCGCTCATTGTAATATTCATCTTCAGCCTATCTTCCATCATAGCAGAACCTTCCCGGCAAATGAAGCATCGGAAATGTGATTCGATTCCGCGTTGCGGCATCGATCAACCGCTTGACGTTAATGAATAGGTTCGGTCGGGTTTCCTCAAGGAATTGTTATTACAAATTTCAAATGTCACATTTTTACCAGTTTAAAATGTCACATTTATGATATTTAGTGGACGAATGTAATTAAACCTCCGAACATCTTTTCAATTTCCTTTTGAGCCTTTATTTCAGCCCTAATTTGTTTTCTTTGTTTTAACTGGAGATGCTTAGCCATTGCTCTCCTCCATGGATGATTTAAAGATGGGACATGGACTGTCTTTGGCTTTTTCTTTGGCTGTATGATGACATATTGTCGTTTATTTAATAAATCCTCTATCTTTGTTTCTTTCCCAAGGTTCTGGTTATCTTTGGATAAAGCAGTCTGTGCAATCACCTTACCTTCGTAAAGGACAAAGACCTTATTGTCCTCTAATAAACAAACTTCAACTCTTCTTCTGGTAAGGTTCAGCTTCTTATCAGATGGTGGTATCTGAATAATCTGTCCCTGAAAGCTAATAGTATAGTCATTTTTTACTGTCCGCTGCCTCTTAACACAAAAGATTAAATCAAGATTCTTTTCTTCTGGCAAAGGCATATAAACACTCTCAACTGTATGGGTATATTTAGCGTTATACCAGGGTAGGAACCTCTCAGTAAGAAACATATTTGCTTCATCATAGGTTCTTGCACCGGCAAGTCGCAGCTCCTTAATCAGACGATCCTGAAATAATCTAAAGGTTACCTCTATCCGACCCTTTGCCTGAGGAGAGTTGGCTGGTATAATTGTAATATCCA
>CAMTVV010000201.1:0-17991 GCA_947085305.1 uncultured Nitrospiraceae bacterium
AAGAGTGGTGCAAATCCTTTATTAAGACTGAGGCTTTTGAAACTCAATGGCGACTGGAATACCTATTGGCAAGAACGGCGAAAGGAATTCGTTAGGTATGCGGCCTGAATTCATCACGGAAAAAAAGATGCTTACACGAACGAAATTATTGCAGAAAAATTATTAGGAAACTGATAGAATAATCATCCAGAGAAAGGCAGGACTGTAGTGGCTGACCCAAAGGTAAAAGACTGGCCCAAGGACGAAAGACCGAGAGAAAGGCTTATTAAATATGGCGCGGAGAGCCTTTCCGATGCCCAGCTCCTGGCCATAATCCTCAGGACAGGGGGCGGGGGAAAAGGTGTTCTGGCCCTTGCAATGGAATTGCTGGACAGGTTCGGGGGATTGAAGGAAATAGACTGCGCTTCCACTGCTGATCTGTCCTCCGTGAAAGGGCTCGGGCCCGCAAAGATTGCACAATTGAAGGCTGCCTTTGCCCTGGGCAAGAGACTGATGAGTGGTTCCCTTGAAGGCAATGCCGCCTTCTCTTCAAGCCGGATGGTGCATTCGTACTTTGCGCCCCGGTTCAAGAACCTGAAAAAGGAAGTGTTCCTGTCTCTCCTCCTGGATACAAAAAACAGACTGATCAAAGAAGTGAAGGTGTCTGAAGGCACGCTCACCAATTCCCTGATCCACCCCCGTGAGGCATTCAGGGAGGCCATAAGGGAGTCGGCCGCGGCTGTTCTTTTTGTCCATAACCATCCCAGCGGAGACCCGGAGCCGAGCAGGGATGACATCGCGGTAACCGAAAGGCTGAAGGCAACAGGGGATATTGTCGGAATAAATGTGCTTGACCATGTGATCATCGGTGATGGAAAATATGTGAGCCTCAGAGAGAAGGGAATATTATAAGGCAAAGATGACCAGAAGATTCGGGGAGCCGGAGACAAAGAAAGAATGATAGTGTAGTGCGTCATAAATAGCTTTACATATAATTTGTCATTCCAGCTTGTCTGGAATCTTTCAGAAGGATTGCGGACAAGCCGCAATGACAGCTATTTATGCCCCTTCGCGGGGACTTTGGTCGTTCCCGCATTTATGTAAAGAAGCGTTAGACGCACTACACTAGCGGTCAGACATAAATAACAGGAGGACTATGTATGGTGAAGAGAGCGCTCATGAGTGTTTCGAACAAGAAAGGTATTGTTGAGCTTGCAAAGGAGCTGTTGGGCATGGGGGTCGAGATACTTTCCACAGGAGGAACAGCAAAGTCGCTCAGGGATGCAGGCATTTCAGTGGTGGAGGTCTCTGATTACACAGGGTTCCCCGAGATGCTTGACGGGAGATTGAAGACCCTTCATCCGAAGATCCACGGCGGGTTGCTTTCGAGGCGGAGTAATCCGCAGGATATGGAGGACATAAAGAAGCATGACATTAAGCCCATAGATATGGTCGTGGTGAATCTCTATCCCTTTGAGGAGACCATCTCCAAACCCTCTGTGACCTTTGAAGAGGCCGTAGAAAACATCGATATCGGCGGACCCACCATGCTCAGGGCAGCTTCAAAGAATTTCCAGGACGTGGCGGTGGTGGTTGACCCTGGTGATTATGAACCGATACTCAATGAGTTGAAGGCCTCCGGTGGCGAAATAAGCAGGGAGACGAAACTCAATCTCGCAAAAAAGGTCTTTGCCCACACCGCGCGGTATGACGCGCTCATCGCAGATTACCTGGCCGGGGTAACGGAAAATGAAAGCTCCTTCCCCGAATTTCTCACCATGTCATTTAAGCAGGTTGCAGTTCTGAGATACGGAGAAAACCCCTTCCAGAAGGCGGCGATCTACAGAGAGAGGACGAGCGGCCTTTCCCTGCCGGATGCAAAGGTGCTCCAGGGCAAGGAGATGTCCTTTAATAATTACCTCGACACCCATGCAGCGCTGCTACTTGCGCTGGAATTCGATAAAAAGGCGTGTTCCATCATAAAACATAACAATCCCTGCGGGGTTGCGGTGGGCGACACTCCTGCCGATGCATACAGGAAGGCTGCAAAAACAGACCCTGTTTCTGCCTTCGGCGGAGTCGTGGCGTTCAATACCGCGGTGGATGAGGACGCAGCAAAGGAGATGTACGAGTTGTTCCTCGAGGTAGTAATCGCCCCGTCCTTTACAAAAGGCGCCCTTGAGGTCTTCTCGAAGAAACCCAATGTCAGGCTCCTCGAACTCCCTGAAATGCTTTCTCCGGACAGGAGAAGGCCGGGGTCATGGGACATGAAGAGGATCGCCGGGGGGCTTTTGCTTCAGGGATGGGACTATTCCACAGAGGATATCATGTCGCTGACCGCGGTTACGAAACGTCAGCCCACAAAGGATGAGCTTGAGGCAATGGCCTTTGCGTGGAAGGTCTGCAAACACGTTAAATCCAATGCCATTGTCTATGCCTTCAAAGACAGGACCGCGGGCATCGGCATCGGCCAGACAAAGAGGGTCTTCTCTGCCAGGACAGGCCTTATGAACGCAGGGGAACCGGTGAAGGGCTCTGTGGCGGCTTCCGACGGGTTCTTCCCCTTCAGGGACGGGATAGATGTGCTCCATGAAGCGGGCGTGACAGCGGTGGCGCAGCCCGGAGGTTCAGTGAAAGACGAAGAGGTCATAAAAGCGGCGGATGAATACAATATGGCGATGCTGATTACCGGCGTAAGGCATTTCAGGCACTGATGAGATCATTCAAAGAGATAAAAAAGCATTACGATTTCAGTGAAGAGGATGAGGCGCGGTTACGTTCCCTAAGCGGCGTCATGTCTGATAATGCGGATGAGGCTATGGATTCCCTTGATTCCTGGATACTCCAGACAAAGGAGACAGCCCGGTTCTTTGCTGATGAAGGCAGAAGGACCCGCGTTTTTGGAGCGCACAGGAAATGGTTTCTCGATCTTTTTTGCGGGAAGTATGACCATCAGTATTACGAAAAGCTGATACGGATCGGGCAGACGCATGTGAGGGTTTCTGTTGAGGCTCATTATATGAACAGGGCGGTGAATATAGTCAGAAACTGCTGCATCGGCATCCTCAGCAGGAGCATCGAAGACCCTGAGGAACGGACCCCGATACTTATCTCCCTCGAAAAGATTCTGGATATCAATCTCGATATCATCACCTCCGCTTACATAGAGGAAGAGCTGAGAACGTATTCAAGGGCATATCGCGTCAAGAACGCCCTCGTGACTTTTTCCGAGGGTTTTTCCCAGACGACGAATCTGGTACTCATACTCTCGCTGATCGGGTTGACTCTCGGCGTGATCGTCATGTTTGCGAATGATGTCCAGAAACTCTTTACGGGCAACCTCGAACATGGGCTCATCTCCTCCCTCGGTTCGATGCTCATCCTGTGGGTGATGATAGAGCTCATGAATACGGAGATTTCGCACCTTAAGGGCGGCAAGTTCCATATCAGCGTCTTCATCGGCGTCGCCCTTGTCACGATTATAAGAGAGACGATGATCGCTACCCTTAAGCATGACAAACCCGAGACGATCTACTCCCTTATCGCAGCGATACTTGTCATAGGGGTGGTCTACTGGCTCGTGAAGATGACGGAGGAGCGAGGAAAATGAAGGTGCTTGTGATCGGCAGCGGGGGGAGGGAGCATGCAATAATCTGGAAACTGGCCCAGTCGAAACATGTGGACAAAATCTGCTGCTCGCCGGGGAATGCGGGGATCTCGGAAATCGCGGAATGCATCGACGTGGGGACCGATGATTTCAAGTCCCTCGTGGATTTTGTGAAATATGAGTGGATCGACCTCACCATCGTCGGCCCTGAAGAGCCACTTTCCCGGGGTATTGTGGATGCCTTTGAAAAGGAGGGCAGGAGGATACTGGGACCTGACAGGAAAGCGGCGCAACTGGAGTCGAGCAAGGTCTTTGCAAAGGAGTTTATGAAGCGGTACGGAATTCCCTCTGCTGAATACAGTGTTTTTACCTCCTATGTCCACGCCGAGGATCATATCAGGATGAAGGGAACCCCCATTGTGATCAAGGCCGACGGCCTTGCTGCGGGCAAAGGTGTCTTTGTGGCTAACACTGTGGATGAGGCCATAGACGCTCTCAGACTCATTATGAAGGAAAAGGCGTTCGGCGATGCCGGCAACAGGGTGGTTGTGGAGGAATGCCTGGAGGGAGAAGAGGCATCCTTTATGGCATTCTGTGACGGGAAAACAGTCAGGCCCATGGCGAGCTCCCAGGACCACAAGAGGATATTTGACGGTGACAAGGGACCGAACACCGGAGGCATGGGCGCATACAGCCCGGCTCCTGTGGTCACAAAGGAGCTGGAAGCAGAGATTATGGAAAAGGTGATGTGGCCGGTCATGAGGGGCTTGAAGGCCGAAGGGCTGAAATACAAGGGGATACTCTACGCGGGTCTTATGATTAAGAACAACACCCCATATGTCCTTGAGTTTAACTGCAGGCTGGGCGACCCCGAGACGCAGCCCGTGTTATCGAGACTCGATACAGACCTTGTGGATATTTCCTATGCCATGCTTGACGGCAAATTAGCGGAAATGGATATTCAATGGAAACCCAAATCCTCGGTTTGCGTCGTCCTTGCGTCAAAGGGCTATCCCGGACAGTATGAAAAGGGCAAGGTGATCACGGGTTTTGACAAACTGAAGGATGAAAAGGATGTCTTTGTCTTTCATGCCGGAACGACTTTTAATAACGGCAATATCGTCACCTCAGGAGGGAGGGCGCTTGGAGTGACCGCGCTTGGTAAAGATATCCGTGAGGCAAAGGACAGGGCATACAAGGCCATAGAGAAGATCCATTTTGACGGGATGCATTACCGGAAGGACATTGCGGACAGGGCGCTGAAAAGACCGTGAAAACCCATATCGACTGTTTCCCCTGCTTCCTGAAGCAGTCCATCATTGCCCTGAGATACGGAACAAGGAACGTAAGACTTCAGGAGAAGATACTGAAGTCTGTTCTTGAGGACATCGAAGGCGCCGACACCTCAAAGCCCCCGGCATACGCCACCACGTTCATTCACAGAAGAATCAGACGCATGCTCAGGAAGGACCCCTTCAGGAAGATAAAATCGGAATATAACCAAATCTCCCTCAATCTTTATCCGCATCTGAAAAAGATGGTGCAGGAAAGCAGCGACCCCCTCTGGACCGCCTCGAGGCTGGCGATAGCAGGCAATGTCATAGATTTCGGAATCTTCACCTCGGTGGATATTGAAGGAACCATAAAGCGGGTATTGCAGAGTCCACTCTCTGTTGATGATTACCGGTCTTTCAAGGCCGCATTGTCCGGCGCTGCTGAAGTCCTCTATCTTCTGGATAATGCGGGGGAGGCGGTATTCGACAGGATACTCATCGAAACCCTGACGTCTCAGGGCAAGAAAGTAACGGCGGTGGCGAAGGGTTCTCCCATAATCAACGACTGCACGACTGAGGACGCCCGCGAAGCTGGGATCACGGAGGTCTGCGAGGTCATCGACAACGGATCGGACGGTGTCGGGACTATTCTCGAATGGACGTCCGGAGACTTCCGGCAGCGTTACGCTCGATTTTCTTTGATCATAAGCAAGGGGCAGGGGAACTTCGAAACATTGGATGACCCTGAAAAGGCGATATTCTACCTCTTTCAGTCCAAATGTGACGTGGTTTCAAAAGAATTGGGCCTGTCCCTTGGCTCTATGATTCTGAAGAAATCCTGAATTGCCGAGATAGAAAGATAGACTATCTTCTTCCTCCCGTTCCCCCCGGTCTTCTACCGAAACCGCCGCGGTCCCTTGTTCCCTGCTCTCTTCTCTCCTGCGGCTTGGCCTCGCTGACAATAATGTTTCTTTCCATGAAACCGGTATTGTTTAACATGGAAATTGCCTTCTGGGCATCTGCGTCAGAGCCCATCTCGACGAATCCGAACCCCCTTGCCCTGCCGGTAGCGGCATCAGTGATAAGTTTTGCGGACACAACCTCTCCTGCCTGTGAGAAGAGATCCTTCAGGTCATCCTCTGATGCCTGAAATGAGATATTGCCTACATAAAGCTTCTTTCCCATCATTCCTCCTAAAAGTGAAATCCCAGGCCGTATCGAGCTGGGTAAAGGCGCCTCAAAGAATCAAAGATTTTTGGGGACCTGCTGATGAGGTAAAACCTGCGTCATTGACGTAAATATGCCAGTTACTGTCGGTTTTGTCAAGCAAATAATTTCATAAAGAAATTTTCCGAGCGCTCTCTGCCGATGGTTGAATTGGGTCCGTGACCGGCCAGCACCTCGGTCTCCGGCGGAAGGGACAGGAGCCTCTGAAAGGACTCTTTCAGCTTATTGAGGTTTCCTCCGTGGAAGTCCGTCCTTCCCACTGCGCCGGCGAAAAGCGTATCTCCGGTAACCACCACCCCTTCTCCGAAGAGACAGATGCCGCCGGGGCTGTGACCAGGGGTGTGCAGCACCCTGAAGGAGAGGGCGCCCAGTCGAATCTCTTCACCCTCTTCCACCAGAAGGTCCGGTTCAGGAAGTGGGGCGATATCGTATCCCCAAAAGGCTGCCATGTCTCTGGCGCCCTGGTAAATCTCCAGTTCATCCCGGTGGATAATGATCTTTGCGCCGGTCTCGCCTTTGATGTCCGGCACTGCGCCCACGTGATCAAAGTGCGCATGGGTGCAGACAATGTATTCCAGGGAAAGATTGTTCGCTCTCACCCTGTCCATGATCCTGTCAGGCTCGTCCCCGGGATCGATGAGCATAGCCTTCCTTGAGTCCTCCTCCCCTATCAGGAAACAGTTTGCCTCCAGGGGCCCCACTGCCAGCCTTCTGATGATCACGCGCCTTTCCTGTTCAACCGGCTTTTGATTTTTTCATAGAGGTAATTAATTTCATCACCCTTGAGCAAGAAGCTGATAACCAGGTAGATGCATAAGCATACCATAATGGCGCCGGAGAGGTATAGCGCCTTTTCGAGGGTCTTTTCCGAGGCTGTCCATATCTCTCCCCTGAGCATGGACCATCCGGCAAGGCCCATGACCATTGCTGCAAGGGCTATCCTGGCAAAGGACTTCATGATCCGTCTCCCATCGATCCGTCCAAGCTTATTCCTCAGGAAGAAAAAGAGGAGAATGAAGTTGACACCGGATGCAATGGCATTGGCAAAGGCCAGGCCGGAGTGCTTCAGCGGACCCATGAGTATTAAGCTCATGACAATATTAATGATCATCGCTGCCACGGCAATCTTCACCGGGGTCTTCGTATCATTCAGGGAATAGAATGTTGCGGTAACCATCCTCACCCCCACAATGGCCCATATTCCAAGGGAATAGAAAAGCAGCGCGTCCGCGGTTCCCGCTGTTGCGCTGTAGTCGAATACACCCCTCTGGAACAGGACGTTGACAATGGGTTCTCTCAAGGCGATCAGTCCTGCCATGGCAGGAACAGTGATAAAGAAGAGCAGGCGCAATGCAAAGGAGAAATCATCCCTGAGCTTCTCCATATCTCCTTTCACCGCATGCTCGGAGAGGGCAGGGAGGGCTGCCATGCCCATGGCAACGCCGAAGATGCCTATGGGGAACTGGGTCAGCCTCATGGAATAGTAGAGATAGGTGATGCTTCCCTGCGCGAGGAAGGACGCGAGGATCGTGCTTATGAAAATGTTCACTTGCGCCACCGCCATTCCCATTGTTGCCGGTATTATTAGAAGAGCCATTTTTTTAAGGCCCGGGTGACCGAACTGAGAGGTAAGTCTCAGGTCATAATCTTTACGGAGGAAAGACGGCAACTGGAAGGCAAGCTGCGCAAGACCCCCGAGGGCGACCCCCATCGCCACTGCAATGATCGGCTGTTCCATAACGGGTACGAGGAGCAGTACGGAGACGATGATGGTTACATTGAGCATTGCCGGCGCCAGGGCAGGAACAAAGAAAACCCTTCGCACATTGAGGGCTCCCATGACGAGGGCGGCAAGGCTTATAAACAAAAGAAAGGGGAACATCAGCCTCGTAAGGAGCACTGTCTGGGAGAACTTTCCGGCATCTTTTAGGAACCCCGGGGCAATGATGCTGACTATCTGCGGGGCAAAGATTATTCCGAGGACGCAGAACAATCCCACAAAGATCAGGATGAAGGTGAAGGCTATGTTCACAAGGCGCTTTGCTTCAAGGGAGCCGTGTTTTGTCTGGTGCTCTGTGAGAACCGGTATGAATGCCGAGGACATGGAGCCCTCGGCAAAGAGCTCTCTCAGAAGATTAGGGATCCTGAAAGCCACAAAGAACGTGTCCGAGATACCTGTGGCGCCGAAGTACAGGGCGAGGATCATGTCCTTGACATAGCCGAGGATCCGGCTGATGAGAGTCGCCACGGACATTATCCCTGCTGACTTTGCGATTCTTTCCTTTGCACCCATGACTGGGCAATTATATCATACTTGACTTTGAGAGCGGACTTGATAAGTGTGAAGCAAGGAGTATAAGGGGGGGAATTCCCTCCTTTTAAGTTAAGAGGGGGTGAGGGGGAGTTAAGCCGCGGTCTGATGTGCTATCATAGAGCATGATAGCCATTGTGGATTATGGAATGGGAAACCTCAGGAGCGTTGAAAAGGGCTTCCTGAAGGTCGGTGTGGATGCGAGGGTTGTTTCTGACAGGAGATCTGTCGAGGATGCTCGCGCAGTGGTCCTTCCCGGCGTAGGCGCCTTCAGGGACTGCATACGAAACCTTGCGGATGCAGACCTTACCGGCGCCATCATAAAAGCTATTGAAAAGGGCAAGCCCTATCTCGGCATATGTCTCGGACTCCAGGTGCTCTTTAGCGAGTCAGAGGAGTTCGGCATATGCAAAGGCCTTGATGTGTTCCGGGGCAGGGTGGTGAGGTTCCCCGAAAGCGGGCTGAAAGTCCCCCACATGGGATGGAATACGGTGAAGATAGGGAGAAGGCCGCCGGTTTTTGACGGCATACCCGAGGACAGTTATTTCTATTTTGTGCATTCCTTCTATGTGGCGCCCGAGGATAAAGCCATAATCGCCGGGACAACGGAGTACGGGTCTGAATTCACCTCCATGGTCTGGAAGGACAATATCCTTGCCACTCAGTTCCACCCTGAGAAGAGCCAGGAACTCGGCCTGAAGATCCTCAAAGGCTTCGGGGAGTTCGTCAGGAAGGCATAGTATTTTTTCACGGACCCTTTATTTCTGAAAGCAGTTCCCTGATGGTCTTTTTCAAGACCGGATGGACTTTGTCGGGGGCGATCTCAGCCAGAGGCCTTAACACGAATTTCCTCTCATGCATGAGGAGATGGGGGATTTTGAGGTCAGGCGAATCCATCACCAGGTTATCGTAGAAGAGGATGTCGAGGTCAATCACCCGGGGTCTCCATCGATAACCCTCTTTTCTCCCCAGCTCTTCCTCGACGGACTTCACTGTTTCGAGGAGTTTCCCGGGCCCCAGCTCAGTCTCAACCTCTGCGGCCATATTGATGAATTTCGGCTGGTCCTCCACTCCCCACGGCTCCGTCTCATAAAGGGATGAACGTTTCCTGATAATAATCCCCCTGACTGACAAGAGGGCCAGGGCCCGGAGACAGTTTTCTTCCCTGTTGCCGAGATTGGAGCCGATGCCGATGTAAACGATAGACATAATTCAAGATGCAAGATGAAATAATTCTCAGCCACAGAGGGCTCAGAGAGAAGACATCCTAACCCTGATAAACCGCCTAAAAAACCTGAACTGCAAAGACGCTAAATACGCGAAGTGATTCAAAGTTTTAAAAAAAATTATGCAGTGCTTTGTGTTCTTTACGGTAAATTTCTTTTTTTCTCTCCATTTTTTCTCTGTGTCCTCTGTGGTAAATAGTCTTCTTTAGAGTTGCTTAAAGAGCTTTCTTTATCCGCTCGACTGCCTCTCTGATCCTCTCCACAGGAACGGTGAGGGAGAATCTCACATAGCCTTCGCCGGGAGCTCCGAAGCCGTTTCCGGGGGTGGCGAGGACCCCTGCCTTTTCGAGGATGTGGGCTACGAATGCAGAAGAGTCAAAGGACGAAGGGACCTTTGCCCAGAGATAGAACGTCGCCTCGGGTTTTATCACATTGAGCCCGAGGCTCTTGAGACCGCTGTAAAGGGCATCCCTCCTCGCCTGGTAGGTATTCCTGATTCCTGAAAGAATGTCATCCCCTGTGCCGAGGGCTGCTATGGCCGCTTCCTGGATGGCCTGGAACACGCCGGAATCAAGGTTCGTCTTTATCCTGCCGAGCCCTGCAATTACGTCCCTGTTGCCCACGGCAAAGCCTATTCTCCATCCCGTCATGTTGTAGGTCTTCGAGAGGGAGTGAAACTCTATACCGACCTCTCTTGCGCCGTCCAGCTCCATGAAGCTGATGGGCTTCTTGCCGTCATAATAGATCTCCGAGTAGGCTGCGTCGTGGCAGACGATGATACTGTATTTTCTTGCAATTCGTATCACGTCCTCGTAAAACCCCTTCCCGGTTACAGCCGAGGTGGGGTTGTTCGGATAATTAATGAACATCAAACGCGTCTTTTCCAGCACGTCTTCCGGAATGACGGAGAAATCAGGGAGGAAACCGTTCCCTTCAAGGAGGGGCATGATGCGGCTTTCTCCACCTGCAAACAGTGTTGCCACTGGATAGACTGGATAGCCTGGAGAAGGCACCAGGACAATATCCCCGGGGTTCACAAAGGCCAGAGGGATATGCCCTATCCCTTCCTTTGAGCCGATGAGGGAGAGGACTTCCGTGCGGGGATCAAGAGTGACATTGAATCTGTTCATGTACCAGTTCGCCACCGCTTCCCTGTATGAGAGCAACCCTTCATATGACGGATACCGGTGATGCGCGGAATTTTCGACCGCTTTTTTCATGGCATCCACGATGTGGCCTGGCGTTGGAAGGTCCGGGTCTCCGATGCTGAGGTCGATGAGCTCAACGCCCCTGGCCAGGGCCTCCTGCTTCATTCTGTCTATGGCAGCGAAGAGGTAGGGCGGGAGGTTTTTAACCCGGTGAGCAAACTCGAATTTCATGATAACGCTCCTCCATTGTCATTGTAAAAGTATACGTCTTCAGAGAGATTCCCGGATGAGTAGTTATTATATACCAAACCAATGGTTCCTTGCGAGACCTGAGGCTAAGAAAATCGGGGAGGGAAAACAAAAAGGGCACTGTTGCCAGTGCCCTTTTTTAGACAAGAGAGAAAACTACTTCTTTGGCGCCGGAGCAGCAGGAGCTGCCGGAGCAGGAGCTGCGGGAGCTGCCGGAGCAGCGGGCTTCTTCTCTTCAGCCTTAGGAGCAGGAGCTGCCTCCTTCTTCTCCATCTTCTTCTCAGCAGGCTTCTTCCCTACAACGCTGGTTGCTACGTTCTTGCCATCCACTTCCTTGTACGTCACGGTGACCTTGTCGCCCACCTTAACGTCAGCAAGTTTCGCAGCCGCCTTCTCGTCAACAGAGAGAGCGACATCAGCCTTCTTTCCCTTTACGGTGAGGGTCTTTGCTTTTGCATCAACTGCAGCAACCTCGCCGGTCACCTTCTTTACCTTTGCAGGGGCCTTCTTCTCAGCGGGCTTCTTCTCCTCAGCCTTTGCCGGGGCTGCCTCCTTCTTTGTCTCAGCAGGAGCTGCTGCCTTCTTCTCGGCAGGGGCTGCCTGAGCTATCTTCTGCTCTGCTGCGAAGGAAAGACCTGCAACGGAGATAACGAAAAGCACTGATACAACTATGGCGATTACCTTCTTCATGAAATTCACCTCCCTTCAATTAGATTTACTTATCCAGGGATAAATGCATACAATATTTGTGCCAGGAGAGGTAAGGATGGAAGATTACAATTTAAGACCCCTGAAAAAGTAGTTAAAACATCCAAAATGTCATGCTGAACTTGTTTCAGCATCTAATGTAATCAATGTGTTATGAGACCCTGAAATGAATTCAGGGTGAAAAAATAGGACTTTTTCAGGACTCTCAATTTAGCATTTAAAATTGACGCGTTAAGAAGAACTTTTCCTATCTGCCAAGAAATCCTATTTTATCCTTCCCCTTTTAGGGAGTATCTTCCTTTTTTAGGGAAGAGCCCTCCAGTCCGAACTTTTCCCACCGGTACCAGAAGGTCTTGTAACTCATGCCGAGGAGCCGTGCCGCCTTGGCCGCAACATTGTTGGCCCTGCTCATGGCCTTCTTCAGAATTTCTTTTTCCAGTTCCTCAAAGACGATGCCCTCCTCAGGCACATCGATATCGAATATGTCTTGCTGCCGGGACAACCTCAACTCGCTCTTTATATCCTTCATGCGGATGGTATCTGACTCGCACATGAGCAAGGCCCGTTCGAGCACCGATTCCAGCTGCCTCACATTCCCGGGCCAGTGGTATTCCATAAGGGCTTTCATGGCGGCCTCATCCACACCTTTATCCGCTTGCCGAATTCGTTGTTGTAACGCTGGATGAAAAAATGAACCAGCTCCGGGATATCTCCCTTCCGCTCCCTCAGGGGCGGGAGCTCCAGGGTAACGACCCGCAGACGGTAGTAGAGGTCTTCCCGGAATTTCCCGTTCTTCATCTCCTTTTCCAGGTCTTTGTTGGTTGCTGCTATTATCCTCACGTCGACCTTTATGGCTTCCCTTCCGCCGATGCGCCGTATCTCCTTTTCCTGGAGGACCCTGAGGATTTTCGACTGGGTTATGGAAGGAAGGTCCCCTACCTCATCCAGGAACATGGCGCCGCCGTTTGTGGCCTCAAAGAGCCCGATCTTCCTTGTCACCGCTCCGGTGAATGCCCCCGGTTCGTAACCGAAGAGTTCGCTCTCCAGGAGGCTTTCGGGTATAGCGGCGCAGTTGATGGCGGTGAAGGGTTTGGAACTCCTTGGGCTGTTGTAGTGTATAGCCTTTGCCGCCAATTCTTTTCCTGTTCCGCTTTCGCCGAGGATCAGGACGGTCACCGGGCTGTGAGAGACCTTCCTGATGATGCCGATGACTTCTTTCATTACCTCCGAATTTCCGATGATCCCTTCGATGCTGAACTTGTCGTACAGCGCATGCTGGAGTTCCCTGTTCTTCCGACGGAGGTCGGTCATTTCCACGGCTTTTTTCACGACCATCAGGACGTTATCCTTATCAAGAGGCTTTTGGAGGTAATCAAAAGCACCCTTCTTCATCGCGTCTATCGCTGTGTTGATCGTGCCGAAGGCCGTCATCATGACTACAGCGGGAGGGTGGTCCATGGATGCAATAATAGTCTCCATGAGCTCGATGCCGTCCATTCCTTCCATCTTAAGGTCCGTCAGGACAACCTCAGGATTGAAGGTTTTGGCTGTTTTCAGCGCCTCCTCTCCTGAGGAAGCAACATAGGTCTCGTATCCTTCTGCAGAAAGGATTGTCTTGAGGATATTCCTCTGATTCTGCTCATCATCTACCACAAGGATGGCCGCCATCTGCTTTCTTTCCTCCTGGAATATCCTTTTAGTTCAACGGCAGACTGATGGTAACGTTGCTTCCATCACCGCCATCCCCGCTGGAAAAGTCAATCTTTCCACCATGCTCTTCCACAATACGCTTTGTTGTCGCAAGCCCGAGCCCGAGCCCGTCGCTCTTTGTTGTGAAGAAGGGCTCGAATATCTTAGACAGGTCTTCCCTGGAAACGCCCACCCCCGTGTCGCTCACAGAGAGGAGGAATTTCCCGTTATCCCGCTCTGTCCTGACGGTTAGGGCGCCGCCTTCGGGCATCGCCTGGAACGCGTTCATCACCACATTGAGCACGCACGTTTTTATCAGTTCAGGGTCGATTTTGATCTCGGGGGAGAAGTTATACTTTTTTATTATCCGGACTTTCTCCGTGTTCGCCTTTGCCTTTATGATCTCTATCACATTGTTCAGGACTTCTTCGATGTTCACCCGCTGCATATTCAGCTTCAGGGGTTTGCCGTAATCGAGGAAGTCGGTCACGAACCTGTTGAGCCGGTGTATCTCCTGCTTTATGCTTGCCGCGAGGACCTCGAATTCCTTTGCGTTTTCAGGCCCTTCCGGACGGTATTTCTCCCTTATGTGGTCAATGCTCAGACTGATGAAGTTCAGGGGGTTCCGTATCTCATGGGCGATAGTGCCGGTCAACTGCCCTATTGCAGAAAGGTGTTCTGTCTCGCGGAGCCTCTCCTCAAGCCGCTTGTTCTCCCTCAGTTTTCCGACCATATCGTTGAAGCTCGCAGTGAGCTCGCCAATCTCGTCTTTTCTGTCAACCGTTAGATTGAGGTTCAAGTCACCGGCGGCCACCCTCCGGGCAGCATCCACAATGCTGTGGATCGGCTCGGTGTACCGCAGCGAGAGGAAAATGGCGATGCCGATCCCGATCGCGAAGACCAGAAGGGCGGCGAAAATCCTATTCATCAAGTTGCGCTTGAGGATCTGGGAAATATCGTCGGCGTTGATCTTCAGATGGATATACCCGTAATGGGCTCCGCCGGCAATGACAGGGACGATAACGTTATATGCCTTCCCCTCGGCGGAGACAGGCTCGCCAAGCTCTGCCTTGATCACCAGCTCCTTCTTTTTGGAGCTGATGGCGGCGCCGATCTTTGAGGGGTTCGTGCTTGCGATGATTTCGTCGGTGTTGCTGATGATCGAGATCTCGTTTATTCCCTTTGAGGTCAGGCTCTTTAAATACTGCGCGAGTCTTGTTTCGTCAGTAGAGCCGCTGGCGGTCACCTCTTCCACACCGACCTGGATCGCCTTTGAAAGCCCTGCTGTCTGATTGCTGAGTTCATTCAATAACACCTTTTCGGACCGCCAGTAGAGGAACAGCAGGATGGAGAGGAGGATAAAGCTCAGAAAGAGCATCATGAGGATGAGCTTATTGTTGAGAGAAAGATTAAGAAAAATAGTCCTTATCATTTAGCGCCTTGCGGGTTCCGTCCTTCTTTTCCCTGAGAACCGGCTGCAACAGAGGTTTTCAGGGAAGTTTCATGGGACAAAGTCATTAGCATTATTATAGCGTAAAAAGACGGGAAATGGGAAAGTAGGTGAGGGAGGCTCAGCAATTCACGGTGAAAAAAGGACAGCTTGGCAATAAAGCCCTTTCGGGGTAATTAGCAATAATTTTTCGTAATGTTCGGCATTGCACTACACCAAAAAGGTTCTGATAAGGGGAGGCGGAGTGTTACAAAATTGCAACACTAGATTTTTTGTATAGAGGTATGCTATGTTTTCTTCACAGACATGCATACCAAAATAATGTAAAAATAATGTAGGGACACTTCCAATATTTATGGCATGAACTGCACTACTCCCAAAATATGATATAATGATATAATGTTGGCGAAAGGGACGGAGCACTGTGAACCTCTCTGACATATCAGACACCGTTATATCCTTTTCCAAAAATAATCCGATCATTGCGGTCGTTGCCGGACTTCTGCTCCTTTTCCTGCTTGTTCGAAAAACAAAGCTCTTCCTGGCCATCCTCTTGCTTGCCTTTGTTCTGGCTGCGGCACTCTATTTCATCATGGACGTCGCCTCCGTCGGAAAGGCAGGGAAGGGGAAAATAATTCAAAAGGGAGTTCAGCCTTAGACGGTCGGCGTACGCCAATTGCAAGCCGGGGCTGTCTCTCCGTTATCGGAACAGAAAAAGGGGACGGCGCTCACTGTCGAAGTGTCAAAAGAGGGGCAGCTTGTCAGGCCATGACAGTCTGCTTCTCATTAGAAAAGAAAGAGGGCTTGCATTTCTGCAAGCCCTCTTTTCTTTAATGGTGGCGGGGAGAGGATTTGAACCTCTGACCTTCGGGTTATGAGCCCGACGAGCTACCAGGCTGCTCCACCCCGCGATAGGTATTAAGAATACCTTATTGACCCTGATGTTGTCAAACACTGGCTCGCTACCCTGAATGACTCATCATTTGTCAGAAACGCAATTTTTCTGTTATATTTATTCATGCGGAGATTAGAAACACTTTTACTCTTTATCGCCGCCATTCTCCTGCCGGCTGTGTCACCGCTTTGCGCAGAGGTCAAAGAGTACACCCTTGACAACGGCCTGAAGGTGCTGATCAGCGAGGACCATAAAGTTCCCCTTGCAACATTCCAGATATGGTACAAAGTCGGTTCCAGGAATGAGCAGTCGGGCAAGACAGGGTTAAGCCACCTCCTTGAGCACATGATGTTCAAAGGAACGCCGAAGTATGGTTCCAAGGCTTTTTCGAAGATCATCCAGAGAAACGGCGGCGTTGACAACGCCATGACCGCCAGGGATTACACCATGTATTTCCAGACTATGGCCTCTGACAGGATAGGGATATCCATAGACCTGGAATCGGACCGGATGACGAACCTGATCCTGGACCCTAAGGAAGTGGTCTCGGAAAGAAGCGTGGTGATGGAAGAGCGGAGGATGCGGTATGACGACGACCCCCAGAACTCGCTTTTCGAGAACTTTGTAGCTACGGCACTTATGACCCATCCCTATCGCAGACCTGTTATCGGGTGGATGCCGGATATCGCCGCTCTTACGAGAGAAGACCTTTACCGCCACTATAAGAAGTTCTATGCCCCTGACAATGCCTTTATCGTAATCGTGGGCGATGTTGATCCCGAAGAAGTGATGAAGAAAATAAGGATTGCCTTCGGGGAGATGAAAAAGAGCGAGCTCCAGAATGTCCCTGTGACCCGGGAACCCGAACAGAAGGGTGAAAAACGGGTTTATCTTAAGAGAGAGGCAGAGGTTCCTTATATTCTCGCGGGGTATCATACTCCCAGCTTTCCCCATGAGGACAGCCCCGGCCTTGAGGTCCTGAGCGCCATCCTTTCCGGCGGCAAAAGCGCGAGGCTTTACAGGTCATTGATCTACGAAAAGAAACTGGCCTTGAATGTGGGCGCTGACTACAGCGGCCTGTACCGTGACCCTTTTCTCTTTTTCCTCTGGGGAAGTCCGGTGCCAGGCAAGGATGTCGCAGAACTGGAGAAGACGCTCTTTGCAGAAATAGAAGGGATAAAGAACGCGCCTCCGACAGAAAGCGAGGTGCAGAAGGCAAAAAACCAGATCGAGGCATCCTTCATATTCGGACAGGATTCCCTCTATATGCAGGCGATGAAGATCGGGATGTTCGAGATTTTGGGAGGCTGGAAACTCATGGACACGTATCTTGAGGGGATCAGAAAGGTGACGCCGGAAGATATCCAGCGCGTCGCAAAAAAATATCTCACAGAGGACAACAGGACAGTAGGTATCTTAGTTCCAGTGAGAAATTCAAAATGAAACATACATGTCTCAAAGAGACACAAAGGGCAATGAAAATTACCCCTCACCCTAACCCTCTCCCCTGTCTGTGTGCGGACACGCACAGGCAGGCGCAAGGGGAGAGGGAAACATATGTAGACCCTGTAGCAAGCTACAGGGAATTACAAGTTAAACTGTTATTGGCTGAATCTTTGCAAGCCAAAGAAGCCACCCTTCGCTCAAGTTATCCCTTATAAGTGCGCTCATGGCAGTATTGGCATTACCATTGAGTTCTATAACCTTTCCTGTCATGGGTGAAATAAGGTCCACGGCCTGCCCTGTGCCTGATAATATCTTTGCAAAGGACTCTCCTGCCACTACCATATTGATTCTCTCGGGGAGATCAATGCACATAAGCTGGCCGCTGAGAAACCAGTATCGCACATCACAGCCAATCTTCCAGAACCCATCCCTGATGGGCATTGCCCATGTGCCTTCTTTATAAAAGATAACAGGGTTTTCTGTATCTCTGAGGGATACAATATCGTTTCTGAACTCATCAATGAATGCCTTCCTCAGTATCCATCCCCTCTGGTCAAAGGCCTTCCTCGCAACATTAAGCATGAAATCAGGGGTGAATGGTTTTTCTATATACTCAAATGCGCCGAGCCTCACAGACTCCTTGGCATCCTCTAATGTGGGATAACCTGTAATTATGACAACGTCAAGTTTTGGCTGGATAATCTTTGCTTCTTTTAAAACAGTAATTCCGCTGACATCAGGCAGTCTTACATCAGATATCAGGAGGTCAAATTCCTCATTGG
>CAMTVV010000202.1:0-7341 GCA_947085305.1 uncultured Nitrospiraceae bacterium
AAAGTGCCACAAGAAGTAATTTAACCATAAAAAAAGGCCCGCACTTTTCGGGCCTTTTTTTATTTAGACTACTTCATCTAAACATAGGTAAGCCAGGATTCGTAGTTCTTATTTCTTCCTTTCACAACATCAAAGAATATTGACTGCAATCTTTTTGTGACCTTCCCCGGCCTTCCTTCCCCGATAATCCTGCCGTCCACCTCCCGGATCGGAGTGACCTCGGCCGCTGTTCCCGTAAAGAACGCCTCATCGGCGATATAGAGTTCATCCCTCGTGAACTTTTCTTCAACCACATCGATCCCCTCATCCTGTGCGATTTCCATAATACTATCCCTCGTAATTCCCTCCAGTATGGACGTAAGCGGGGTGGTCTTGAGCGCCCCTTCCCTCACAATAAATATGTTTTCGCCGCTTCCCTCCGACACATATCCTTCCGTATCGAGCAGGAGCGCCTCATCGTATCCGCATGATATGGCCTCTTTCTTTGCCAGTTGGGAATTCACATAATATCCGCAGACCTTCCCCCTTGAGAGGTTAGAGTTGACATGGCCTCTTATGAAGGAAGAGACCTTTATTCTTATGCCGTTGGTGATTCCGTCTTCCCCGAGATAGGTTCCCCAGGGCCATGCGGCTATAGAAACCTTCACCGGATTGTCCTTCGGATAAAGCCCCATAGCTCCGTAACCGATGTAGACGAGAGGTCGTATGTAACATTCCTTGATCTTATTGACCGACACCGTCTTAATGATGGCTTCAGCTAGCTCCTTTTCCGTGAAAGGAATCTTTATAAGGAAGATATGCGCTGAACTGAACAGCCTGTCCACATGCTCCTTGAGCCTGAATATCGCCGGGCCCTTTTCCGTCTCATAACACCTGATGCCTTCAAAGACCCCGAGGCCGTAATGAAGTGAATGGGTCAGGATATGGACATTGGCGCTGTCCCACTCCACAAATTCACCGTCCATCCATATTTTTTCGGTTTTCTGAATCATAGGCTTATATTTATAACAGTATATTAACTGACGTGTCAACTATAAATCCCCCGCCGAAAAATAGACATAGAGATTTCCTAAAGTTTCCCCTCCCCCTTGAGGGGGGAGGGTGAGGGAGAGGGTGTTGGAATGATTCTTCACCCTCCCCTTATTCCCCTCCCCTCAAGGGAGGGGAGATTTAGGATACCTCGCAGCTCGCTGCAGGGTATCTTCATTTATAAGAAAGCCTGATGTAGCTATTAATATTTTTTTCTTTGTTAGCATCATATCATTATAATATCATATCGACATGGCGCAAAAAGAAACCGCGCCGTTGCATAATAAAACCATTGACCGCTTCAACAGGGAAAAGCTTTATATCCAGCTCACGAGAATCCTTTTGGAGGAAATCAATTCAGGGAGATGGCAGCCGGGCCGTCGGGATTTCACAGGCGCAGGGCAATAACGCAAAGTATCTTGATGTGCGCAAGGGCGTCCCCGTACTTGTGGTTCACAGGCTCCTTCTAAGTTACGACAATGTCCCGTTAGCTTACACCAGGTTTCAGGGCAGAAGCGACAGGTATAAATTCCAGACGGAATTCGAGAGAATCAGGTAAGACAGTGAATAGTGTCAGTTATCTGTGTCAGTGAAGGAAGTTTTAAAACTGACACTAAAGAAAAGAAGGAGGTTATAACCCCATGAGTTATCCAAGAAAGTTGTATGAATTTTTTATGGCGGGGTCTGTTGCCTATGCCAGATGGGACTATGAAGTCTCTATGAACATTGTCAAAAACCGTAAAAAGGTGCTGATACTGTTACTGCTGCTGCTGCCGATACTTGCGGTTACCTTGACGGAAGCGGGCTCTATGCTGGGCGGAAAAACCGCCTATGCCCCTGCCTTTTATTCCACGCCAATATTTCTTGTCTCCATAGCCATTGGTCTTGCCGCAGGGCTTATAACAGGGTGTATTGGCGCTGGAGGTGGGTTTATCATCACTCCTGCATTGATGGCAGCAGGCGTAAAAGGCATCCTTGCTGTTGGAACAGATGTGTTCCATATCTTTGCTAAGGCGATTATGGGAACAACGGTCCATAAGAAACTGGGCAATGTTTCTGTAAAGCTTGCAGCCTGGTTCCTTGTCGGTTCTGCCGGCGGCACATTCGCAGGAGGCGCTATAAACAAAGGGCTTTATAACAAAGATCCCCTGCTCAGCGAGGCATTTATAAGCACGGTCTATGCTCTGCTGCTCGGTTTTCTGGGGTTTTACGCCCTTGCTGATTTTCTGAGGTCGAGGAAGGCCGGCGGCTCGGGAGGCGCGCACAGCGGGCCGGACCTAACTCCACCGCTCGCATTAAAGCTTCAGGCTGTGAAAATTCCGCCGTTTATTACCTTTGACGAGCATTTAGTTCAGGGAGGCAAAAGGATATCCGCAATATTTCTCATTATCGGAGGTTTTATCGTTGGAATGCTGGCTGCAATCATGGGAGTCGGCGGCGGCTTTATTACATTTCCGATGTTCGTTTATCTTTTCGGAGTATCCGCCGGAACTACGGTCGGCACCGACATCCTGCAGATTATCTTTACCGCAGGGCTTGCATCCATTGCCCAGTATGCCATATATGGTTATGTCTTCTATACGCTTGCAATGGGCATGCTCATAGGCTCTCTTATCGGCATTCAGGTGGGAGCCCTCGTAACAAAGGTTGTGAAGGGAACGCAGATTCTCGGATTCTATGCTGTGTCAATTTTGGCAGGATTTATCAACAGGGCAAGCACGCTCCCCAAGAAGATGGTTGAACTCGAATATATACAAATGTCAAAGTCTGTGGTTAACGGGATAGAGTTTGTCGGGAATATAATTTTCTGGATAGTTGTCGGCATCTTCGGCGTATGGGTTATGGGTAAGTTCTTTGCAAACATGGGTAAGCTGAGAGGGGAGGAATAAAATGGCGACTATGAATAAAAAAGCAATGTCTATAGGCATTTTCCTCGGTCTGTCGTTTTTGGGGGTGCTGGCGCTCATTTTCTCACCTATCTTCGGTGAAGGGAAGAATGGACTGATGTTTTCAGATGATCTGTTTAACAAGCTCTCCAAGGGCTCCTCATATTTCATACCGAAGGTGATGGGTGACAGCAAAAAGTTTGTCGGCAAAGATATTTCGACTGTACTCAAGATGGAGAAGCCCGAACAGGTTGAAAAGGCCGTTAAGGTGCTTACTGTTGCCGGAGCCAAGGCAGAGGCAACCGGCGCTGAGATAAAAATAAGCGCTGATATAGGCCGTCTGATGGAGAAGGCGCTGAAGGACTCCGATGATATGTATAAGAATGACGGCAAATCGGTTTCGGGCCGCTATGGATTTGACGAAAAAGAGGTTATGATAGCATGGTGGAATCTCATGAAGCCTCTTGATAAACAGCTCAAGAAGGAAGGCAAAATAGAGGAGGCAAAGATAGTCTCCGATGTCATGAAAAAGGCGGTTGAGACCGCTCACAATTTCTACGGCATAGAAGCCCAGAAAGTTACAGACAAGGCCGGTCTTATGGTCAGCCTGCTAGTGTTTTATGTGGCATATACCATGTGGTGGGGATTTGCGATCTACTATATGTTTGAAGGGATCGGGCTTTCAATGAGCAAGGCGAAACATTAAAGACAGTGAATAGTGTCAGTTATCGGTGTCAGTGAAAGAAGTCTTTAAACTGACACTTGACGCTAAGCACTGACACTAAATAAGGAGGAGAAAATGAAAATATTAGTTCCGGTTGACGGTTCAAAATATTCAGAGGAAGCGCTTAAGATCGCAGTAGATTACGCAAAGACAAAAGGCGCGAATATATGTCTCATCAATGTAACGCCCTTTATCGAAGTCGTGGACCTCGAGATTTCAGCTTCCGACAGGGAAAAGTTGAACGAGACCTTTGCCAGGCGTGCGGATTACATCGTGCAGCAGGCCTGCGGCATTTTAGCAGGAGAAGATGTGATTGCTACCTGCAGGCATGTGGTCGCCGCATCTTCCATTCCCGACGCCATAATAGATTATGCAGATAAGGAGAAAATAAACCTTATAATAATCGGCAGTCGAGGTCTCGGCAAATCGACAAGGTTCAAGATGGGGAGCGTTGCCTCAAAGGTGGTAAAGCACAGTCCATGCTCCGTATATGTGGTAAAGCTGCCTGAATAAAGGACAACAGTGACAGTGTCAGTGTTTAGTGTCAGTAAGAAATACTTTTTTCTGTCACTGAAAACCGACACTGACACTGTTCACTGACACTGTTCACTTTTTATTCGGTATAATATAGTGTGAACAGCGCTAAACATTTGAAGAAACTTTCATTCGATCTGTTAAATTTTTTCTCAAGGCTGCCCCTTGAGTTCAATCTGAAACGCCTCAAAAAAATAGTAATAATCGCCACCGCTGTTTTGCTCGCCCTTATTTTATACCTCGGCTGGATGTCTGCGAAGAAAGTCAGGGAAGTGGTGGTTGAAGATTTCAACCAGCAGCAGTTGATCCTTGCGCAACACGCTGCGAGTCAGATAGAAAACAGCGTAACCCTTTTGAAGCGGGAACTAACCCTCCTTGGCTCATCCCCTTCAGTGCAATATAAAGAAAGGGTATTTATGGGCAGAAGAATGGAAATTGCCTTTTTAAGCATAAGGGAAGCAGGCGGATTGGAGATTAGATTTGTCGAAGGTTATTATAATAAAACGCATGTGGTAAATGACGAGGGCCACAGGTCTATGCAGCGGCATACCGAAGACATGGATCACCTTGCATGGGCAGGGCGGAAAGAAAACAGTGATAGAATTTTGGTGAGCGGATTCGCAGCGACAAAAGAAAACGGGGAGGAGATGGGATTTCTTATTATGAACCTGGTTATACCTGTCTGGCAGACCTCTGTTGATGAGGCCCACCCGGCGGCAACCAATAAATTCACGGGAGTTTTGATATTTGTTATTGACGCCACCAGATTAATCGAAAAGGTCACAAAAGAAATACGTTCAGGGAAAACCGGGTACGCATGGGTCATCGATAAAAACGGGACATTTCTTTATCACCCTGAAAAAGATTTCATCGGGAAAAATGCCTTTGAGGCCCGTAAAGAGCGGGCGCCTGCCATATCCTTTGATAGGATAAATGAAATACAAAAGGAAAAGATGCTTGCGGGAAAGGAAGGCACAAGCTGGTACATATCGGGCTGGCACAGGGGACGGGAGAGCGAGATGAAAAAGCTGATCGCCTACTCTCCAATCCGCTTGCTGCCGGATAAGGGAGGAGAGCAAATATGGTCTGTCGCTGTTGTGGCCCCTGTAAGCGAGGTGGAAGGGGCGATCCATTCGATTCAGGTCAGACAGTTCCTCCTTGAAGGCATCGCTGTGCTGGTTATACTGCTGAGCAGCGCAACAATCATATTCCTTATATTGCGATGGTCCAGTTCTTTGAGCGAAGAGGTCAAAAAGAAAACAGGCGAGCTGGCAAAATCGGAAAACCAGTACAGGTCGCTTATCGAAAATGCAAGCGATATTATTTTCACGGTAGACTATGCCGGCAACATTACCTCCATAAACCAGGCGGGATGCTCTTTTTTCGACAGAGCAAAGGAAGAGATTGTGGGCGCCAATATAGGAGAGATATGTTTAAATGAGGACAGCGCTTTCACCCAATTTATGGCTATTAACGAGGTCTTTAGAACGCGGTTGAACAAACAGACAATGTGCCCTGTAAATATCAAAGGGAATGAGTACTGGCTGAGCATAAATTTCAGCGGGCTTCTGGATGAAAAAGGAGAGGTCTTTGCAATTATGGGCATTGCAAGGGACATCACGGAGAGAAAGAAGGTAGAAGCGCAGATGTACTATACCGAAAAATTGGCATCCCTGGGTACCATGGCCGCAGGCGTGGCGCATGAAATTAACAACCCCCTTGCAGTAATTCTCGGTTTTACAGACCTTTTGATGGAAAAGGCGCCTGTAAACTCTGAATTTCATGAAATATTAAAGACCATAGAAAAGCAGGGCACGAACGCAAAAAGGGTTGTAGAAAATCTTTTGACCTTTGCCCGCGTTACAGAGCACATAGAAGAAAATGTGGATATTAATAAGAACCTCGAAGAGGTGCTTAAGGTTGTGGGAAATACCCTAGCGGTCAACAGGATCACCCTTAATAGGAACCTGTCCGAATCCCTGCCTCTCGTAAAAGGAGACTCGAGAGAGCTCCAGCAGGTTTTCCTCAATATCATTAATAATGCAATATCTGCCATGAAGGGCGGGGGCATTCTAAAGATTTTGACGGAGGCGGTGGATGGAGAAAATAAGGTGGAAATAAGAATTTCGGATACAGGCTGTGGGATTAAAAAAGAGCACAGGACAAGAATATTCGACCCGTTGTTTACTACCAAGAAAGTCGGTGAAGGCACGGGTCTCGGCCTTTCAGTTTCCTATGGAATTATTTCCAAACATGATGGTAATATTACTTTTAAAACAATGACCGAGGAAGAATCAGATGACACAGGAACAACCTTTATGATAACTTTACCGGCAATAAAACAGTTAGTAGAGCAGTAGAGCAACAGAGCAGTAGTTATGAATCAGGAATTTCTATTAACTGTTGCTCTACTGCTCTACTGTTCTGCTGCGCTGATAAAAAGGAGGACTTATGCCTGAAAAGATACTGGCAGTTGACGACGAGCCTGATATGTTGAAACTATTAAGCATGATTATCAGAGAAAAAACACCCTATGATATTGTAACAACCAACAATCCGCTTGAGGCGATTGAGCTGGCAAAAAAGGGAGGGTTTGATGTAGTTATCGCCGATTTGAAGATGCCCGGACTTGACGGGATCGAGGTGCTTGAGGCCATCAGATGCATGGATGAGGACATCCCTGTAATCTTCATTACCGCCTACGGCTCGGTGGAGTCCGCGATTGAGACCATGCAGAAAGGCGCCTTTGATTTCATAACAAAGCCGTTCAAAAAGGAACAGATACTCTTCACCATAGAAAAGGCGCTGAAGTTTGTCGCGCTCCAAAAGGAAAACCGGCTGTTGAGGGAAAAACTGAAGACAGTGAACAGTGAACAGTGAACAGTATTTTTTCTGTCTGCTATTCACTAACGACTATTCATTTTTTAATATGGTCCCTGACAAAGTCGTCAATGAACATATCAGTAACCGCATCATTGCACATGACCATATCCAATTGTTTGGTGTAGGCTGTCAGCTTGCCCATGACCTCCAGTCTTTTTTCTATATCAGACCGCCTGAATTTCAAGAGCGCTGCGTCCATCACATCGCCTCTGACATCCACCGTGAAGCCCATTTTCTTCAATATCTCCGTTATCAGCCGGATGCGTCTCATCCTCCTGTCGGTTG
>CAMTVV010000203.1:0-10165 GCA_947085305.1 uncultured Nitrospiraceae bacterium
TGAAGCATCTCCAAGCCATTGCCGGGGAATCACCCCTTCTCAGTATGCTTTCCGTTGACGAAATCGTCTCCTACTGGAAAGGCATTTCCTACGACCTCGGCGAAGAACATAAAAAGGGCCTCGAATTATTCCGGAAGTATGCGGAAGAGCTGAAGCTGCTTTAGTCACTCATTGACCGAAAATGGGCATTTTGTCTGTCATTAGGATCTTAAGTCATTGAGGGCTATCGCCGAAGAAAAAAACCTTAAGCGTTATCTCTGTGTTTGTCTGGAGCCTCAAATGCGAAGAGTGGACGGCATTGTTGTTCTTCCTTTCAAGGAATTTATAGAAACATTATGGAGCGGAGAATACCATTAAGACCACAAAAAGGGTAAAGATTGCGGATAAACCCTGATATAAGCAAAGCTCCCCTTAAGGGAGGGGGATATCTATCAATACTTCGCAAAAACCTTTGCGGATTATGGAGACTTCCCGTCCCTGTGGTATTCATTCAGGGACTTTATATGTATCTTTCTTTTCAGGAGCATCTCGATGGCCTTCACCACGACATTAGCGCCGGAAAGGGTCGTAGTGAAAGGCACGCGGTGCTGGAGCGCGCTCTGCCGGATAGAGAAGGAATCCTTCTGCGCCTGGGCGCCGCTCACTGTGTTGACCACAAAGCTTATCTCCTTATTTTTTATAAGGTCCACGATATGGGGTCTTCCCTCCATCACCTTGTTCACGACACTCACCTCAATCCCCTTATTCCTGAGGTGCTCCGCAGTCCCCCGCGTGGCGATGACATCAAAGCCCATCTCCTGGAATCTCTGAACGATAAGACAGGTGCCGGGTTTGTCCTTGTCCTTCACGCTGATGAATATCTTTCCTGACAGGGGGACCTTGTTATTGCTGGACTCCTGGGCCTTTGCATAGGCAAGACCGAAATCCTCGTCAATCCCCATTACCTCGCCAGTGGACTTCATTTCAGGGCCGAGAATGGTGTCCACGCCCTGGAAACGGTCAAAGGGGAAGACCGCCTCCTTTACCGCCATATGCCTGATCTCCCTCTCGGAGGTGAGGCCCTGTTCTTTCAGTGTCTTTCCGCCCGCGACCTTTGCCGCCACCTTTGCCAGGGGAACACCTGTGGCCTTCGAGACAAAGGGCACTGTCCTTGACCCCCTCGGGTTCACCTCGAGAATGTAAATTTCTCCGTCCTTAACCGCAAACTGGATATTCATAAGGCCGATGACATTCAGTTCCTTTGCCAGGGCCCTTGTCTGTCTCTTTATCTCATCCACGATGGAACTGCTCAGGGAATAGGGGGGCAGGGAGCACGCCGAATCCCCGGAATGAATCCCAGCCTCTTCTATATGCTCCATAACGCCGCAGATGATAACGTCAGCGCCGTCAGCTATGGCATCCACATCCACCTCAATGGCATCTTCAAGATACTTGTCCACAAGCACAGGGTGTTCTGGAGAGGCCTTCACCGCGCGCCGCATATAATCTCCGAGGGACTTTTCATCGTACACGATCTCCATGGCCCTTCCTCCCAGGACATAGGAAGGCCTCACCATGACCGGATAACCGATCTTCGCGGCGATCTCCAGCGCCTCTTCAGGAGACATTGCCGTGTCGCTCTCTGCCTGTTTAAGGTCGAGCTTGTGGAGAAGTTCCTTAAACCTCCTTCTGTCCTCAGCGCGGTCAATCGAGTCAGGAGAGGTGCCGAGGATCTTCACCCCTGCCCTCTCCAGGGGAACCGCTAGCTTGAGGGGTGTCTGTCCACCGAACTGGACAATTACTCCCTCGGGCTTTTCAGTCTCTATGATATTGAGGACATCTTCGAGGGTGAGCGGCTCAAAATAGAGCCGGTCAGCGGTATCATAGTCAGTGCTCACTGTTTCCGGGTTGCAGTTGATCATGATGGTCTCATATCCCAGTTCTTTCAGGGCAAAGACCGCATGGACGCAGCAGTAGTCGAATTCAATGCCCTGCCCTATCCTGTTGGGACCCGAGCCCAGGATAACCACCTTCTTCCTGCCGGTAGGGTTCGCCTCAGATTCAACCACAGGGTTCGAGGATTCGAGGGTTCGAGGGTTCGAGGGTAGGGCATTCTTTTCACTTGACCCCTTGACCCCTTGATCCCCTTCCCCTACATGATAGAACGGTCTTTCATACGTTGAATAGAGATAGGGGGTATATGCCTCGAACTCGGCAGCGCAGGTATCCACCATCTTATAGACAGGGCGTATATCGTGCCGCTTCCGGAGATGCCGTATCTCTTCTTCCGTCACCTTCAGAAGCCCTGCAATGTTCCTGTCGGAAAACCCGTTCTCCTTTGCCTCACGCAGCAAGGGTTCGGGAATTTCAAGGTTCGAGGGTAAAGAATCTTTTTCGCTCGACCCCTTGACCCCTTGACCCCTTGAACCCTTTATCTTCTCTTCCACAGCCAGTATCTTCCTGATGTGACTCAAAAACCACGGGTCTATGCCGGTAAGTTCATGGATCGCCTGCACAGACATGCCGTTCCTGATCCCCTGGGCCACATACCACACTCTCTCGGCATTGGGGATCTTCAGTTTTGCCTTGAGCTCATCAGGGGTGACCTGCGCTTCTTCAAATCCGTAACTCCCGATCTCGAGGCTCCTCAGGGCCTTCTGGAACGACTCGGCAAAAGTCCTCCCGATGGACATGGCTTCTCCCACGGATTTCATCTGCGTAGTGAGGGTTGTGTCCGCCTCTGGGAACTTCTCGAAGGCGAACCGGGGAAACTTCGTCACCACATAATCGATGGCCGGCTCAAAAGACGCAGGGGTCTCCCTGGTGATGTCATTGGGGATCTCATCAAGGGTGAGCCCCACAGCCAGTTTCGCTGCAATCTTTGCAATGGGAAACCCGGTGGCCTTGCTCGCAAGGGCCGAACTCCTGGAGACCCTCGGGTTCATCTCTATGACGACCATCCGCCCGTTTTCGGGGCTGACAGCGAACTGGATGTTTGATCCTCCGGTGTCCACGCCGATTTCCCGGATAATGGCGATGGAAGCATCCCGCATTATCTGATATTCCTTGTCGGTGAGGGTCTGGGCAGGGGCAACCGTGATGGAATCTCCCGTATGAACACCCATGGGGTCAAGGTTCTCTATGGAGCAGATGATCACCACGTTGTCCTTCACGTCGCGCATCACTTCCAGCTCATATTCCTTCCAGCCGATGACCGATTCCTCCACGAGAACCCTGTGAACAGGGCTGAGTTTCAAACCATTGTCGAGAAGAGCCATATACTCTTCCATATTGTAGGCAATACCGCCGCCGGTCCCGCCAAGGGTAAAAGACGGTCTCAGGATCGCAGGAAAACCGATCCGGTCAACTGCTTCCAGTCCCTCTTTAATACTGCCGATGTATGCGGATTCCGGAACCTCGAGTCCTATCTTCTTCATGGCTTCCTTGAACAGCTCCCGGTCCTCAGCCTTTTTTATGGCGGGGAGTTTTGCGCCGATGAGCTCCACCTGATATTTCTCAAGGACTCCTGACTCAGAAAGCCCCACTGCAAGGTTCAGGGCGGTCTGGCCGCCCATGGTAGGGAGCAGGGCATCAGGCCTCTCCCTGGCAATGATCAGTTCAATCACCTCCACGGTAAGGGGCTCGATGTACACCGCATCAGCCATCTCAGGGTCGGTCATGATAGTGGCGGGATTGGAATTCACCAGCACCACCTTATAGCCCTCTTCCCGGAGGGCCTTGCACGCCTGGGAGCCGGAATAATCGAACTCGCAGGCCTGGCCGATAACAATAGGCCCGGAGCCTATCAGTAAGATTTTTTTGATGTCATTTCTTTTTGGCATAAACTATTCTTGAGCCTCCGAGATGTAATGGGACATTCGCTTCTTCTGACCATAATCCGTTTTCCATAAATTCATCATCAGCATATGCCGAGAGAACCTTGCCGAAGAACGCGTAACACTCCCCTGCATCAACAGTCTTCCACAATCTGCACTCAATATGACCGATGCATCCCTCGATCACCGGAGAGTTGACCTTTTTCGCATCCGCCCTCTTCAGTCCTGCTTTCTTGAACTTATCCGTGTCCCTTCCCGATGCCTTTCCGCAGACCCAGAGTGCCTTAAGAAGCTTTCTTGTCGGGATGTTGATTACAAACTCTTTTGTCTGTTTAATCAGCTCAGCCGTATGGCTCTCCTTTGATACGCAGACCACAACTAGCGGAGGCTCTTCGCTCACCGGAGTCGCCCACGCACAGGTCATGACATTGGACTTGCCCTTCTTATCTATACTCGTGAGAAAAAAGGCCATCTTGGGATGCAAAAGGTGATAAATATCTGATGTGATCTCTTTCAGCATCTATTCCTCTCTATCATTTCCCTGAACCTCTTAAAGAGATGCGCTGAGTCATTGGGTCCCGGGCCTGCCTCCGGATGGTGCTGCACAGAGAAGATCGGAAGCTCGACATGCTGCATACCCTCCTCAGTTCCGTCATAGAGGTTCCTGTGGGTGAGCTTTGTCTTGCCGTGCAGGCTCTGGACGTCAACGCAATAATTATGGTTCTGGGAAGTAATTTCGACTTTCTCTGTTGCTAAATCCATAACAGGATGATTGCCTCCGTGATGGCCGAACTTAAGTTTGTATGTCCTGCCGCCCATTGCAAGACCGAGTATCTGGTGACCGAGGCAGATCCCGAAGATGGGCTTCTTGCCCATGAGCTTCCGCGCGTTCTCAATGGCATAGGTAACGGTCTGGGGATCTCCGGGCCCATTGCTCAGGATTATGCCGTCAGGGTTCATTTCGAGGACCTTTTCAGCAGGCGTTCCGGCAGGGATAACGGTCACCCCAAAACCTGCCTCGACGAGGTTCCTCAGAATATTAAACTTGACTCCGAAATCGTAAACAATTACAGATAGTGACGAGTGACGAGTGACGAGTGACGAGTCTTTTTCAGAGCCATCTTTTCTTCTGACTTCTGACTTCTGACTTCTGACTTCCGCAGAGCATCCCTTCCAGCATCCTTCATCCCATTCATATACTTCTTTAGCGGTAACGTCCTTTACGAGATCGAAGGCTGATATACCGGGATGTGCCCTCACCTTTGCAAGAAGGCTTCCCGGATCCGAATCCGTAGTCGAGATGATCCCCATCTGCGCGCCGTGATTTCTCAAATGTCTTGTTAATCCCCTTGTGTCGATGCCCTGAATGCCGACGATGTCATTCTTTTTCAGGTATTCGGCAAGACTGAGGGACGAGCGCCAGTTGGAAGGAAAATCGCATGCCTCTTTCACGATAAACCCCTCTGCCTTGACCCCTCCGGCAGACTCAATATCCTCTTCATTCACCCCGTAATTGCCTATCTGGGTGTAGGTCATGGTGACGACCTGTCCCTTGTATGACGGATCAGTGAGGATCTCCTGATAGCCGGTCATAGAAGTATTGAACACGACCTCTCCGATGGTCTCACCCTCTGCGCCGAAGGACGTCCCTTCGAAAACCACGCCGTCTGATAATACGAGCAGCGTCTTATTCATATATCTTCCCTTTGCATATGGTCATCACAGGCATTCCTTTCAGAACCCATCCCCCGAAGGGGGTATTTTTCCCCTTGGAAGCGAACCTCTCAGGGTCAACTTTCCATTCTCTGTCTGCATCAACCATGACTACATCCGCTTCAGAACCGATATTTAATGTTCCTTTATTCAACTTCATTATCCGCGCAGGGTTGAGCGCCATCTTTTCCACAAGCTGAGACATGGTCAGCAGGCCGTCACGAACAAGTTTCAGGCTTAATGACAATGCTGTCTCAAGCCCTGAAATCCCTGCGGGCGCCTTGTCGAATTCCCTGAGTTTGTCGTCCCGGTGATGGGGCGCATGGTCCGTGGCGATGACATCAATGGCGCCGTCCCTCAAGCCTTCCTTTATGGCTTCAACATCCCTCTGCGTCCTCAGAGGAGGATTGACCTTAGCATTGGTATTGTATCCTTTCACAGCGTCCTCTGTGATGCTGAAATAATGGGGACAGGTCTCTGCGGTAACGCGCACCCCGAGTTCCTTTGCCTGTCTGATCAGTCTTACCGAGCCTTCTGTAGAGACATGGGCGATATGGAGACTTCCTCCGGTCAGTTCCGCAAGGATGATGTCTCTTGCCGTCATCACCTCTTCTGCGGCTGCGGGAATCCCGCTTAACCCGAGGAATGTGGAAACTGCTCCCTCATTCATCACCCCGCCGTCTGAGAGGTTGAGGTCTTCACAGTGAGAGATTATCGGGACATGAAAGACCTTTGAATACTCAAGCGCCCGCCTCATCAGGAGACTGTTCATCACAGGCCGGCCGTCATCGGAAAAAGCCACGCACCCTGCCTCGTACATCATCCCCATCTCGGCAAGTTCTTCGCCCTTCTGACCCTTCGAAATCGCGCCTATGGGGAAGACGTAGCATGCTCCCTCTGCATAAGTCTTCCGCAGGATGAACTCCGTAACCGTCTCATTGTCGTTCACCGGCTCAGTGTTCGGCATACAGCAGACAGAGGTGAACCCTCCTCTCACCGCAGCCATGGTCCCGGAACTGATGGCCTCCTTGCCTTCGAAACCAGGTTCCCTCAGATGGGCATGCATATCCACAAGACCGGGGAGAACATACAATCCCGTTGCATCAATGATTCGGGCATCAGATTCACGATCCATGATGCATGATTCACGACTTTTATTTTTTTTATCCTGCATCCTGCATCTTGCATCCTGCATCTTGATTTCTTTTATCTTTCCGTTCTCGATCACCAGAACCCCAATACCGTCAATGCCCTGGGACGGGTCGATAATATGACCGTTTTTTATCAGCATGCTGTTATCCATCTCCCTTTTCCCTGCTCAGGAGATACATCACCGCCATCCTCACAGCTATGCCGTTGGTCACCTGGTCCAGGATCACTGACTGGGAAGAGTCTGCGACGTCTGAAGATATCTCGACCCCCCTGTTCATGGGGCCGGGATGCATCACAAGGGCGTCCTTCTTCGCGCGTTTAAGCCTCTTCATATCCAGTCCCCAGTAGCGAAAGTATTCCTGCGTAGACGGGAAAAATCCGCGACCCTGCCTCTCCGTCTGGATCCTGAGCATCATCACCACGTCTGTGTCCTTCAAGCCCTCATCCATGTCGTAATAAACAGAAAGTGACGGGTGACGGGTGACGGGTGACGAGTTAAGTTCAAAATCTGGCATCAATGTCGGAGGCCCTATCAACCTGATTTCTGCATCAAACTTTGATAAGAGATACACATTGGATTTCGCCACCCTGCTGTGAAAGACATCGCCCACAATTGCTATGGTCAGCCCCTGGAGACTTCCCCTCTTCTCAATAATGGTGAACGCATCCAGCAGCGCCTGGGTCGGGTGCTCATTGATCCCGTCGCCGGCATTGATGACAGAGGCGTTAACATTCCGGGCAATGAAATGGGGCGCCCCGCTGGAGGAATGCCGTATCACTATGAAATCCACGCCGTAGGCTTCGATGGTCTTCACCGTGTCATAAAGGCTCTCTCCCTTCACCACGCTGCTGGTGGGCGCCGAAAAGTTCAGCACATCTGTGCTCAACCTCTTTTCTGCCAGTTCAAAGGAGGTCTTTGTCCTTGTGGAAGGCTCGAAAAAAAGGTTGACCGTGGTCTTTCCCCTGAGGGTAGGAACCTTTTTGATATCCCTCTTCAGCACGTCCTTGAATGAAGAGGCTGTGCTGAGGATGAGCTCAACATCCTCCCTGGAAATATCCTTTATGCCGACCAGGTCCTTAAGCATCTTCCCCTGATGATACCAAATAAACGCCGTCTTCACGGCCGTCTTCTTCAAGGCGGACTTCTATGTTTTCTCCTCTCGAGGTAGGGATATTCTTCCCCACGTAATCCGCCCTGATAGGCAGTTCCCTGTGGCCTCTGTCGAGGAGCACCGCGAGCTGGATTAGAGAGGGCCTGCCAAAATCCATGAGCGCATCCATTGCCGCCCGTATGGAACGCCCGGTGAAGAGCACATCGTCCACCAGGATTATCTTCTTGTCCGTGAGGTCCCACGGGATATTTGTCTTCCTCACAACGGGATGCTCTTTTCTGATGCCGAGATCATCCCGATAAAGGGATATGTCCAGGGAGCCCACGGGGATGTCAACGCCTTCGATAGTCTTGATCCGCGAGGAAATCCTTTTTGCAAGGTGCGCCCCGCCGCGCTGGATCCCGACGATATAAAGGTTTTCCGTGCCCTTGTTCTTCTCGATGATCTCATGGGCCATGCGCGAGAGTATCCTCTCGATATCTTTTTTGTTGAGAAGTTCCTTTATCATTCCGGGCATAAAAAAACCCTCCCCATCAATCATGGGAAAGGTTTATTCGGCATTGTTTCAAAAGATTGGGCTCCTTTGCCTTCACAGCCTCACCGGGCTGCTCTTAAAGGCAGCACTATTAAACCATATCGAAGTGAATGCTGTCAACTTTGCGTATTGCGCCGGTTTCCTCAAGGAACAAAAAACTGTTAACATTTCACTTGACTTCCTGGCGACGATGAATTATATTTGGATATGGTAATTCCAAAAATGGACTTTATATGGAAATAATAAGTAGATTTTTTCAAGCGCCGAAACAGAGTTTTTTCCTCCTCGGCCCGAGAGGGACCGGAAAATCCACCTTTATCAAGCAGGCCTTTCCCGATGCCCTGTATCTGGACCTGCTTCTCCCCGATGTCTTCAGGAATTACACGGCACGGCCAGAGAGATTGCGCGAAGCTGTGCATGCGCAGAGGGACAAGAAGGTCGTCGTTATTGACGAGATACAGAAGGCGCCGCAGCTCCTTGAAGTAGTGCACAGCCTGATTGAAGAAAAATTGGGTCTGCAGTTTATCCTCACCGGATCGAGCGCAAGGAAACTGAGGAAGGCGGGGGTAAACCTCCTTGCCGGGCGGGCGCTGATGAAGCGAATGCATCCATTTATGGCGGCAGAGCTCCGCAAGAAATTCTCACTCGTAAAAGCGCTGGAAGTTGGCCTGATACCTGTAATTATGAGCAGTGATGACCCAGTGTCGGCTCTTCAGGCCTACGTGGCTCTCTATCTCAGGGAAGAAGTGCAGATGGAGGGACTTACAAGGAATATCGGCAATTTCTCCCGGTTTCTCGAGATAGTGAGCTTTTCTCACGGCGCTGTTCTCAACATAAGCAACGTAGCCCGCGAGTGTCAGGTGGAGCGAAAGGTAGTTGAAGGATATATCGGCATCCTTGAAGATTTGCTCCTGGCCTACAGGATACCGGTGTTTACTAAAAAGGCAAAACGGGCAGTCGCCTCACATCCGAAATTCTATTTCTTCGATTCGGGCATTTACAGCGCCCTGAGACTATCAGGCCCTCTTGACCGCCCGGAGGAGAAATCAGGAGCGGCGCTTGAGGGACTTGTTGCCCAGCATCTCAGGGCCTGGATCGACTATCGCAATCCCGGATGCGAGCTGAGTTATTGGAGGACTGCTGCCGGCTCCAAAGTCGATTTTGTCTTGTACGGCAAAGATGTGTTTTGGGCGATTGAAGTGAAGAATGCCGCCAACATACATCCGCAGGACATCCGCGCGCTGAAGACATTCGGCGAGGATTACCCTCAGGCAAAAAAGATACTTGTATATCGAGGCAAGGAGAAGCTCATAAGAGACGGCATTTCAATAGAACCCTGCGCTGAATTCCTGATGCGACTAATGTGATTGGAGGTTAGCGAATAAGAGTCCATGAGGGAGAAGCCTTGGTCGCCGTTCCCCATGGAATATATTTCAGAAGCTTGTGGAAGGACGATGGAGAAAGAGGTATCGGCTTTTGATATAATTTTTTCTTGATATAAAACATAAACGTAAAGGAAGAGCGCCATAGAGAAACGGCGCATCACTCTTAAGGTCATTGAGCAGGAGACCGGCATTAAAGCGCTGACCCTGTCCAGGATGGCAACGAACCATAATTATAATTTCAGCAGAAAGGATCTCGAGAAATTACTCATATACTTCAACTGCCAGCCGAATGATCTACTGACGCTCATAAAGGAAGAGTGATACAGTTATTCCGCCGGTGATCAAGCGTCTTCTGCTTCGGCGATTCTGCTAATCACGATCCATCACAGTAATTATTTTGTTGACTTGTAGTTGCCTCTGTTATAGCCATAGGTAGGCTGTAGAAATGACAAA
>CAMTVV010000204.1:0-14914 GCA_947085305.1 uncultured Nitrospiraceae bacterium
CATTTTGACTGCATATTTGTATTCTCCTTTCCATTAGAATTTATGGTCCACTAAACCTATTGATTCTAATCGGAAAGGAGAATCTTTTGGGGGAACTTATTTCAGGTCAACTGCATTTTTTGGGTTAGTTTACTTGCAAAAATATCCGGAACAGTAAGAACGTCAGGGCTGCTCCCATGACGCCGCCGAAAATCACTTCCCCTATAGTATGAATCTTCGATACGACTCTGCTTGCAGCGATGAGCGCAGCCAGGACAAAACAGACTGCGGATGCGATGAGGCTTCCCGTGGTGTAAATGACCACGACCCATATTGAGAAGGCGAGGGCGGAGTGGCCGCTGGGTATGCCTCCACGCAGGGGGGTCCCTTTCCCGAAATAGGCTTTGGTCACCACAACGAGGATCAGCACAATAGTGACCGCCATGACAGAGAGCTCTTCTGCCGGGTGCTTTGCGATGCGGAATCCGCTTTGAAACCCGTCGCGGATATACGGCAAAAGGATGATGTATCCTATCACTGCTGCGCCAAAGGCTGTGGTGAGCACTGCTCCTGCGGCAACATCCTTTGCGACCTTCGCCTTCTCCCTCTGTCCGGGAGAAACCAGATCCACCATGGCTTCTATCG
The DNA here is from genome assembly GCA_947085305.1 of uncultured Nitrospiraceae bacterium. Classification (GTDB taxonomy): domain Bacteria; phylum Nitrospirota; class Thermodesulfovibrionia; order Thermodesulfovibrionales; family UBA9159; genus JAMCQB01. Next base: position 625 of record CAMTVV010000204.1, read on the forward strand.
CTGTGTTCACGAGTTCGGCGAGCAAGACCACAATAACGGTAAGGGCTATGATGAGGAAATCATTCCTTGATATGCCCAGTGCGTAACTCAGGATAAGAATAAATGCTGCTGAGAAGAGGTGATACCTGAGATGCCGCTGAGTTCTCGTCCCATGGATAATTCCTTCTATGGCAAAATTGGCGCTCTTAATCCAGCGTCTCAAGGGCATCCCTCAGAGTCTTTTCCAGCTCCCTCATCCGTGTTGCCCGATAACGGGTTTTCTCGTGGTCGCAGCCCAGGAGATGGAGAAACCCATGGATGAGGAGCCTCCTCAGCTCTTCATGGAAGCCTGCGCCGTACATGGCTGCCTGTCTCTTTGCAGCATGGGGATTGATCACGATATCCCCTATCAGGAATTCAGTATCGCCGGGAATCTCTTTCATGCTCTGATAAAGGGGAAAAGAGAGCACATCAGTGGTTCTGTCAGTCTTCCGGTGAATGCGGTTAAGGTTTCTCATCCGCCTGTCATTGACAAAGAATATCCCGAGTTCAGCCCTGTCAAGGTTGAACGATGCGAGAAGTTTCAGGGAGTCCTTTTTTATTTTCCTGAGATTTATCCTTAGGAGTCTTTGCTGATTCCTTATGATGACCTTCATCAACTTTCAGGGCATGCTGTGTTTCCCCCGCAAGCCCCCTTTCCCCGTTCTTTGATCCTTTCCTGGGTTCCTCGCTGAAATCGAAACCGGGATAATTCACCCTCTTGTGGAGAATCCCCGTTAGTATATATGAAAAATGCCTTTTTATCTCGGATATGTCTTTCAGAGTGAGCTCGCATTCATCAAGCTGACCCTCAAGAAAAATGTGGTTTATTATTCTGTCCACAAGGGCAGCGATCCGCGCAGGGGTGGGCTCGGTAAGGACCCTGGAGGCGGCTTCCACCGCATCCGCCATCATCACGAGGGCTGCTACCCGTGTCTGCGGTTTCGGCCCGGGATACTTATAGTCCTCCTCCGACGGATTATTCCCTGCGTCCAGGTCTTTTGCCTTCTGCCAGAAGTAGGTCATCAGGCTTGTGCCGTGATGCTGCTCAATAATATCGATGATGGACTGGGGCAGTTTGTGGTGGCGGACGAGTTCAACGCCCTCTTTCACATGGGAGGTGATGATCATGGCACTCATGTGGGGCGTCAGCTTTTCATGTTTGCTTACCACGCCGGAGGAGTTCTCCACGAAATATTCGGGCATCTTTACCTTGCCGATGTCATGATAGTAGGCGCTTACCCGTGTCAGAAGAGGGTTGACCCCTACGGCTTCCGCCGCCGACTCCGCGAGGTTTCCCACGATGACACTGTGATGATAGGTGCCGGGCGCATTGATCATGAGACTCTTCATCAGAGGCTGGTTGAGGTCCAGCAGTTCAAGAAGGCTTATGTCGGTGGTTACCTTGAATGCATATTCGAGGACAGGCAGCATCAACGAGACTACTGCCGTCACGCTCAGGATCGTTGAGGTTGCAAAGATGAGCGTGGAAACGGCCTTTTCCGTGAACAATTCTCCCTGGAAAAGCAGGAGAACCACGGCGGTGAGGATGTTCGCTCCTCCCACATAGAAACCGCCTTTCAGAAGCGCAGAACGTTTCTTGCACCTGATGACGCTGAAGGCCGCAGTGAGGCCTCCTGCGAAGGCATATACGGGATAGGCGGCATCATTCAACCAGAGACCTGAAAGAAGACTGACGATAAAGGAGAAGAAGATGGCAGTGTGGAAGTCGAAGAGCAGTGTCACGAGCATGGCGCCCCCGGCTATGGGCACGCCGAAGACCGCCCCTTCAACAGAGAGGAAACCGAACCCTTTCGAGAGATTGAGGAGCATGTAATGGGAGACCCTCCCCAGAATAATGGTCATAAGGATCATCAGGCCGAGGAGGGCCAGCATATTGTATTTCTTCATATACTGGGGCTTGTACCGCAGGATGTCCCGGTAGAGAATGGCAAGGAGCATGCAGGCCACAAGAAAACCGCCGATGAGGGATTCAGCGTTAACCCTGTTCTGTATTGCGACGGCCGTCAGCAACGAGAGGATGATGAGGAGACTATACTTTTTTGCCGCCGTAATTTCACTCTGTGGTTTTTGGATTATCTGTACTCCGTTTTTCATGCCTTTCATATGCCTTTACAATTTTCTGCACCAATTTGTGCCGCACCACGTCCTTCTCGGAAAAATAGATAAACTTGATCCCTTCAATCCCTTCCAGTATCCGCTCTACCTCGACAAGACCTGATGTCTTTCCCGGGGGCAGGTCGATCTGGGTCGTATCTCCGGTGAGCACAGTCTTTGAGCTGAACCCCAGCCTTGTAAGGTACATCTTCATCTGCTCAGAGGTGGTGTTCTGGGCCTCATCAAGAATGATAAAGGAATCATTGAGGGTTCTCCCCCTCATGAAGGCAAGGGGGGCGATCTCGATGATGCCGCGCTCGATGAGCTTGGACACCTTGTCGGGGTCCATCATGTCAAAGATGGCGTCATAGAGAGGCCTGAGATAAGGATTTACCTTTTCGTACATGTCCCCGGGAAGAAAGCCCAGCCTTTCCCCCGCCTCCACCGCGGGCCGCGCAAGGACAATCCTGCTCACTTCCTTTTTCAGAAAGGCGTTAATGGCCATGGCCATGGCGAGATAGGTTTTTCCTGTGCCCGCAGGTCCGATGCCTATCACAATGTCGTGGACCTTTATCGCCTCTATATACTGCCTCTGGACCTCTGTCTTCGGAATGATAAAGCGCTTTTTTGAGGAAACGGGGATATGGTTCATGAGGAGGTCTCTGAGGGATACCTCGCCTCCAGTGGAGATGGCCCTTACCGCAAAACGGATATCTTCGGGATTGAGCAGATAGCCCTCTTCACTCAATGAACGCATCTCATTGATCAGATTCTGCGCCTTAAGGGCTGCTGGCTCATCACCCTGGATGAATATCTTGCTCCCCCTGGCGCTTATGGCAACTCCGAGAGACTCTTCGATAAGCTTGAGATTCTTGGTGAGACTGCCATAGAGGAGAGGAAGTTCCTTTTCAGCGTCAAGATCTATCTGTGTGGTAACCGTATTCGCTCCTTCTTATTTCTTTTCTACGGCAAAGGCATTCAGCCCATCTGTCTTCTTGAGCTTAAGGGCAAATACCGAGGCCTCTTTCTTTTTTTCGAATTCGCCGGTTCTTACCTTGAAAAGGACCACGCCCCTGGAATTCGGCTCTTTTTTGATGAATGCCTTATACCCCTTTGCTTCAAGTTTATGTTTCAGGGCTTCTGCATCTTTCTGATTCCTGAAGGCCCCGGCCTGCACCGTATACGCAACCTTGCCGGAGGACGAATCTGCAGGCTTCGGCGCATCTTTGACGCCCTTCTTTTCATCCCCAGCTTCTGCCTTCAGGGGAGTTTTTTCAGGTACGGGTGCAATCTCAGCCTGTTTATTTCCGGCTGAAGGGCCCTGTACAACGGGAACTGTGGGTGATGAGCCGTCACTTGCCTGATTCGGCCTGAGAACCGCCACAGGCGCTGTTTCTCCCTCACCAAGGGGCTGTCGGGCCGCCGGTGGCATGGACGGGGAAGATACGCTCTTACCCACAAAATACCCCAGCAAAAAACCCCCTGTTGCTGCGGTCACCACAAAGAGAGCGAGCACTACTTTTCCTGTCAGAAAACGGCTCAAATTCGATGCCTTACCCTTCATAAAATAAGCATAGCATCTCCATAGGAGAAAAATCTATATTCCATGCTCACGGCGCACAGGTAAGCATCAAGGAGATTTTTTATCCCTGAAAAGGCAGCGGTGAGCATGAGGGGGGTCGAGCCGGGAAGATGGAAGTTCGTTATGAGGGAATCCACTGCACAGAACTGATAGCCTGGATAGATGAATATATCGGTTTTTCCTCTGAAGGAACCATTGCAACAGTTCAGGGTTCGGAGTTTGGAGTTCGGAGCCGGATGCATTTGTTTTCTCTCTGAACTTTTCACTCCTAACTCCGAACTTAACTCATTACAGTCTTTGAATCTTCCGCTAAAAAAACCTTCAATGGCCCTGGTTGTGGTTGTCCCAACCGAGACCAGCCTTCCCCCGTATTCTTTTACTTTGGAGATCGTTTTCAGGAGGTCCCCGTCGATTTCGAAGAGTTCCGCATCCATACTGTGCTCTTCTGGATTCTCAACCCGAATGGGCTTAAATGTGCCGATCCCCACGTGGAGGGTAAGAAACCTGACTATCACCCCTTTTTCCTCCAGCGCTGACAGTAACTCTCTGGTGAAGTGAAGTCCTGCGGTTGGTGCGGCAATGGAACCTTCCCTGGAGGCGTAAACTGTTTGATACCACTCTTTATCCATCTCCTGAGGTTTTCTCTTGATGTAGGGGGGAAGGGGCATTGACCCCAGGTTCCATAAGGCTTTCCTGAAATCCAGGATGTTTTTTGCGCCAGTGTGAAATTTGAGGGACTTCCCCTCAAACATCTCGCCTGAAAATTCCTCTGACAACTGTATTTTCCCCGTGTATTTCTCCCTGGTGAGAACTTCCCAGACGCCGGGCTCGGTCTCCCTGACAAGGAGCATCTCGAACCTTCCCCCGGTCTGCTTTTTTCCCGTCAATTTAGCGGGGAACACCTTCGTGTTATTCAGCAGCAAAAGGTCGCCTTTCGCGAGGTATTCGGGCAGATGGAAGAACCTCCTGTGCTCCAGGGAGCCATCCCTCCGGAGCACAAGGAGTCTGCAGTTGTCCCGGGGGGTTGCAGGTCTTTTTGCTATGAGCGACTCGGGGAGCTGGAAGTCGAAGTCAGTTGTCTTCATACAACCGTATCTCTGTCCCCGGGTAAAAGAAGGAGAGGATCTCTTTGTAGTTCTTTCCCTCCCTTGCCATCTGAAGGGCGCTCCACTGGCAGAGGCCGACCCCATGACCATATCCTTTTCCTTCAAAGGTTATGGAATTGCTGTTCACCTTAAGGTTGAAATTTGTGCTCGGCAGCCTTTGCCAGCCGAGGAGCTTTCTGAATTCGGTCGCCTTGATGACCGTCTGGCCGGACCCGGACTCAAGGGTAAGCTCCTTTGACCTTCCTGTGGAGGTCAGGGAAGTTATGGCGAGGTTTTTAATTCCTTTGATGTTCAGCGCTTTTTCGATCTCTTCTTTCGGTATCTTTCTCTCCCACACCCAGTAAGGGGACAGCTCGCAATTGGACTCTACGGACTTAAGATACGGGAGACTCTTCCCGAATACGTCTTCGGGGTTTTCTGTCCTGCCGCCGCTGGTAGAATGGTACAGGGACTCTATAGGTTTCCCTTCGTACGTCAGGATCTCTCCCGCGGTCTCTCTTACTGCGTACTTGATCTGTATCTGGGGGTTAATGCCTTTATATACCTGATGCAGCACCGAGGAGGTAAGATGGTACCTGGCATTTCCGACGGCGATTTTTCGGTAAACCGCGTAAGTCCGCGAGATAACAGCCTGCGCTTTAAGGGCTTCCACATCCCAGCTTGCGCCGACCTCGGAAGCGACAACACTTTCCACGTAATCCTCCAGAGGGAGTTCATTGATGAGGTAGAGACCCTTTTCCCCTCTCCACACTTCGATATTGCCTGTGTAATGCGTGCCGTTTATGAGAAGATCGCCCTCTGAACGTCCCATCAGCTCCAGTTTTTCGTCCCTGTCGGGTATGGTGTAGGTATCTTCCAGGATTAGGACCTTTATTTTTGGGGCAGGCGCTGCATATGCCGCTGAAGGCACGACAAGAACAAAAAGGACAAGGCACACAAAATGCTTCCACATAATTTTTTATTTCCTCCCTAAAAACCAAAGAATCATGGTGATGACAATGCTGAGGAGTATGCTCGTTGCCAGAGGAAAATAGAAGGTGAAGTTCTTCCTCTGGATCATAATGTCCCCCGGAAGTTTCCCCAGCCATGGGACCCTCCCTGACAGGAGCAATATCCCTCCCACCACGGCGATTATGATCCCCGTGATGATGAGAACTCTGCCAATGTGCTGGATACCGTCACCCATTTATTAAGTTTTCAATACCCCATCCCGAATGCTTTTGGGACTGTGGGGTTTCCTTGTACTTCCCTCCCCCTTGACGGGGGAGGGTGAGGGTGGGGGTGATTGAAACTAATTGGGCACCCTCCCCTTCATCCCCTCCCGTTAAGGGAGGGGAGATTTTAGGATACCCCGCCGTCTCTGCGGCGAGGAGGTCTTTATGGCCGACGAAGCAATCTGTCTCTCCATTTCTGAGAACATACACCCGCAATACTTCTGCCTGTAGAGGCCGAGTTCCCTTGACAAGCCAATATTCTCCATATAGCCTGCCCTGAAGTCCTCCTCATAAAAGGGAATGGAATGCCTTTTCCCCATTTCCCTCCCCACGCTGACAATACCCTCGAATTTCTGGTATGGGCTGACGAGGAGGGATGTGGTGAACCCGTCAAGGTTCATTTTTTTTGCGGCCTTTGCGGTTTCCTCAAGGCGCATTGCATAGCAACGGACACAACGGTCTTCATCCGGATTCCCGATTGCCCGGACAAAGTCATCAATGCCGTAATGATCTGCGTACTCCACATCCAGGTCCCAGAGCTTCTGGAGCTTCATGAGGGAGTCGAGGCGGAGGCGATATTCCTGATACGGATGGATATTGGGGTTAAACCACAGGCCCTTTACCTCTATCCCTTTTGCGAGGAAGTTTTTCAGCGGATAGAGGCTGCAGCTTGAACAGCAGATGTGCATCAGAACCTTCATCGTATTCCTATGGAATTTTCAGGGAGTCAAGAATCCTGCAAAGGCTGTTCAGGGCCGGGGAATCCCCGGGAAGCGTAAAGACCGGTCTGCCGTTAAGGTCATATTCGAATATGGTATCGTCCTGAGGGACCAGTCCTCCCACGGTAAGTCCGTAATCCTCTGCCAGCTTCTTCAGTTTTGTCCCGTCAGCGCCGGAAACTCTGTTAATGATGAGTATCCTCTTGTCGATTTCCAGTTGCAGCTCATCCACAAGCTCGTTGATCCTCCTGGCGGTCTGGACACCCTTCACAGTGGGATCGCTTACGATGAGCAGAAGGTCGACCTTGTGAGTGGTCCGTCTCGAGAGATGCTCCATGCCAGCCTCGTTGTCAATGACGATATAGGGATACGTCTCCGCGAGCTTGTCAGTATATTTCCTGATGATGTTGTTGGCGGCGCAGTAGCATCCAGGGCCTTCAGGCCTGCCCATCACCAGGAGATCCACTCCCCTTGATTCGATAACAGACTGCTGAACCTGGTAGTCAAAGAGCTGCTCCATGCTCATTCCGCCAGGACGGTCCGCGCCACTCCGCACCGTCTGGAGGGACTCTTCCCGCAGGCGGCCGACAGTTGTATGGATAGGAATGCCCAATGCCTCATTGAGGCATGAATTGCTGTCAGCGTCCACCGCGAGGATCGGTCCCTTCCGGTTCTCGGTGAGGTACCTGACGCTGAGGGCGGCGATGCTTGTCTTGCCTGTCCCGCCTTTACCTGCAAGGGCTATTAAATACGACATAAGTAAATTATACAACAAAAGGGCATGGCATGTGTGGCGGCAGATATCGCAGGGTTGCAGAAAAAGTCAGGTCTTTACTTTTTTTCTTTGCGGGAGAACACGTTTCTGATTTTTGTCAGGGTAAGGATTAGGAAAGCATTCAGGCGGCCATATCTCAGGGCAGGATAGCTCATAAGGAGAAGTTTTCTCACGAGGGATATATCTCCCCGTTCGATGGCTACCACCTTTCCGGCTATCCGGTCGGAAGTGACCGGCTCATCGAGCTGAAGGAATGAATCCCCGCAGGTCTGGAAATATCTGATACCGTCCTTTTCAAATACCCTTACAAGCCTGTGGCAGACCATGTGGTCATCTCTTCTAAGGACGATGATATCGCCGATGACCGGGCTCTTCTCAGGGCTAATAGTTATCCTGTCTCCTGTCCCGATGAGGGGAAACATGGATGAACCGCGCGTCCGGATGCGGATATCGATGCCGCTGTCCAGAAGTTCCCTCGAAATATGTACTCCTCTGCTCATGACTCTACTCCAGTCCTCTCACAAAACTGACCGCGCTTCTATCAGCTACAAACCCAAGTTCGTAGCAGGGGACATTGCTTACAACTCTGTCTATAACAGAGAGCGTAAACTCCATGCCTTTCTTATCCCAGAACGTGGGGAAACATCGGACAAACATTCTTGTGGCAGCCTCCACCGGAGAAAGGGGCTTTGCATAATTTCTGTCTGACTGTTCCAGAAAGAACATTTTCTCTATGGCAACGCTGCCGGGGTCGCACACGTTTAGCTCTCCATGCCAGGGTGTTCCGTAGGCAATGAAGGAATTATTTATTTCCCTGATGATAATCCTGTCGTCACTTAACACCTTTACCCCGGTTTCATCAGCCCAAAGCCTCGCAGTGGTGCTCTTTCCCGCGCCCGAGGTTCCGAGAAAAAGAAGCCCTTGTCCAGTGTCATCAATACCGCACGCATGAACAAGGACGCCTGAGCGGTACGGGAGAAGACTTATTACCAGTACGATATCAAGAGGATAGAAGAAGGGGACGGAATCCGAATCGCCGTTCTGTTGTGTCTCCGCATAGAGCCTCCCATGGCGCAACGGCTTGTCAATGATCAGTTCCCTCTGTCCCGAAATAATGATTGTGTGACCGGTATCGTCTTTGTATAGCGTCCATGCACCACCGGATTGGAAGAGACATTCCGTGGGAGAAAGCCTCAGCGGGGCCTTGTTTGGTGATATATCAATATTGAAATCAACGCTCTCAGGTATGGCCGTTATGGAATCGAAAAATTTCCTGTAGGGGCCCGATACGCTGTATTGTTTACCGCCTGTGATCGCAACTGACAGCTCCCCAATTGTAAACCTGAGCGAGTTTGCAGTCATTCGTCAGGATTGTTTCGTGGGAAGCCCTATTTTATTGCACTGAGGTGGTGAAGCCGCATTTCCAGGGCATTTGCCGCATGAGAGAGTAGCCTCCTCAGGCTTAAGCTCCACCTTCTTTATCTCCGGTTTCTTATAGGGTTTTTTCATCTGCCCTCCTTCCTATTTAACTGATTTCTACCCCGAATGCCTCTGCCCTCTTGTGTGCGACTTCGCATAAAAATTCCACAGGGGTTTCGTTATCACCCAACTCCACCTGCGACCATCCTGGACACTGTCCGCATAGATTTGCAATATTGCACTCCCTGCATTTTATGTTTGTCCTTAGTGTTATCTCTCTCATCCTTTCAATAAAATTATACCAGCCTTCCCTGAAAGTTCCAATCTTTAAATTATATTGTTCTTTTCTTGATATTATACATATCGAGAGGTTGCCGTAGGGGTCGATATGGAAGGAGTCAAGCCCTGCGCCACAGATATAGAGCCTGTCTGACCCAGGCGGTCCGGCATGTTCATTAAAGGATTTTTTCCACTCCTCAGCCCTTTTTTCATCCTCCATATCAAGCCTTACAATCTCTTCCGGCTTAAGCCTTGCGGATAATGGTCCTTTGTTCGTATCCAGACGGCTGTTCACCATCGGATCGAACCTGAATTGGAGGCCGAGGCTTTCAGCATAAGTCTTCATAAGAGGGATTTCATGGAAGTTCTGTCTCATCGCCATGGTCTTTAACTTGAGAGGCACTTTTCTTTCGATAAGGAGCTCTATTCCCCCTATGCAGCGCCTGTATGAGCCTTTCACTCTCGTAATCTCTTCATAGGTCTTCTCTGTCGCACCGTAAAGGGTTATCTCAGTTGAAAAGGGCCTCCATTCTGCGAGGAAATCTGCAATCCTCTCGTCAATCAGAGTTCCATTAGAGAAAAGGGTTACAAGAATCCCTTTTTTCTTGGCATGGAGGTATATTTCTTTGAAATCCGGCCTGAGGAATGGTTCCCCGCCTGTGAGAAGAAGCCAGAGGCAGCCCTGATCCGCGAGTTGACTGATTATGTCCCTGATCATGCCGGTGTCCATCTCCCTGGCCATTTCAGAGGCATCGTTTGGAGGTGTGTTACAGTAGCAGTGGATGCAGTTGTTGTTACATCTGAAGGTGAGTTCAAGACTGCCGGAAAGGGGGGGTCTTTTGTCCTGCACTTTTTTATGGAGCGATTCGCTCCATTCCGAATATCTCAGTTCCGGAATACCAGTGCACTCCATAACTACTTTGTCCTTACCGCGCCGACTGATTCAAGGCCCTTTAGGAATTCCTCTATATCCTTCTCAGCCTCTTCGGGAGTTGTCTCATATTCAGAAGAGATCGCGGTGATGATCTCTTCTATATCCCTTTTTCCGTCGATAAGCTCCCATATCCTGGCGCCGACCTCGTTCAAGACGTAAATGTTGTCGAGATCCCCCACATTGCTTCTTATGGGGACGAGGATCGTCTCGTCCTCGATCTTCCTGAATACCATGGACTGATCTTTTTCTATCACCGTGTTCAATTATAACAAAAAACTGTTCAGAAATATTCAAATCAACGATTTATAGATCACTCAAATAACCGCGTCAATGCAACGGTCTTTTCTTCGATGCTTTTTGCGATGTCCTCCTGCTCGTTTTTAAGCTTGTGCAGCTCGTCTGCAATAGTAATTGCTGCCAGGATCGAGGCCTTCAGGGGAGTGATCGTGGGTGAGACGTCAGAAACCTCTCTTATCTTGACGGTGACGTATTCTGCAAGCTGACGGATATATTCTTCCGGCGCATCGCCTTTTATGGTATATTTCTGTCCGAGTATATAGACTTCGACTGAACCCATTGCTCTATCCCAGGTCAACGGTTTCGAGTTCGTTCAACAAATCTTCCAGCTGGCTCCTTATGGCGTCTTTTTCTGAGGAGAGCCTCTCCACTTCCTGATTCTTCTCGTCAAGCTGTGTTTCCATTTCTTTAATCCTCCGTTCCAGCGCAGCCTTTTCTTCCTTCAGGGCCTTGACCTTGTTCACTGCGCCGGCGATCTTTTCATCCAGGTTCTTCAGTCTGTCCAATGGCTTGTCCTCCTTAGTGATATTTGCAAAGGTTTCGTCATCAAAAAGCGTTTTCTTCATAATGGTTCAATTCCCTCTCTCCTGCCTGTCCCCGAGGCTCAGATAGGTGAAATAGGTCAGCAACACGCGCTTCACATAATTCCTCGTCTCGTCAAATGGTATATCCTCAATGAATTCGTCGTATGCTTTGTACCCGCCCTCCTTTATCCATTCCCTTACCCTGTCGTGCCCGGCGTTATAGGCGGCAAGGGCCACGGGCAATGAGCCGAATTCCTTCAAGAGAGAGTTCAGGTAATAAGCCCCCACAGTGATATTTATTCTGACATTGTAGATCTCGGATGCGTCTGCAATATCCATTTTGAGGTGTTTGTCGAGACTGAAGGCAGTGTGAGGCATTATCTGCATAAGGCCGAGGGCTCCGGCGATGGAACGGGCGTAAGGGTCAAAGCGGCTTTCTTCCCTGATCACCGCCAAAAGGATAAATGGATCAAGAGCATAGAGGACGGATATTTCGCTCACTGTCGGCCAGTATGCCAGAGGGTAGAGGATATCAGCAACCTCAGCGCCGTCATCCAATTTCAGCCCCTTTTCGTCAGAGAAGCGTGATATCATGCTTATGGACCGCTTGTACGCTCCGGCTCCCTGCAACAGCCTGCAAAGGGAGATGAGCAGTTCGGGCTTTGTGATCCTGTTTGATATGCGAACCAGCTCGCCAATGGCATCATCCTTCATCCCCAGCTCCATCAGGATGGCGAAGCGCTCGTACAGGGGAAGGATGTCCGGGGGAAGCTGCTGCGGCTCGAGGACTTGCCGGCCGTCATTAAGGGATGCACGGCCGGGACGCGTCCAGTTTGCCCTGCTCACAGGACGACCGCTGAAATTGTCCATATCCCTGACATAAGCGAGCAAACGGTAAAAATCCTTCCGGAAGCCCTTTTCGTCCGGAAGAGTGACGGTCTTGTCGCTTTGAGGGCGAAGGCGCATGTCTTCACTGTGGCCCTCTGAACTGCCGGCAAGGGTTTCCTGTTCACTTGAACGCTGTTTCCAGTAAGAATACCGGGAGCCGGGATATCGGTCACTCAGGGTTGTCAGGACCTCCGCTGCCTTCCTGAAGCTGCCGCTCCGATAGTGGGTCCAGGCGACGCCCCATAACGCATCTTCTGTGAGCAAGGGGTATCTCTCTTTCACATCCTGATAAATTTCGAGGGCTTCTTCTGTCCTGCCTTCTCTCCGCTTCTTTGCCGCGTAAGCAATGAGAAGGGATCCGGCGCGTTTATCTTCCATGGAAATGAGCCTGGAAACCGTTTCCCTGAACGCGCCAAACTCTCCAGCCCTGTAAAGAGACCTCGAGCCGTCATAAATATCCCCTGCTTTCAAAAAAACTTCACTGGCCTCCTTGTATCTCTTCTGTCTGAAAAGGGCCTGGCCCAGGGTTTTCAGCGCCTCTTCCTTTAACGGTTCCCTGGCCGTGGGGAGGATTTTTCTCAGAATGGCCTCCGCCTTCTTGTGTTCAAAGGCTTTCATCAGATTTGAAGCCTTTGCAAACATATCTTCCGGCGTTATATCCGGTGGCAGCGCCTCCTGACGGGCCAGCTCTGAAAATGAATTGTTGCCGATATAGATTTTAACGAACAACTTCTTTGCCCTGTCCGTCTTTCCCAGTTTCTTCAGCAGCCGTGCAAAGAAAAAGCTCATCTCGGCATCCTCGGGATAATCTGTAACATATGCCTCGATATACTTAAGCGCCTCTTCACTCTTCTGGGGTGAAAGAGGAGTCGGAAATCCGTTTCCAGGGGATTTCTGACTCTGCCGGGCTGCATCCCTGGCGAGGAGGATATTATCGATCTGCAACGCCCTTGCCCTTTTCTTAAGCGGCGAATCCGGATATGTTTTTAAAAGCTCATCGATGCAGCGGGCGGATTCGTCAAAGCGCTCCAGCCCGTTGTATGCCCTTGCCATAAAGAAGAGGGTATAATCGCCCATGACCGGGAGCTCGGCAGATGCTGTATCGAGACTCTTCAGCGCCTCTCCATACTTTTCTTTTTCGAGCAATTCCTTTCCCTTCCTGAGGGTTGAGACGGCCTCAGCGGAACCGGCGCCGCGAACGCCGGCGAGTGCGGAAGACGGAAAAAGAGGGGAGGAGATGAAGAGAGAAAAAAGGAAGCACAAAAGGGGAACCAGGGAAGATGCCTTTTGGAACGGGTGTTCTCTTGCGGCGCTGTGGTATCTATGTTTCTTTGTGTGCATCTGCTGAAAAAACATCCTACAGGAGTTTTCTTAATTATATCAGTAACACTCGGCAGATTCAACAGAAATAGACACTTTGTTTATCAAGACCATCCGGGTCGAAATTTGACGGGCGTGTGCCGGAATATTTATAATCCATTATGGATCGCGCTGTCAGGAGAAGAATCTGCAAGCATACAGACGGTTCTTTTGAGGAGATGGAGGACCTTGTCGCCCTTGAGAAAAAGGTGCGGATATCCGTGAACGGAAAGGAGATCGTCAGTCTTTATTGCACGCCTCACATGGTCAAGGAACTTGTAGTCGGTCTTTTGATGACCGAGGGGATCATCAGGGGAAACTGGTGCGCGGACAGGATGAGCATTCTGTTCGGTGATGAGATTCTGGTGGATGTCCCTGCTGAAGGGGAGGTTGTTACAGAAGGGAAGACCATCACCTCCGGGTGTGTCGGCGGAGTCACCTTCGAGAAAAAGATCGATGCAAAGCCGATAACGGACCCTTTCACCATCGACAGGGCTAGTTTGAGGTATATTTTCAGAGATTTCCAGGCACGGTCGGAACTTTACAGGCTTACCGGGTGTATTCACAGCGCAGCCCTTTCCGATGGCAAGGTTATTGTGTGTTTCGCCGAAGACATCGGAAGGCATAACGCAGTGGACAAGGTCATCGGCTATGCCTTACTCGAGAATATCCCGTTCTCAGGAAAGATTATGCTTGCCAGTGGGAGGATATCTTCGGAGATCTCATCAAAATGCTCCCGATGGGGCATCCCCATTCTTGCGACGCGCACAGCGCCCACCAATCTTGCCGTGGAGATTGCGGAAAAGAGGGGTGTCACCGTCGTAGGATTTGTGAGGGGCAACCGGTTCAATGTTTATACTCACCCGGAGAGGATCACATAGTTTTTTCCTATAACTCGAATATCTGATGCATGAAAAAGGCAAGCACATTCAAAAGAAAAAAGTTCATGGACAGATTCTTCTTCCTGTCACCCAACTGTTATGATAGGTCGCTTTCCCTTTATCCACCAGCCAGTACTCAAAATAATTAGATCGGAAGAGCACACGTCTGAACTCCAG